>CALLBL010000035.1 GCA_937999345.1 uncultured Candidatus Altimarinota bacterium | reverse complement strand
AGGGAACTGTTAAGCTTCAGACTTCTTGTATTATAAAGTATATTTTTTAATAATAATATTTTTTCTAGAGAGTATTCTAATTCATAAACTCACCCTTCTTCCTCATAGGAATAAAAAAAATGCTTTCAAAGATCTATATTCTCACTATTAAAATATTCTAGATATTCATCTTTTTTGTAAATATATTTACCTAGATATTCATATTCTTTTATAAGTCATATTTCTTGTAATCATGAGATCATATGAATTAATCATCAATGATAATCATATCAATACATATGTTGTTCTTTCTGACTATATTTCTCATATAGCTCAGGTCTTATTTCAAATCTAAAACTAGTTTTATCTTTATTCCATGTTCAAAATAGCCCCTCTTCAGATATTTCTTTAAAGAAGACGCTAGGATATGTATCCTGATAATATGCTATCATTTACTTTATACTTAGATCGCTAATATTCACATTATATGAAAATAATCAATGAAATGAAATAAATGAGATTTCCTCACTTTTTGATATTAATTCCATCTTAAAAAATATTAAATTTTAGACTTTGCTAGAAATAACCTTAGATTATTTAGTAGTATTAACCTTAATATAAAGTCTTATGAAAAAAATCCTTTCTACTTTTATAATTATTATGTTCTCAATTTCAACGGTATTCGCTTATGATCTTAGTATAAAAGATAAAGCTTCACTTAACAAGCTTCAGCCTGTATTAGAGAGAGTATATACTCAAGATAACCAAAAATTTCAGGATATATTAGTTCGTATCAATGATATTCTCCCAAAGCTAGAATTAAATACACGCTCTTATGAACTTGTATATCAACTTAGAAATATTATGAATGATATTTCCGTAGAAAAGGAAGTAACTATTGTTGAGGATTTGGAAGCTATATTCACATTGATAAAAGTTATTGATTGAGACACTGTAACGCTCAATAATTCAACACTATGAGAAGATATTACTTATAGGCTTATATGAATTGATGCTCCTGAAACATCAGCCTTTAGATTTTGAGAAGTAGAACAATACTGAAAAGAATCTAGAGAATATCTATTATCATTATTAGAATGAGGAGATATACAAGTAGAGTATGATGACTCTCAATGAAAAATAGATTCTTATGATAGGGATTTAGTATACATTTTCGCAGGCTGAGTGAATGTAAATAAAGAAATGGTAGCAAAGTGATATGCAAAAGAATACACTTATGACAAGCCTTATAAATATCAATCAGATTTTAAACAAGCAGAAAAGCAGGCTCAAGAAAAAGAGAGTTGAGTATGGTGATTAAAAGAAAAAGAAGAAACTAATGTTTATTCTTGATTTACAGATACACAATCTGATGGAGTATGTAATATAAAATGAAATATAAGTAGCAAGTGAGAGAAGATATATCATTATGAATGATGTCAGAGTTATACAAGAACTAAAATATCTCCTGAGAAATGAGAAAGGTATTTCTGTAGTACAAAAGAGGCTGAAAATGCTTGATGGAGAGTAGCTTGAAATTGTAATTAATATTTAATAATAGTTTTATGAAAAAATGTCTTTATTGTGCAGAAAAGATACAAGAAGAAGCAGTAAAATGTAAACATTGCTGAGAAAGATGCCCTATACCTAAGGAAAGTAAAGACATATGGTATAGGATTATTAAAGTATTATATTTCTTTTTCTATTCTATTTTAGTTTGAGTTGCTCTTATTTGATTTGTAGTCGCTTTTACTGACGAATGGATATCTGTTTGAGATTGAATATGATTTTCTCTGTGAATTATTTGATGAATTATTTTTATAGAAATAGTAAATATTATATTAATCTATTTATTTAAGTGAGATATAAAGGCAATAGATTATTCTATACCTAAGTATAGATTTAAAAAACTATTTGTTTTTATTCCTCTACTGCTACTTTTGCCATTAATTAGTATCTCTTATATAGGTATAAATGAATACAAAGAATATAAGATAGCAGAAGAAGCTTATGAATTATGAGCAATAGATGAAGATGATGTTGAGACCTATAAGGAATATAAAATAGGGTATAATTCAGAAGAACTTCCTCAGGCTTTTAGAAGTACGTTGTGTTGAGGGAAAGGATATTGAGATTTATTTAATAATGAAGAAAATACTTCAGATACCCTCACTTTCTTTTATGATATAGAGACTAATGTTTGCTACTTATTACGAGAATATAATTCGCATTGAGGTAATTGACTTATACAAGCAACTTTATACTCACTAGAAACAAAAAAAGCTATTTGAACGAAAAACAATCATGTAAGTGATAATATATTCTTTGCTGGGGATAATTTAGTTTATGCAAGTAGAATAGATGATTTAACTAAGGATATAGAACTTTCTAATTTTAGAGTAAATTATGTTTTATGAAATGAATTTGCGAGAGGAGATATTATGCCTGAGTGGGAAAATACTTATGATAAAGTCTTACAACTCAGAGGGCTTGATAACTATCTAGAGACTAAGAAAAAGCTTTTTGAAGAAGGAGAGTGAATTATTGATAAACATTTTCTAAGAAAGCATTATAATAATTTACATTTTTGATTAGACGATTATTCAACCTGAATCAGAAATATAAGTGATTTAAGAGAACAGTATCAAAATTACTCAAATCCTCCAGTTTCATTTGAGACATTTACTTGATGGTACGATAGTATTACTAATGTTACAGTATGAGAAATTGAAAGACTTGAATCCTGAGAATATAAATTACAAATCTCACTTCACGAATTGTGAAAAGAAGATTTGAAATATGAACTTGTTGTTGAAGTTGAGAGAGAAGAAGATGGTACTAGGAAAATAAAAGGTTACGAGAGTAAGAAAGTATAAATGATCTTATAGAGAGATACTTTAAGACACTAATATAGCCTGTTCTGTTTTTTGAATTTAAAACACACATTTTAATCTATAACTAGGGAAGACCCTAATTTAAAAAATGGCTCAAATAAAAATTAGTACAAATCTATCATTTGATTATTTTGAATTTAAAAAATGATGCATGTATTTTTATAATATAGAAAATATTTTTCTTAATATGTGCAAAAAAAAATATATATTTCATGTGATAGTGTCATACAGATGAGGAGAAATAAATACATGAGACATGTGGTTAACATATAATGTATTTAAAAAACAATCTTCTAAATATAACCAAAATCTTACAAAAATAGATATAGATGAATTATGAAAATTTTTATCAAATGTTCATTGATTACCACTAGTAACAAAAGTATGTGGTTGATTTAATGAAATTCCCAAAAAGATGATGGATGAATTATGATTATAAACTCTAATAGGTCCTGTTGATAAAAATATTAAGAAAGCTATATAGAATAATTCATCATCTCAGTTCTCACTTCCTTCACTAAGGTGCTCCAATATAACAAAAAATTGATAGTACTACGAAAGTAGTGCTATTATTTTTTGCATTGTTTTGTGTGAGAAGCTGAGGTTTGAAAAGGAGGTTTATGATTTCAAGTAAAATAATTGATATTCTAAAGAATATAAATAAAATAAGTCAAATAAATTAGATTTCAAAAACCATATCTTTTTATGAATTCTACAAGTATTCATCATATCGTACCTACTTCAAGGTGATGAGAAAGACATCCAGGACTCAATACTATTAAACTTCCTATGCATTTTCATCAAGCCTTACACGTACTGTATTGAAATGCAAGTCCATTACAACAAGTTCTTATGGTTATGGACCATGATAAGTGATTTAGATGAAATAAAGCACTAGAGATGTACGATTTGATTGAATATTATAAATTCTGAAATCATGATGACTCATATGTACCTGATGTTATTATTCAACCTAATCTACTTTGGACTAGAGTAAAATCTAATTCATGAAAAGTTCAAAATATATTAGATGCTCACAGGTGTGTGCACTATAGTGAATATGCTCATACAGAAGTAAAGATTCAAACATTGCTAGCACTTGCTGATACGGTACTCACAAATCAATTTAAGAAAAGAGCTAATGATATACTCGCTTAATTGAAAACTACTGTGAAAATAATATTATTTTTTATTTGTTTTCTAGACTTGAAATACGTCTCTTTTTCAATACAATACTGGCAATTAATTCATATAATTTAAAAAACAATGGCAAATAGTCACGGACTAAAATCAAATATAGTAAAAAAACAAGCAGCAGCGAGAAAGTTAGCAAAAGGAAAGAAGAAAAAAGATCACTCGGTTTATATAGGAAATGAAAATCCTCAGGCAAGAAAAAATATGGCCTATAAAAAGAGAAAACATTATCTTGAAAATAAACAAAAATTTCCAAAGAAGAAACTCAAAACAAAAAATCCAGAATCACTTATGGAACAAGGTATCATAGATGAAAGAGGTTTTTTCGTAAAAGGGAAAAAGAAAAACTGGCTTACAAAATCTATGGTTGATCAAAAATGACTAGATTATTACGGTATGCCGAGAGCGGGATAATGCAAAGAATCTACCTCCCAAAAACAGCATTCTCAGATACTCTGATACTTTCAGAGGAATGAATATATCATCAGCTTACGCGTGTGCTTAGGAGTAGGGTTGGAAATATGTTCATTTTTTTTGATGGAAAGAATCTTGTAGACTATCTCTATGAAATTACCCATATAGATAGTAGAGAAGTAGTACTAGAAAAAAAAGATACCATAGAAAAAGCATCAGAAAATAACATAGATATAAATCTCTATCAAGCTCGTCCAAATAAACTATCAAAGATAGAATATATCCTCCAAAAAGGTGTGGAAGTATGAATCGCTAACTTTTATATTTATCGCACGGAAAGAAGTCAGGAGCTTCGTATCAGTAATGCAAAACAGCAGAGACTAGAAAAAATAATAAAAGAAGCAGTAGAACAATCAAATAGAAATCTCATACCAAAACTCTACATGCTAGATAGTATAGATGCAACCTCTATAGAAGGAAATAATATCTATTTACATACATCATGAGACGCGTCTATAGAAATCAAAAAATTAGATATAAATACTGCAAAGTCTATAAATGTATGGGTATGACCAGAATGATGATTTTCAGACAATGAAGTAAACTCTTTTGGTAGTCTAGGATATAAAAAACTCTATCTAGGAGATAGAGTTTTAAGGACGGAAACAGTATGAACTACGATTGCTTTTTTGATTTCGCAGATGTTTCTGTAGGTTTCTTGGCAATGAGTTTCTCTGATTTTTCAACTTTATGGAGTTTTTCTCATTTTTTAAATATTCCAAATATACCTCCAAGTATCTTCTCAAAGATAATCTCATACATCTCATATGCGTATGGCATACGGTATCATAATCTATCTATAAATCAGATTCCATACGCTATAGGGAAGAGTGCAAATATTTGCACTGAGCTACTGATACCAAATATACACCAAGAAAGAATAATCCATAGACTTATTCATAGAGAATTTTTTATATGGAGATTTTGCTTTGATTTTAGCTGAGGTAGATATATGAGTACAAAAAATGGTATATAGATAAGTTTTGCTGGAAGCGATACACTGCTGAGTTTCGAGAGAGCTTCAGTACTCTTTTTTTCTTCTGTTACACGCTCTTGTTTTTTTCTTGCAACTATTTTTTTGAGTTCTACAAACTGCTTTTTTCAGAAATATCTATTCATATATTCTCAGAGAGACTTTTGTATTACGATTTTATCTTCTGGAGTTGGGATTTTGTCTATATTGATCTTAACGAGCTCATCTTTGCTCACGAGTACTATGCAGTTAAATACTACAAATACAATATATCCAAGACTGAATAAGAGTGCGAGATTATAGCTAGAGAAGACAAAAAGTAATGCGATAAATACTCAAGCTATGAGCGCAATCTTGTTTATATTTTTAAGTGTAGGATTTTCATAGTTTTGACCATAAATGATATATCATAAAAATGGTATATATGAGAGTATGATAGAAATCTTTTCTTGTTCGTTGAAGTTTTTCTTTTCTACTTCTACGAGTGTATCTTGACGTGAGAGTGTCAGGAGCTCATCAGCAGTAAGTACTTCTCATTTATTTGCCCTATATATACCATAGAGAAGCATAGCAAGAAGTCCTATAAATATCACAGAAGCAAGTATAGTGTTGACCCCATATCAAAGTACAGAAAACTCTTTTCAAAGTCAAAATGAAACAAATACTATATACGTAACGAGAAACATAACATGTATGATAAACGCAGTTTTTGTATGTGATTTTACAAATGAATTATTGAGATATTTATTATCCTTGTTAAAGAGAAATAATAGCGAGATAAATATCATAAAATATGCACTGACTGCATTTCAGATAATTTTTTTGTTTTGTTCCATAGAGAAAGTGTTAACTTTTATTACTTCTATTATAGGATAGTTACTGATTTTCGTCTAGTTTTTACTGATATTAAGCGAAAAAAAGAGTTTACAATCTATGGGTAAATGTTATATTAGGTTTCATATTTACTATTTATATACTGAGATGAAAATCCAAAACGTAGAATTCCTGAAGTCAGTTTCTATTAATAACTCAAAAATATTTTTCGAAAATAGAAGTGAGGTCATATTTGTCTGAAGATCAAATGTAGGGAAATCAAGCTTGATGAATGGACTTTTTAATAGAAAAAATCTAGTAAAAACGAGTTCTCAGCCAGGGAAGACCAGAACAGCAAATATATTTATAGCGAATAATAAATACTATTTTACCGACTTGCCTGGATATGGATTTGCAAAGATGGGAAAAGAGCGTAGAGAAGATCTCGATAGTCTCATCAGCTGGTATGTCGAAGAAAGAAGATGAAATATCAAAAAAGTAGTACTCATAGTAGATTCAAAGATAGGACCACAGCAATCAGATATAGATATGTTTAAATACATCCAAGGCTTAGAACTCCCAGTTTTAATAGTATTATCAAAGGTTGATAAACTCAGTAAATCAGATACGAGTAAGTCTTTAAAACATGCAGAGGATATATTTTTTGGGCAAGAAATCATAACAGCTTCAGTGAAGAAAAATCAGTGACTTAGACAGATAATAGTAAATCTCTGAGAAGCCTTTAAATCATAATATTGACAATAAACAAAAAATAATTAATATGAATTTATTAATTCATTATTTTTTGTGATTATGAATAAATTCTTAGGTTGAGCATTACTATGAGTCGCTCTCAATATCGCGACTCCCACTAATGCTTATGGTCAAGATTCAACTGAAAGCATTATTAGTGATACAAATAAATGTGTTGTACAGCTTATGGATTCATGAGTCTCAAAATGAGAAGCTAGAGTTCTATGTTCATTACCAGATGATTTAGAAATTACTACACTTGAGAATGGTGAGATTTGTATACTTCCTAAGAAACATAAATTTGTTGAGAATATGACAGAAATGCCTGATGATACTAAAAAAGATAATGATGATTTAGATCAAGAAGAAAATGAAGAAGACTTGAATAAGGAATTTATAAGTATGCCTGTCTCATAAACTCATATATAAAATAAAGACTCCCAACTTGGGAGTCTTTATTTTATATCTTCAGTGGCATGATAATATGCTTAAACTCTGTTCCATCGTTCTTTTGCTTTTCTCCTAGCTCTGGTACTATCAGGATAGGAGCGAGCGGATTTTCAAATGATATAGCGATATGAGTCGAGTTCATAACTCCGAGCGCTTCGAGAAAATAGGTTGAGTTTACTCAAACTATGTTGTCTTCGCCCTCTACACTTCATACGAGTCTTACTTCACCTTCACCGATTTGAGTTTCAGATGTTTCGAGGAGTATTCCTGTTTCACTGCTGAGACTCATTTTGATTGAGTAGTTGTTTTCTTTACTGATGAGGTTTATCTTTCTGAGTGCTTGCATGAGGTCAACTCTATTGATTACTGCTCTAGTTGCATATGAGCTTGGGAAGAAGTTACTATAGTCTGGAAATTTCCCATTCAGGAGACGAGAGTATATCTTTGCATTTCCAAAGAAAAATGCAATCTGATTATCACCGGATATAATTTTTACTTGGTCATCATCTTTTATTATTCACTTGATTTCTGATGCTGTTTTACTTGGTATGATATGCTTAAACTCATTCGTAGCTGGAGTATCAAAGTGAGTTTTGTATTCTGACAGTCTAAAACTATCAGTCGATGCAAATATAGCATCTTTCCCAGATATATTTACAAATATACCTGCAAGAGTAGGACGAATATTTCACTCAGCTGAAGAAAAGAGTGTCTTTTCTATAGATTTTTTTACGATACTTCACTTAAGTGTGAGGGATAGCTCTTCTTTTATATTTGGTATAAGTGGAAATTCTTTTGCGTCGATTCATTTGATCTTCGTATTTCCACTTTCAGTTTTTATCTGAACTGCATCATCTCATCTGAGCTCTATTTCTACTCTATCGTCATTTATGAGACTTACATAGCTTGAAAAGAGCTTGCTTGGTACTGAAAAAGCTCACTCACTACTGATACTGATATCATCTTCTATGATGTACTCTATAGCCATCTCGAGATTATTTGCTGTGAGAACTATATTTTTATAGTTTACCTTTATGAGTATATTTTCCAGTATAGGAGTGGTTGTTACTCCTGCTGTAGCGTGATTTACAGCGTTTAATCCATCTTTTAATGTCTTGGTTCCAATCTCAAATTTCATATTATCTTCGTGTATTTAGTGATTATTTTTTATACTTCAAATAGTACCTTAGTCCTAGTACAAATCAACTCCATGTATATCTTTTATGTTAAAAAGTTGTGAGAATAGAAAAGATAAATTTTTATTCGAAAATCACTATCAGATTTCCATTTTTCATGATTTCGTATTTTATCTTTTCGAGAAAAGATCGTATGTTTTTTCACTTGAGAATCATTCTATAGTGATACTGATTATATCTGCGCATAGGTTTTGCTACGAGCGTGATATCATACTCATTTTTTGTATCTTCGATTTTTAGTTTATTTTCTATCATTTTGATAAAATTTTCAGCTTTTTCTTTATTTTTATCTCTGTATTCGAGTGTTACCATTTCTGAGAAAGGAGGATAATCAAAGAGTTTTCTCTCCTTGAGCGTCTCTACAAAAAATTCTTTATAGTTACTTTCTATGATATTTTTTATATTTTCATTGTTTGGGATAAAGGTCTGAATAATAGTTTCAGTTTTTTCTCAATTTCTTTCTCATCTTCCTATGAGTTGGTTTATGTTTGAATAGACTCTTTCTTCTATATCGTACTTTGGTACTGCAAGCTCTTGTTCGAGAAGTATCACTCATATGAGTCATACACTTTTGAAATCAAAGCCAGTAGTAATCATCTTGGTTCCTATGATGACATCAGCACTCCTCAGCGTTTCGAGGGCTTTTTGTTTTTCTCATTTATTTTTTACACTATCAGCGTCAAAGCGAAAGATGCTATTTTTTGGAAATAAGCTTTTCAAGCTTTCTTCTATTTGCTGGGTTCCAGTACCGACTTTTCTCAGATTTCATCATTTGCACGCTTCGCATGATACTGGTAGAGATTTCTCAAAACCACAGAAGTGACACATGAGCTTAGGTGGATGATGATGGACATTGAGAGATAAATCGCATCTCTCACAGTTGCTGAGATCATGACAATCATCGCAAATAAGAGAGCTATGGGCTCATCTTTTGTTGAGATAGAGAATTATTTTTTTCTTATTTTTAAGGTTCTCTTCTATTTTTTGTAGAAGTGTATTTGATAGATATGGATTATCTGGAGATGAGTCTTGAGCGAGATTGATGGTATAGAGCATAGAGGTGTATGAATGAGATATATATTTATGATAACCAGAAAACGAAAAAATAAAAGCAGAGAATTTCTGCTTTTATTTTATGCGGCCATAGCACTAATAGTATTATTCATATGTTTTCAGTCTTGAGTTATTTTGCTGTGATATTTTTTTATTAAACTTTCCATTATATTTACATCTTTACCATTACTATTTTTAATAGTTTGATTTGGATCCAAACGCATTCAATATACTAAGTAAGATTTAAAGAGAAATAATTCTTTTTCTATTCAAGATAGAGATGACGATGTATTTTCTATACTTTTTAGGTGACTCTTTATATTCTTTCTAAAGCTAGAAATATAAGATATAACTTCTTCTTCAGACTTTCATAGAATCATAAAAATATTTTTCAGTTTATTTTCATGATTTACTGTATTTTTCTTCTTTATCAGTGGTACTTTTATCAATTCTTCTATTGGCCTGATTGATATAGGAGAACGAGGGGTTTCTTGTGGTAGTGATTGCACGTTTCATGTATTTTTTAGTATCGTCTCTTCTCTTTGTTTATTTATTTTTTGAACATCAGATATTACTTCATCTTCTTCTCTACGAGTTATTTTATTAGGAGTATTGGCTCTCTTTTGTCATGGAGTTTTCTTATTTCAGTTTAGTATCTCTGGTGAAAATGCTACAAGTCATGCAAATGCTCAAAAAATAGCTGTCGAAACTTTTGTGAACATACTTACTTCTTTTGAGTTTTCTTTTAATTTTGAGAGTTGAGCATATGAACTCCTTAATTCTTCTTTTACTTTATTCGTCTTGGTAGTTTCTTGTTCCATGTTATTATATGCTACTCAAATTTCTTCTGCAGCCTTACTGTAGTTCTTTCATGCTATTATCAGGTCTGTATCTTTTTGTGTAGTTGATAAATAATAACTTATAACATCTGCTTTATTCTGAAACTCTTTAAAAAATTGTTTATTATTAATTATCTGAGCATCAGGTATGCTAAATTCAGGCATTCTAAGCTCAGGTATGTTTCCTTGTAATCAATATTCATCTATTGCTACATTACAAGAATTTAGAGCTATTCATCATAATATTCCAGCAACTCAAAGTGCTATTTTTTTTCTAATTGATTTAATGCTATCTAAGATAGGAGTCAAATCTACTTCATGTCTTGTTACTAGTCTAGATTCTATTATTGAACTATGGCTAGTTATAAAGGAATTGTTCATTTTATTGTACTTTAATGTTAGCTGATGTATTGTAGTAATAAAGCTTAAAAAGTCAACTTTTACTATTTCTTTTGATATTTCTTTCTATCTCTTTATAATTCTGACCTAAAAAATATTCCTAAAATTTTGTGAAATAACTCATGGCAAATAAAGATTATTATGCTACTCTCTGAGTAGAAAAAACAGCATCTAAAGATGACATAAAAAAAGCGTACAGAAAGCTCGCTATGCAGTATCATCCAGACAGAAATAAGTGAGATAAAGCATCTGAAGAAAAGTTTAAAGAAGTATGAGAAGCATATGCAGTGCTTTCTGATGAATGAAAAAGACAACAATATGATAGATTTTGAAGTGCTGGCTGAGCTGGAAATCCATTTGGTTGAGCTTGATGATTTGGTGTTGATGTCGATTTCTGAGATTTATTTGAGTCATTTTTTGGTGGATGATTTGGTTGAGGTTCAGCGAGACCTCAGAGAGAACAGAGATGAGAAGACCTCGAATACTATATAGATATCGATCTCAAAACGAGTATCTATGGATGAAAACAAGATATCACTTTTGATAAAAAAGAAATGTGTGATACCTGTGACGGAGAGTGAGGAAAATGAAAGCAAACCTGTCAGACGTGTGCTGGGAGATGAAGAGTCACGCAAGCGAGACAGACTGCTTTTGGAATGATGCAAAGCACCGTGTCATGTCCACACTGTAACTGAGCCTGAGAAACACTTGAAGAAACATGTGATACTTGCGAATGAAGAAAGAGAAATACCATAGAAAAAACTATTTCACTCGATATACCAGCAGGAATCGATGATGGAATGGTAATTAAAATGCAATGAGAATGAAATGATGGTGTTTGAACAAAAGCTGCATGAAGTCTCTATGTAAAATTTCGTGTTCCACAAGAAGAAAAATGACTCACAAGAGACGGAGTCCATCTCTACTATGATATGGAAATAGATATACTAGAAGCTACACTCTGAGCAAAAAGAGAAATCAAAATTCCTATACTTTGAAAAAGAGAGATATCTATAGCTCCAGGAACTCAGCCAGAGACAACCCTTAAGATGTCAGGAGATGGAGTCAAGCACATAGATTCTGATTCTAAATGAGATTTATTTATCAAGCTCAATATCAAAATACCAAAAAAACTTGGAAAAAAAGAAAGGGAGCTCTATGAAACACTCGCAAAAGAAAAAAAGATAGATGTCCTCGACAAGAAGTGAATTATGTGAAAAATATTTGGATAAATATCACTATGAAAAAAATTCTTTCATCATTATTTATACTTGTATTTGTCTGAACTTTTGGATATTTTTTCTGAGATGAGTACATAGATTTTCAACAAAAAACTCAGACTATTCGAAATCAGCAGATAGAGATTTCAGAGCAAATACAAGATTTTTCATTAGAAGATATCAGAGAGCTTGAATCAGTAGAGTTTTATCATACTCCATATCTACCACTTCTTGACTCGATAGTACAAAAAATAAATCAAGCAGATGAAAGAGTCTATTTAGAAGTATATATATTTACTGAAAAGAGGATAAGAGCTGCGATAAAAGCAGCTCATAATAGATGAGTTGATGTAAAAATAATTTTAGAAAAAAATCCATATCTCGCTCCGAGGCTCAATGATAATGTGTTTAATGAGCTCAAAAAAGCATGAATAGATATCGTATGGTCAGATAGTAGTGACTATGCTCTCAATCATGCAAAAGTACTTCTGGTTGATGATGAAGTTATTATTTCTACATGAAACATGAGCTATTCTACTTTTGCATATAATAAAGATTTTTTCATTATTACGGATGATGAGGCTATGAGGGAAAATCTTTTATTTCTCTTTGAAAATGATTTTTCAGGAACGAAAACCTCTCCATATGAGAACAATCTAGTTCTCAGCCCTGCATATTCTAGAGCCAAGTTTATAAAGCTTTTTCAGTCTGCAGAATCGAGCATACAGATGTATTTCCAGTACTTCCAGGATGATGAACTCGTGTCTGAGTTTATACAAAAGGCTCGTCAGGGAGTAAAAGTTGAAGCTATAGTATCTGAAAACTATGCTGAGGATCACTCAGATGACATACAGGAACTGATAAATGAATGAATAGATATTAGGTATATGAAAAAGCCAAAGATGCATGCAAAAGCTATACTTATTGATAATACATACCTATTTATATGAAGTATAAACTTTTCTTCGTATAGTTTAGATGCGAATAGAGAAGTGTGAATTTTATTGAAAAATACTGAAATTATTTCTAAATTTTCAGGTGTTTTTTCTCAAGATTTTTGAGCATCAGAGAAATAAAGATTATTCCTACAAATAAGCCATCACTGACAAATAAAAAGGAGCAAGCTCAAATCATTATAAATACTTTACAAAGTTAGCTCTATCGCGTACTATACGACATATATTTGTCGTTTTTTTATTGTATGGTATTTAGAGTTTTCTCTTGAATAATCTGACTTGTTTTCTTCCTGGTACTTGTTTTAGTTACTTTTTTTTCGTGATGAAATTCTAACCTACAAGCACTGCCAGTACAAACTATACAAACTGGTGTATTTTCAGTGAGTTGATCATGACAACTGATAGGATCATCTCAGGATGAGGTTCCCCAGGATGGATTTTCCTTTGAGAGATTATCATCTGTAGATACGATATACTTTTCACCGTGATCTGAGTATCAGAGGGATTGAAATCGTATTGCTCTATGAACATGAGAATTTATTATAGCTTTTGAAAGTGTTGGAAACAACTATGAAATAGTGGGAAACTCGTTTCATATTGACACTCTGGAAGCAGGAAGTTTATACATAAATACTAAAAGTGAGATAAATCATGTTTTGTTTTCTCTTGATACACTTATAAATATTAAGCTTACTGATAATAATCAGGATATCACATATGTAGACCTCTATCCACACATGTATATAAGACTCAATCCAAATAGATTGAAATTTTTAAAAAATGCAGATTTAGTAAGAATCTCTTCAGTATTTGATCT
>CALLBL010000034.1 GCA_937999345.1 uncultured Candidatus Altimarinota bacterium | reverse complement strand
CAATGCTTTGGATACTCGGTAGCTGATAAAAGTATAGAGCAAAAAGAAACAGAATTCAATAGCATATTCTGAACGGATAATCAAACACCGAAACTGACTATATTTATATGAGAAAGAAGTTTTGGTAATATGCTTAAATATTCTCAAAATAAGAGAAGAGCAGAAAAAAGAAGTAATCCTGACTTAAAAAATAAAATCTTTCTACTCCCAAAAAGAGAAACAGAAAGAGTAATTGAAAATCATAAAATAAATACAAAATGAAGAAACACGAATCTAATAAGAAGCAGTATCAAGCTGATCAATAGTCTCAGTGATATTTACTTTGGTCAAAACAGATTATTCACACTTGAACTACAAGAGCAAGCTGAGGATATTATTGCTGAGTTAACAAAAAGTAGATGACAAAATAGTGTTAAGAATAGTACCCATAATCAGCTAATAACAGAAATAGAACTCCTGATAAAAAAAATTAAATACATTCAAATCTGGAGAGTCATATCAAAAGTAAGAACATATATAATGCATAGAGTATCCCTCTATGAAACACAAGATAACAAAGTCGATAATATAGCGACAAAGAGAAGAGTTTGGTGAAGGTTTTTATTTGAAACATTGGATAGATGAAATAATTTACATAAAGAGATTAATGCTCTTATTCTTGATATATCAGAGTTTATAGAATCTACAGTATGAAGAGAATATTTTCAAAGCATTGAAGAGATACTCAGAATAGATTCGGATAAACTTATGCAAATAGCTACAACAGGTTTCGATTGATGAAGTTTACTAGAATTTATATTAGTAGATACACTCAGTTCAATAGATTGAAAAGCTATGAACTGAAAATTTACCAAATGAAATAAAAAACTGGATAGTCATGGAAAAATAGATTTTGTATTTAAATGAAAGAGTAGTCATCTCGGATACCAACTCTTTGCTGGTTCAAGAAACTCTACACAAAAAAAGAAAAAGATACGTATACTCAGAGATATTCAGTCAAAAATAAATGAAAAAGAGAATGAAAATATAATAATAACAAAACAAGATGGAAAAGAAATAGTTTTTAAGAGAGAAGAGTTTCCAGAAACTTTACTATTTGCTCATCTGGAAATGAATACAAAAGAAAGAAAACTCTTACAAGAGTACCACAAAGATTTTGACGTGAGGAAACAATCTTCAATCATAACTCATCAAGACTATCAAGACTCACTTTCAGATAAAATACTTAGCTTTTCTCATGCCTTGAGAGAGGTAACCTATATACTTCATACTCTCAATGGCCAAAAATATAAAGAATTATTAAATGGAGGGCTCAAGATACGAAAATGAGTGTATTTACTATGAACTACACATGAGTGATATGTTGAAATAATGGTAAAAGAAGAATGAAGACTCATATGAACAATAAATATCTTTGATACAAGATGAATGAGAATAAAAAGAAAAAAACATAAAGAAAAACAGAGACCAAAACAATCAAGAGAGAATTGAAGATCTCCGAGAACAAGAGAGAATTGGAAATAAAAAAATCACCTCAAATTTGAGGTGATTTTTTTATTATAATTTTTTATTTCTTCATTCTATTAGAATTATGCTCTTTTACTGCATCTTCGTTTCAGAGCTTCATGTCTTGAAGTCCATCTATGTTAGCTGTGATTTTACTTGCTTCTTCATCGAGTCATTCTATTTCAGCTTCTAGTGATAAGACTTCTTCTTCAAGTTTTGCTATCTCAGCTTTAAGGTCAGCTACTTTTGAAGTTTTTCCTGATTTCTCACCAGCTATTGCTTCTTTTCTAGCTTCGAGCTTAGCAACTGTTTCTTCTAGGATAGAGTTCATACTAGATACTCCAGCAGTTGCAACTACTGTTTCTGTAAGTGCGTTATCCGAAGCAGATACTTCACTGTCATCAGCAGTCAGATCAAATCCTCCGAAATCCACATCAGTTGTTTCATTTGCTGCTTCTGCATTTTCATCAGTAGTTTCTAAAGAAGTTTCTTCAGTAGTCAGGTCAAATGAAAAATCAGATGCTACTTCTTCTGTTTCTACCCTCTCTTCTGTAGCTTTTTCAGTAGTAACGTCTTCTGTTACTGCTATTTCATCATCGAGACTCAAAACAATCTCTTCTTCTACAGGAGATACATCTGATGATTCATCAAGTTCGAGAGTAACTTCTTCTTCTCAAAAAGAAATAATTTCATTGTCAGCTGATGATTCTGGTAGATCAAGTGTAAGCTCTTCTAGAGTATCAGTCACCTCAGTATCCTCAGAAAGGATAATAAGATCTTCGTCTTTTGTTACTGGTTTAGACATATATAAAGTCTTAAATAATAAATACATAAATATAATAACATATCTCATTTTTATTTGCAAAAACACGCTCCTTTTATCTTGATTTCATCAAAAAAGCCATATAATCATATACATTGACTGATACAATAGGTCATTATTTAAAATTTAAACATAGAAAATATGGACTTTTCAAAAGCAGGAGAACTCATGAAACTTCAACAAGAAGCAATGAAAATCAAAAAAGAACTCGAAAATACTCTCATAGAAGCAGAAGTAGAAGGATTAGTCATCACAGTAAATGGTGAAATGAAAGTAGAAAAAGTAGACTTTGAAGACAACAAACTCATTCCAGGACTTGATAAAAATGCTCAAAAAGCACTTGAAAATGCAATCATGGAAGCAGTAAACAAATGAGTAAAAAAATCTCAAGAAGTTGCAGCTGAAAAGATGCAAGGTGTAATGGGGAAAATGGGCATAGATATGCCAAACGGAGGACTACCAGGTATGTAATAAACACACTTCAAACAAAAAAGACTGACAATGAGTCAGTCTTTTTTGTTACCAGTCTTTTTCTCAGGAAGTATTTCATGAGTCAAATCCACCAAACTGACGAAAAAATGAATCAAATGCATCTCTAGAAGATGAGCTTTCTGGTGATTTATTAAAGTATTTCTGATTCTGTCTTTGTTCCTCTTCGAGTCTTTCTATATATCTTTCGAGTGAAGCCTTTTCTCATGGAGTCATCTCAGGCAATTCTGGTCATTCTCATAGTTTATACTGCTCCCCTCTTGGCTGAGGTATTGTTTGCTGAGAAGCATCAGAGCTTTCGTCTTGATTCTCATTCTGATTTCAGGATTCCTGCTGAGCTTCAGAAGTATTTTTAGAATCAGTTTGCTCACTTTCATCAGCTCACTCTGGAGTATCTTGCTGACTATTTTGCTCCTGCTCATTTTCTTGATTCTGCTCCTCTATAATCTCGTCTAGCTTTTGTCTAACTATATCATAGTTGGTTTGAGCTTCGCTTGTTTGTTTTTGATCCAAACTCTGCTGATAAAAATCGAGTGAACGTTCCCAAAAGCTCATTTTATCTCCTATAGAACTAGATTCTTCTCAAAATCGAAAAAAAGCATTTCCAGCATTGTAGAGTCATTTATATTCCTCTATTTTTAAAAAAGCCTGCGCAGCATTTTTATAGTCTCATAGTCTATAATAATCATTTCATAATGCCAAGTATTTAGCATCTGATTCTGTCATCAGATTATGATATACGAGAGCCTGCTCATAGTTTCATGATGTATAGAGCTTATCTCCCTGAAATCCATAATACAGATTCCAAAAACTTCCTATATTTACCCAGAAAAATACTCACATAGTCACAACTAAGAGTAGAAATATCAAAAATATAGATAGTATTTTTTTCATTATATATTTGTTTTTTTATAGTGTTTTCATATGGATAATATAAAGAAAATCCAAAGTATTCAAACTATCATCATAAATGGAAATACAAGATTTCTTCTTTGACTTGAATTATTTACAAATGTGAGTTTTTCAGATGTTCACTTCACAGATCTAAAGATATCTTGTATATCTCATAGCGAGTCTAGTTTTTTATATACTCAGAGATTATCAGTAAAAGCTATGAGTCCAGAGTCATTGAGACGAGTTACTACTCTTTTTCACTGATATGTTTTGTACTGGACTCTTCCAAATACATCTACTGAGGTAGGTATATAGCTTCATTTCTCATTTCCCACTCCGATAACCATGAGCTCTACAGCAGTATCTTTCAGGATTGCTTGGAGCTCTTCTGTACCCTTTATCTCATCATCTCATCCATCTGTGAGCATAACTATCAGCCCAGGTGTATCATCTGAAAAGTGAGAGAGAGAAGTGGTTATCGCTCAGAGTATATCGCTTCAAGATGTTCATACACTTGATTCACTAATACTTGATAAAACCGTTTGATATATTGAGCTATCGTTTGTAAATGGGAGCAATCTCACTGCATCCCCCGAAAATACATCAAGCGCATATTTATTATTGGGATTTCATTTTATAAACTCTGAGATAAAGTATTTAGTTGTATCAAGTCTCGAAAGTGAATCATCGTCAAAATCTAGAGCATCCATACTCTTGGATACATCGACGAGAAAAACTATGTTTGATCATACATAGTTTTGTGTTTGCGCTACTAGTCATCATCTAGGTCCAAGTACTGCAATCACAAGTATGGTCAGTATACTCAGTAATAATAGTATAGATACCTTAGCACGTTGCCTACGATATATATCAATCAGAAAATACCCTCATATGAAAAATATGACTATACATAAGAAAACAGAAAATGTATGCAAATCAGTAAAAGTCATTATGAGATTGGTATATTTTTATAGGAAATAAGTCAAAGCATACAAAGAAATAAAAACAAAATAATATATACAAAAGGTTCCTGTCTATCCTGTCGCACCTGAAGTATATCCTGTTCTATGTCTCTTTTTTCTAGCTCAGATATAGCAGCAAATATTTGCTGCATAGTTTCACTAGAAGTAGCCCTGTAGTAGATTCATCATGTTTCTGATGATATCTTTTTTAGCGTATCCTCATCTACTCCTCATATAGCAAGTCTACTCTTGAATCAGAGTGGATCAACATAATCTACATATGTGTCCTCTTGTCCTCATACTCATATAGTATATACCTTTATACCAGCATCTTTTACTGCTTTCAGAGCGATGATAGGATCTAAGCCAGTATTAGCCTCCCCGTCTGTTATGAGTATGATAATTTTATTTTCTTCAGATATATTTTCACTGATTTCTTCTTTTGGCATAAGTCCATTATAAGCAAATATAAGCCCATCCCCTATCGCAGTTCATCCAAGTCTAGGATTGCTTCTATCTATGATATCTATAGAAATATCATCTACGTATTGCCTAATAAAATCATAATCAAAAGTGAGTGGAATACTCGTAAATGGTTTTCATGAAAAAAGTATCAGTCACACCCTATCTGTCTGACGTGAATCGATAAACTCTATCAGTACGTCCTTTGCAACTTCGAGTCTATTTGGAGAGAGATCCTCAGCCACCATAGAATAACTCAAATCCAAAACAATTTGTATATCTATACCACGCATTTGTATTTTTTCCTCAGTAGTGTAGGAAACAGGATGAGCAAGTATAGATATAATAGTAACTGAAATAGCAGCAAGCAGTACAAAAAATATCTTATGAAATAAAGCATTTCCTCCGTACACTTTCTGCAAATCAGAAAATCCTACGAAAAAACCTAAGCTTTGCTGCTGCTTATAGATATAAGCAATAAGTAAAAATACCGGAATACACAAAATAAAATATATCGGATAGAGAAAGGTGATGTTTTCAAAAAATATCATTTATTTTTGTAACTGTTTTATAAAACTATCGATCAGTCTTTTCCTCTCAGGAAGAGTATCAGATTTCGTATCAAACTCACTCCTATAACTCTGAGCAAATATTCAAAGTATTTCTTTGTTTGAAATACCAAGTTTTTGTATTTCCTTGAGTGTCATTTTTTGAGTATTCTTATATCATAGAACTGAGAAAAAATCTCTCATGATACCATTGAACTGACTGTAGAAATCAGTCTTCTCTAGCTTGCTAGATACTTTTTTTAGTGATTTTAGCTCTGCTATGAGTTTATCATGCTGAGATATCTCTACTTCAGAATCGGAGACTAGATCAATCTGTTTATCTGATTTCCTGAAAAATCTTTGGATAAGAATAAAGAATACAATAAGAAAACCTCAAAGCAAAAAAGGAATATAGTTAAAAGAGAGTTTTCTATCAGTAGACTCGAAAATATCGAGTATATCTTCTTCTTGGTCTCGTTGATTTACTATTCATGTATTAGCTTCTCATACTACTGAGACATCTACAGTATTTGAATTTATAGTGCTTCCAGATGATACAGCACTTACAGGTCAAAGTGTAAAATCTCAAATAGACTTTGGAATCAGAGTAAACAGAAGTCTATCCTGAGTCTCGGTCTCTCAGTTGATACTGACAAATCTCTGAGAACGAGATTGAGCTAGTATATCAAAGTTTTCTATTCATCCTATAGTATCTAGAGCAATCTCATCTTGGCCCGAGGTATCAATATCTATAACAATATCAAAACTCTCTCACTCCTGAACCTCTGAAACTTCAGAGCTCAGTTCTATACCAAGACCATAGGTTGGTATAGAAATAAATAAAAGCAATATGTATATAGCTATTTTTCTCATTAATTATTTTATTATCTTATAATTCTCTCGTTTTCATAAAGCGAAGAAATGCCTTATATATATCAGTATTTTCGTCTATTTCTAGACTTGATACATTATTTTTCATAAGCATATTTCGAAGTTTTTGCTTTTTTTCTCTACGCAGATCGAGGTACTTTTGTTTTTTCTTTTTATTATCGAGATCGATTACGATATTGCGCTTTGTATCTCATAGAACTATAACTCATTTTCTTCCGTCGAGTGTCTCTTCAAAACTATCAGATATACGTATATATATGAGATCATTTTTTATATGTGCGAGCTTGAGAGATTGCTCTTGGATTTTAAGCTTATCTGTCAGTACAAATACAAGAGTATTTTTTATGGGTAGAGAGTTGAGTTCTGAAAAACTGAGAGTCTCCATCGGCTGTGTTTTATCATATTCTTCTATAGCACTCATAATCTGAACCAGTCATATATTTCATTTTTTAAATCCGGTAAATTTTATCCCATTTTTTCAGATGATAAGCGCTCAGACCTTGTCACCATTTTGTATTCCAGAAAATGCTATCAAATAGAGAATTTCAATAAGTGTATCTAGTTTTGTTTGCTTGAAACCAAACTCCATGGATACACTCAGATCAATAAGAAAAAGTATTTCTAACTCCCTCTCTTCTCTATATCGTCTCATAATAGTTTTTCACTCTCTCGCTGACACGAGCCAATCTATATATTTTGCATCGTCACTAGGAGTGTATTCTCGAAAATCATGAAACTCTATTCCTCTCCCTTTAAAAGCTGCCTGGTAGTTTCATAAAAAAAGACTATTTACTAATCTCTTTGTTTTTATGTCTATGCGTTTATATTTTTGTTTCATAGTTTTATATATATTTGAAAAACTATTTCACTTTTACACTTGAGAGTATTTTTGCTATCACTTGATCAGTAGTGACTTCATTGGCTATGGCTTCAAACTGGAGAATGATTCTGTGCCTGAGTACTGGATAAGCCATCTCTTTTACATCTTCAGGAAGTACAAAGTCTCTTCCCTGGAGATACGCTAGTGTCTTGCTCGCTCTCAAGAGTCACAAAGATGCTCTCGGTGATGCTCAGTAGAGAAGCGCACTATCAGTAGCATCACTGCTTCTGGTTGCAAACACTATATCCCTCACATACTCAAGAATATTCTCAGATACGTGTACATCTGCTACTCATAATTGTAAATCAGATATTTGCTTTGCATTTATAAGTTTACTGAGTTTTATTTGAGCTTTATTCATATCTCTACTCATGATTTCTAGCTCCTCTGCTGGTGTTGGATACTTTACAATAGTTTTCAGTAAAAATCTATCAAGTTGAGCTTCTGGGAGACTAAAAGTTCATTCTTGCTCTATAGGGTTTTGTGTTGCGAGTACCATAAATGGTTTTTTGAGTGGAAAACTCTTATCTCCTATCGTGACTTGAGATTCTTCCATGGCCTCTAGGAGAGCTGATTGTACTTTACTTGGAGCTCTATTTATTTCATCTGCGAGGATAAAATTGGCAAATACAGGACCTTTTCTCACTTCAAACTTCTTGGCTTCAGGGTCATATACTCTCGCTCCAATCAGATCAGACGGTAAGAGATCTGGAGTAAACTGTATACGACTAAAGCTGAGAGATAGCACTTCAGCAAATGTATTTACTGTCAGTGTCTTAGCTAGTCCTGGAGCTCACTCCAAGAGTATATGTCATTCACAAAGTAGAGATATAAGTATATCTCTCAGGAGGTCATCCTGCCCTACTATTATCTTTTTTACTTCACTGAGAACTTCTTGCAAGATACTTTGGTCTATTGACATATATAAGCAGTTAAAAAATCTATATAAAAAATTATATCTATCTCAAAAAAAACAGCAAGAATAAGAATCTCTGATATTATTGACAATATTTTTTTATCTTTCTTTAAATAATTATTTGACATTTAATTAATTAGTCTATAATACAGATATTAAATATATAAAATAATTAAAAATTATGTTTAAACAATTAGATGTAGAAGGAGTTAATTCTGGGGTAGAACAAAATAATAATTGAGAAAGTCCTGTAGAAGCAAGCAGAAAAAGTTTTTGGAGTAAACTTACCAGTAAAGCTTCTAGAAGAGATACGGGGTCAGATAATTATAAATTTTATGCTGATATGATAGCGGAAAGACCTAATGAAGATAAAGAACATCAAACTATCCTCTTATGGGGTAAAGAAGTAGAAGCACCTATTGATGAGCTTTGAAATTTAGAGTTTCCTACGTATTTTACAGAAAAAAATAATGCTAGAAAAGCAAAATCACACCTTGAGACAAAGCATGATGATTTTGAAACTATAAAGAAAAAACTTGAAGATATAAATACTGAGATTGAATGATTAGAAAGCAATAAAAGTCTATTAGTAATCGAACTAGAAGAATTAAAGAAAGTACCAGAACCAGAAATAAATAGTCTGCATTTTTCTTTTGTGAGTTCAGAAAAAGTAAATGAAACGGCTCAAGCTCTAAAAGATATGTCAGATTCAATGAGAGAATACAGCGCTGTCAAGCTAAAGCAAGAAAAAATAGAAGAACAAATAGCAGAAATAGATGCTATGCTTTTAGGAACATCAATAACATGATGAGAAGATAAAAGTGAAGGACTTATAATCAAAAGAGAAAGAATTGAATCAAGATTATTAGAAGCAGGAAAAATATTGGCAATAGAAAAAAATTACCAAACAGCTCAAAGAATGATTACAGAAGTAACTGATGGAGAAAATACATATGAAGATGAGAAAATTGCGCATAATCAAAGATTAAGACGTTCAGAATCTCTTATAAAAGATATACAAACAGTTACTGATTTTACTGATAAATGAGGAAAGTGAACTCTAGAAGAACTAAAACCAATAAATAATATAGCCAGAGCTATTGATTTTTCATGAGATACAACAAATCAAATTTGACTACAAGACCTTAGTGATATGCTGACAAGAGAAAAGGAACAATTAGATGAAGAGATTGAAGCTTTTGAAGAAAGAGAATCAGAACTCAATGAAGCTCATAAAGCTATAGATATATATAGTTACTTTGAGTTAAAAAAACTTATATCAGAAACTCAAAGAGAAGTTGAAAGATCAGAAGAAAATCTTGAAAAAGCCGAAAAGATAAAAGTAGAGACCTTGAAGCAACCAGAGCTTGATAAACTCAAAATAAAAAGAAATAGAATTGGAAATCTACTTGAATTAAAAAGAGATAAAAATCTAGAAGAACTTAATATTGAAAGAATTAGAGAAGATATAGAAGATCTATGAAATAGTCTCAGATGAACTACAAGTACTCTATGAGAAATAGAAACACTTATAACATTAGGGAAAGACTTTACTCTCAATGATGTGAAAGAATCCACTACACTCAGTTACTTAAGAGAAAAATGATTAGAACAAGTTGATATACCAACTGCTAGAACTCTAAGAGACAATATAGAATGGGAGAAAAAAAGAATCACGTGAAGAATAGAAAGATCAAGAGAAAAACTAGACAGATTTGAAGATGATTTATCAAGTAAAAAAGAACAATTTTCAAATACACTCAAAGATAGAACAGAAATAAGGCAAACTAAAGAAGCAATAGCAGCTGTAGAAGCTGAAGAAGATAAAAAAATAGCAGATGCAGAAGATCTCAAAACAGAAAGAATTACACATCTCTCAGATTTACAATCTCGTTTAGGAACGATTGAAACAGAATTGGAGTCAAAATATTGATTATCAATTCAAGAGCTATTATCCCAAGATATAATTTTATGAGAAGAAAATCTAGATGAAACCTTAGATCTAGATGAAACCTTAGATTTAGATATAACACAAATTATTAGTGATGAAACTCATCAAAATTCTGATAGAACAACAGAGTTGCTAAATAGCTAGATACAGATATGATTCTGAGATAGAATTAATCTGAAATACATAATTAAGCTCTAGTAACATTAAATTTATCAAAAATAAAAAATGAATATACGACATGCGAATGATAATTATAATCAATGAAATATTAATGATAGAGTTAATGTATTAAACCAATGGAAATGAAGTAAAATAGTGAATTGAAAATTGGTTATACCAACAGAAGTAGATGAAAATTGAGAAAAGATTAAAAAAATAATGTCTTTATCAAATTTTGATTGATGACATATAAGTTTTTGAACAAATCCTGATAAGGACTAAAAAAAGAAGCCAAATGGCTTCTTTTTTTAGTTTATAATTTTTTTAGTTCATATTCCCTTCTACAAAATCCCAATTTACTAGATTCCAAAATGCTTCTATATACGCTGGTCTCGCATTTCTATAATCTATATAGTAAGCATGCTCCCATACATCTATAACCATGAGTGGAGTATTATCAGTCGTGAGCACACATCCAGCATTCGAAGTCGAGTCTATTTCTAACTTCCCTTCTGGAGTTTGCACGAGCCAAGTCCAACCAGATCCAAAGTTAGAAGCTGAAGCTTTAGAAAAAGCATCGGCAAATGTATCATAGTCTCAAAAATCTCTTTCTATGCATTTCATAAGTCTCCCACTTGGTTTCCCTCCACCATTTGGACTGAGGCAATTCCAGTAAAAAGTATGATTCCAGATTTGCGCAGCATTGTTAAATACTCATCCTTCAGAGCTTTTAATGATTTCCTCTAAATCTTTTCATTCATGAGAAGTTCATACTATAGCATCGTTGAGTTTTTTTACATATCATGCATGATGTTTTCCATAATGATATTCGAGTGTCTCTTCAGAAATATGTGGCTCTAAGTCTGATAGAGCATATGGTAATTTTGGAAGTTCAAAGGTCATAATTTTTATAGTAAAATAATAATATCTTCTTCACTCTAATTGTTTTCAGAAAAAACCAAAATATTTTTTGAAAAAATAATCTTTTTTTATATATTTAGAAAGCGAAAAACAAGAAACTGCGCTGAGCTACATATTTGATAGAAAGACATTAAAAAAAGTGTGATTTAAAAAAAGAAAAACATCTAGTTATACTAAGAAAAGCAAAAGTATCCCTTATACCGTAGGTATTTTAGGTATTTTTTCTATATTTATCCTTGGTATATCTATTAGCAATGCTGTAAAACATATAGACTTCGATCTCGTTCGCTTCCATGAAACAGCACAAACTGAACTCTGAGAAATCATATCTAATACTAAAAAAGAAGAGCATAGTATAAATATACTTTTAGTTTGAAGATGAGGATGAGATCATGACGCTCCTGATCTGACAGACACCATCATACTTGCAAAGATAGATACAAGTATACCAAGTATCACTATGCTCTCTCTCCCAAGAGATTTATATGTAGAGTACACCTCATCAAAAAATGAAAAAAGGGATGGAAAAATAAACAGAATATATGAAGATAATCTAATCAAATGAGAACAATATGCTATAGATAAGCTCGCAAACAAAGTTTCAGAAATAACATGACAAAAAATAGATTATTATGTAAATGTCGATTTTGAGTGATTTGTTGAAATCATAGATGTACTTGATGGAGTAGAAGTAACTGTGACTGAAAATCTGGTAGACAATCAGTTCCCAGATGATAATCTCTGATACGATACTTTCATACTCAGAAAATGAACATGGAATCTCGATGGTGAAACAGCACTGAAATATGCAAGGAGTCGTTATTCAACGAGTGATTTTGATAGAAGTATCAGACAACAACAAGTAATAAAAGGTATACAAACAAAGATAATGGACCTATGATACCTCAGAAGTCCAACCAAAACCAAAAATCTCTACAGCGCTATCAGAAGAAATATAAAAACTGACCTCGATATAAAAACTATTCTCAGCTTAGCGACTACACTGAAAAAAGCAGAAGAAGTAGAAGTAAATTCATACAATATCAATGATTCATGTTTCTATGGGCAATGAGATTGTAGTCTTGGTGGTCTTTTGTATTACCCTGAAAGATACTTGTTTGACAACCTAAGTGTCCTCCTCCCTGATTGATCTCTACCAAATGATATTAGTGACTATAAAAAGCTACAAAAGTATACAAATATCATATTTAATGAAAGAGAAATATTTGATGATGCATATGAGATAAATGTATTTAACGCAACAAAAACTCCAGGTCTAGCCACTCAAACCGCTGAAAATATTGGAAGGTTTTGATTCAATATTCCTGCTCAAGATTCTGTTTGAAACATAAGAGATCAAGAATTCAAAGAATCAGTACTCTACTATAATTCTATAGATAAAAATTCAAGCACTTTAAGAAATCTAAAAGAATTTTTAAATATTAGGATGGAAGAAGTTGAATTTCCACTTTTTTCAGATAAAATAGAGACCAAAATTGAAATAGTTATTTGAGATGACTATGAGGATATAGTAAAGGTAGGCTTCGGCTATTAATACCTATTTAATTATTAAAAAAAAGTAGCAGTGAGTTTTGAGAAAAAAAAGATAGTAAAATCTACTTCTAGTAGTAGAAAAAAACCTATCGCAAGAAAACCTACCAGAGTCAGAAAAAAATCACCACAAAAAAGAAGATGATCGGTAGGAGCAAGAAAAAAGAAAAAATCAGTAATTTTTACCCAGAGAATAAGAAATATAGTACTATTTTTAGTGATGTTTTTTGTTCTATGATGAATTATTGGATGATTTGCCTTATATCAGAAGTACTTAGCGGATCTCCCATGAACACAAGAACTCAAGGATTTAGAAATCGCAGAAACCTCTATCATTTATGATAAAGATGGAGGTGAGCTTTATAACGTATTTGTTGAAAAGAGAACGTATGTCGATTTTTCAAAAATCAGTGACAACATAGTAAATGCCCTGATAGCATGAGAAGATCAAAGATACTGGGAAAACTCAGGTATAGACCCTATAGGTCTTTCTAGAGCTGCTATCAACTATGTCACTGGAAAAACCGATCAAGTAAAATGAACATCAACTGTAACTCAGCAACTTATCAGTAATACGATTATCTGAAATGAAAGAAAAATAGCTACAAAAATCCAAGAAATGTATCTATCCTGGAAGATTACGAAAGATCTTTCAAAAGAAAGAATACTTGAGCTCTATCTTAACAAGATATCATTTGGTTGAAATGCATATGGTATAGAACAAGCTGCTAGAACATTCTTTTGAGTATCAGCTGCTGATGTAAGTGTATTGCAAGCTTCTATTCTCGCGTCGTTACCTAAGGGTCCTTCGTACTATTCTCCATACAGTAATCCTGATAGACTTCTATGATATCCATACGTATATAGCAAAGAAGACACTGAGGCTGTAACTAAAATTATGACCGAATGAGAAATAGTAGAGAATAATGAAAAAATCGAAAAGCTGAAAACATTTATAGATGGTCTCAAGCTCAAAAGACTTACTGACTCTAAGGCTCTCATATGCGGACTCTCAGAAGAAAATGTAAAAAAACACATAAGTATAGATAGAGATGGTTGTAGTGTAGTTGCTTATGACAAACTCCTCGTACTACTCAACGGAATAAGGATAGAAGATTGAGAAAGTGTTATTGAGTATCAAACTGGGAGAAAAGACTTCATCCTACAGAGAATGCTTGAAGACAGATATATAGAGTTTGATGATTATAAGGCATCGCTTCTCGGAGCTTTCTGATATAAATTCAACGAATACAAAGAAGATATAAAATATCCTCACTTTGTTTTTTATGTAAAAGAATACATCGAAGAGAAGTATGGAAAAGATCTCCTAGAAAAAGGGTGACTCAGAATATATACTACTCTCGATCCTAAGCTCCAAGATGAAGCTGAAAGAATAGTAGAAAAATACTGAGCTGCAAATGAAGCAAAATATGGAGCAAAAAACTCAGCTCTTGTTAGTATAGAAAATAAAACATGAAAAGTGCTCGCTATGGTATGAGGGAGAGATTACTTTGATAAAGAGAACAAGTGAAATGTAAATATTACTACCTCTAGATTACAGCCTGGTTCATCATTCAAGCCATTTGTATACGCACTTGCGTTTGATCAACAAAGAATCGGTACCAAAACACCGGTTTATGATCTCGAAACAAAATTTCCATGAGATTACACTCCATGAAACTTTGATGGAAAATTCAAAGGAAAAATGACTATCATGGAGGCTCTCAATACATCGAGAAATATCCCTGCTGTAAAAATGTTCTTTGTTGCTGGTGGAGAAAACAAAATTCTCAACTTCTTGGAAACACTTTGAGTAAATACTCCTTCAAACTTTAAAAAAGAATATCTCGAAAACTATGGAAAAGAATATAGCTACTGAGCTTCAATGGCACTGGGTACATGACTCATGACTCCTCTCGAGCTTGCTTCTGCTTATAGTGTATTTGCAAATATGTGAAAAAAAGTAGATGTAAATCCTATAGAAAAAATACTTGATACCAATGGTGAAATAATAGAAGAATTTGAAGAAAAAGAAGCTGCGGAAGTAATCAATCCAAGTCTCGCTTATATCATGAACTATGTACTGAGTAATACTTCTAGTCGTCCTGATACATGGAATAAATTTTTAGCTATGAATGGGAGACCTGTAGCAGCTAAAACCGGTACATCAACAAAACAATATGGTACCTGAGATGATAGAGAAATATTTCCAAGAAACCTTTGGACAGCGTGATATACACCACAAATCACTACTATAGCATGGTCATGAAACACTGATTGAAAAGAACTGGGCCCAAAATGAAGTGGGCTCCAATGAGCATGACCAATATGGAAGGACTTTATGGAATTTGCCCATAAAGATAAGGCCGTCGCAAGCTGGGAAAAAACTCCCTGAATAAAGGAGGTCAATATATCGAGAGTTTCTTGATTACTCCCTCCTTGATCACTGAGCTGAAGCTTTATCACTGATTCTCTTTTCCTCAATCCACCTGAAACATATGGTAGAAGTTATATATGACAAGTAGATGCTCTTTGTAATGGGTTGGTAACTGAAGATACTCCAGAAGCTGCTATAAAAAATATTTCTCTACTCAGATTTAGTTCACTGAGACCTGATAACCCAGAGTGGGAAAATCCAGTAAAAAGATGGGTTTCAAACTGATGATATCTCAGAGAATTTGGATGACTCAATAATAATGTAGCAACCTATGTTTCAAGTAAAGTATGTGAGAGAAGTAGTATGCCATCTGACATCATACTCAGAACCAGCACTCCTGATGGAGCTAGTTTTGTAAAGTGAACAAACTTTATAGAATTAGCCTATAGAAGTAATCATCCTATTGTAAGGATAGATATATTCTTAGGTTGAAAATCTATCGTCCAAGTTCCACTCACAGCTGGGAAAAATGAGTGAGCATACAAATGAAGTTTTGAAGTACCCTCTACTCTTACTGGAAGTACTACACTCACCATCAGAGCTGTAGATGACCAGTTCTTCTCAAAACAAGAAACAAAAACAATAAATATAATTGATAGAGATACAACTCCACCAGTCATAACTCTCAGTTCACCGGGAAACAATAATACTATACCATTGAGTGAAGGAATAAGGCTCAACTGATATATAACAGATAGAAGTCAAATTAAATCTATTAATATCTACTCTGATTGAAGTCCGATTAAAATAGGATTAGAATGAAGATCATTTAACTATATGCTCAGATGATCAGATCTATGAGCTTGAACTCATATAGTTGAAATAGAGGCTATAGATAATGGTCTCAATAGCTCAAGAAAAGCTATTACAGTCGAAGTCACTGATGATACCCCTCAGAGTGACTCAGCTGAGACTGAAGAGCCTCAAGACTCAGACGAAAATCAGACTTCTACTTGAAGCGATTCAGAATAATAAAAAACCAGCTTGATTATCAAGCTGGTTTTTTATTTAAGAAAAGACTCAATAGATTTTTACATCAAAATCTTCTGTTTTAAAATTATCTGGTAGATTTGAAAGCTTCAATACTTCGCTTCCATCAAAATCAACTATCTTTCATGAAGTTCTATCTATGAGGTGGATATGATTTTCTTTCTCTTTTTCAAAATAACATTTATTTCCAAATCATGTCAGTTTTTTGAGTTCTCCTGCCTGTACGAGTGACTCAACATTTCTATAAATTGATGACTTCCCAACATCCTTGAAAACCTTTTGCAGTTCAGATACTATCTCATCTACGGTGAGGTGCCTTCCGTCACATATATCAATTATATATTGTTTATAATAATGAGTTTTCATAGCATAATTTTACATATATTAGCATCAATATACATAAGACATAAAAATATACAAGTTAAAATGAGAATGATTCTCATTTTAATATTGACAAAAAATAGCTTCTGAATATACATACTATAGTTGTATTTCTTAAAAAAATAACAATATGACTTACAACAATAAAATTACATCATCTGACAAAAAACAGATTGTTTCACTCTTGGAACAGATACTTGCCTCTGAAGTAGTATCTAGTATGAAGATAAGAAACTTTCACTGGAATGTTGAGTCTCACAACTTTAGTGAGATGCATAGTTTCTTTGAAGAGCTTTACACTGAAACAGCCGAAAATATAGATGAAATAGCCGAGAGAATAAGAATGCTCTGACATAAAACAGTTTCTACTTATGGAGAATACTTAGAGCTAAGCTTTTTATCAGAAGAAGCTCGTAGAGACTTACAAGTAGCTGAAATGGTACAATCTCTTACTCAAGATAAAGAAATTACCATAGCATTTTTCAGAACAGCTATAGACAAAGTTTCAGAAACAAATGATGTATGAACAGAAGACTTTTTGATTGCTCTTATGCAAAAGCATGAGAAAAATCTATGGATCCTTTCGAGTATGAAAGACTAATCCAAACCTAACTATATTTACTAATAATTGAAAAAAATGGAAGAATTTGCACAATACGCAATCGCGAAAATAGATGAGAAAGCACCACACTTTCACCTCCCTGCTTATAACCCTCTCAGTGACGCTGAAGAATCTATAGATTTAGATGATCTCAAAGGAAAATGGATAGTACTCTTTTTCTACCCTGCTGATTTTACTTTTGTCTGCCCTACAGAGCTCAAAGATATGGCAAAAGCTAAGTCTCAGTTTGATGATCTCGGAGTAGAAGTACTTGCTGCTTCAACAGATACAGTTTTCTCTCACAAAGCATGGACAAAACATGAAAAACTCATGGAAGGATTCCCATACAAGATGCTTGCAGATCACAACCTCGCTACAGCAGATGCGTACAACATACTTGATGAAAAAACAGGTATTGCTGGTAGAGGAACTTTTATCATAGATCCAGAAGGAATTATTAGAGGGATAGAAGTAACTTCTGGGCCTCTCGGTAGAAACTCAGAAGAACTCCTCAGAAAGATAGAAGCGCTCCAATACATGGGAGCAAATCCAGGTACAGCATGTCCTGCTAGATGGGTTCCAGGAAATAAAACACTGACTCCAGGAATGGACCTCGTAGGCAAAGTTGGTGATGAACTAGAAAAATAAAAAAGGCAATAATCAAAAACTTTTCATTAAAAAACTCTCAGAATATTCTGAGAGTTTTTTAATTATTTTCTAGAGTTAATTAAGAATTTATCAAAAAAATCATAAAACTCTGTACGAATAATTAATTCTTTTTTAGTATATTTTCATCACATTCTTTTTTCAAAAGATCTTGGATCAGTACTTCTTTCAGTAATTTCCTCAGGAATGACTCACAGTTTCATATCACTCACTCAATCCCATTTATCATTGAGTGGAAATCACTTAAGTTGAGGATCCCATGTGACATCTAATATAATCCACTCATCTTTTAACTTTGCCTTTAATGCTATATGATAAGAAATAGGCATTTTATTGACTAAGACTTTATATTCATCAGGAATAATTAAATCCATTTTCTTATAATAAAATGGAATAACTAAATATTTTACAGGAATTTCCAATTTTAATAAGCATTGAAATAGAAAAATATGCTTTGGTGTACATGATCATGCTCACTCTATAAGCATGTCTGAAGGATTCAAAGATCAAATACGCTTATAAGGAATATTGATAATCAAGTCTATAATGTTTCTTACTTTTTTATCATTAGTTATATTAGATGCAATGATAATATTTGCTTGTTTTCTAATATTCATATTAATTATTTTTTTATCTCTACTTTTGCACTCGCAGTTTTCTTGGTAGTTGTTTTTTTTGGAGCTGATTTTTTCTTTGTCGCTGGTTTTTTAGTTGTTTTCTTTTTTGCTACCACTTTTACTTTCTTAGGTGCTTCTTTTTTTAGCTTTCACATAAAAGTATCAAAGTATGTAAAAAGCTTATCAGTGACAGCTTTCATCTCGTCTGGTGATACTTCATGGAGATGAGTGCGAAGCTCATCTTTTTTCTCATCGTAAAGATCTTGTACTCTCGTACTGATTGAGCTGGTTTTACCTCCTACTTCTTTGATGAGCTTATCTCACTCAGATCTGAATGAATCAACAACGCTGAGAATCTGAACTTTTTTCTTATCGAGAAGCTTTTGGTTATCCTCAGAAAGCATAGTCTTCATATCTTCAAAAAAGTTTTTATGTGTATCAATAATATTATTGATAATAACTGATTTATCATTTTCACCAGACTCTTTTGCTTTGATTGCTGTTTTCTTCAGATCCTTTCATTTTTTAGAATTGTAGAGCGAACTGACGATATTTCCAGCAACATATCCAGCTGCAAGAAGTGCTATTTTTCTACTAAACATATATTAAAATTAAGATTATAAAATGGTACAACGAAAAAACCAAGAAACTCTTTATATAACAGAACTTATATAATAAAATTATAGTAAATTAGATAGTATTTGCAATTTGTATTTTTCTAATTTTCTGATATCTTTTAGATATATTTTTTCCTAAAATTTAAAACAAAACAAAAAATGGTATACAGCAACTTTTCAGACGGATACAAAAAAGCACTCATAAACTCAGAAAATAAAACAAAGGATCTCGGACTCAAAAACCTAGAAGTAGAAGATGTATTTCTAGAAATCATTAGAAATGCTACCGGTTGAGTAAAGGAAATTTTTTCACTCTATGGTATCGATGAGAAAATCACTATCGAAATAATAAACAAAGGACTTTTCAATAAAAAACCAGAACATAGAAAATGAGTATACTCAGGCATGAGTAGTAAACTCAAAGAAATCATACTCGGAAGTGTAAAGATAGCAGCAAGTCACTCAAAGCCAAAATCTACTCTCGAAGACTTTCTGATTTCACTCGTAAAAAACGATTCGTGGTTACCAGAGTTTTTAGGATATATATGAATCAATGCAAGTGATCTCGAAACCAACCTCAATGATCTCATTGGACTCTGAACTACAGATGGAAATAGAGCAAATAAACAAAAAAAAGCAAAAACAGATGAATCAATCGAAAAGCTATTTTGAGCACTCGCTGATAACATCTTTTCTGGACTTCAAGATGAATCTGGAACACAGACTCCATTTGATGCAAATATAGACCCAAAAGCAAGTAAGAAAAAGACAGACACCAATACTCCTGCTCTCGATTTCTTCTCAACTGATCTGACGCAAGAAGCAAGAGAATGAAAAATAGATAAAATCATCGGAAGAAAAGAGGAAATAGAAAGGCTCATAGCAATACTCAATAGAAAAACAAAAAATAATCCAGTACTCGTCTGAGAAGCATGAGTTGGTAAAACGGCTATTGTAGAAGGTTTAGCACTCAGAATCATTTCTGGAGATGTACCATTTTCAATGAGAGACAAAAGAATACTCTCTCTCGATATGTCGAGTCTCGTAGCTGGGACTAAGTTTAGAGGTGAGTTTGAATCGAGAATCAAGCAAGTCATCGAAGAAGCTTCAAAAGTAGAAAATGAAGTGATCCTCTTCATAGACGAAATCCATACTATGATAGGAGCATGAGGATGAGAAGGTACACTCGACGCGTCTAATATACTCAAGCCTGCTATGTGAAGAGGTAAGATTAGAGTTATAGGAGCAACTACCCTCAATGAATACCAAAAATATATAGAAAAAGATCCAGCACTCGAAAGAAGATTCCAAAGAATAGTAGCCGATGAACCAAACAGTGATACAGCTCTTGAAATCGTCTCAGGTATCAAAGAAATTTTTGAAGACTACCATAATCTCAATATAAAAGATGAAGCAGTAGAAGAGGCAGTAAGTCTCTCTATCAGATACATAACAGATAGATATCTCCCAGATAAAGCTATCGATCTAATCGATGAGGCATGTAGTCTCAAAAGTATGAAGTATAACTTTGACGAAGAGTGAATTAAAAAGCTCAAAACCCAAAACGTAGCACTTCAAAAAAAGATAGAAAGTGCTGTTATTTCTCAACAGTATAAAAAAGCTGTCACTCTCAAGCAAAAACAAACAGACTTAGAAGAAAAGATACTCGATCTCAAGAAAAAGTTTAAAATACCAAAATCAAAGAGACTCAGTGTCACTCCAGAAGATATACAAAAAGTACTCTCTATGACGACTGGTGTACCGGTAACCAATCTCTCTAAGTCAGAGCTTGATAAGCTCAAAAAACTTCCTAAAGTCATGAAAACAAAAATCATCGGCCAGGATGACTCTATAGAAGCTATCACAAAAGCCATCATGAGAAGCAAAGCTGGTATATGAACTCCAAATAGACCTCTGGGAAGCTTTCTATTCCTCGGCCCTACCGGTGTAGGTAAAACAGAAGTAGTAAAAGTACTAGCCAGAGAGTTTTACGGAGACGAATCAGCTCTGATCAAGATAGATATGAGTGAATACTCGGATAAAACGAGCGCAAATAAACTTATCTGAGCATCAGCTGGATATATCGGATATGAGGAATGAGGCCTACTCACTGAAAAAGTAAGAAAAAAACCATACTCTATCGTACTTTTTGATGAGATAGAAAAATGAGATCTCGAAATATATAACCTCCTCCTACAAATACTGGAAGAATGAGTCCTGACTGATAATAAATGAAGGAAAATAAACTTCAAAAATACTATTATCATCATGACTTCTAACATCGGACAAGATGAGTTTGCTAGCAAAGCAGCTCAAATCGGTTTTGATATCGCAGATAGTGAAGAGGATAAAATCATGCAGGACTATGATAAAGCAAAAAATAATATCGTAGATAACCTGACTGACTACTTCTCCCCTGAATTTATAAACAGAATCGATAAAATCGTAGTTTTCAACCCTCTCGATAAAGAAAAAATCAAAAAAATCGTAAAACTCCAGATGAAAGAGTTTGAAAGCAGACTTGAAAAAAAATGAATCACTCTGAGTTATGATAATAAAACTATTAATTATATAGCAAAAAAAGTATACAACCCTGAGTTTGGTGCCAGAGAGATACGTAGATATATAACTGATAAAATAGAAGATCAGATCGCAGAATCTATTATATCAAAACCGAGTAAAAAAGAGTTTGAACTCAAAATCGGAAAAGATGAGCTAGAGATTAAATAATATTTGAAATAAAAAAAGAGGGCAAAGCCCTCAGTTTAGTAAAACCCATTCCAAACTTTAACATCGGAATGGATTGCGTTCTTCTTTGCTGAGATAAAAACAACAAAGAAAAAAACAAATAATCATCCCCAACCAACTATGAATCCGTAGGTAATGATCTCCTGAAATTTTAGCGATATCCAATGAATAACATACTGCAATTACAGCTGATACTGTAACTATAGTAGCAATCAATATTAGAAGACGAAATAAAACCTTTTTTAGTTTTATCTTTATAATTTGATTTTTTGTTAATATAATCCAAAAGAAGGTTGGTAATAACAAAAGAAACAATCCATCTAAAACCTCAAAAGAGATTAAAAGAAAATGATTCAACATTATCTCTCCAAAATTTTGCCAAAAAGCCAGTTTCCCTTTAATCAGAATTATTCTGAAATCAAGTCGACTTTCGGTCAAGATTATTATAAACATCAAATATGAAAAGTCAATTTTAGTATTATATATAAAAATTCACATGTGTTACATGTCAACACTATTTCTAGACCTAATCTTTATATTTTCATAAATACGCGTATTATAGCTACATAAAGCTAAAAATAAATACTCAAGATGTATAAAAAACTACTGTTTTTCATCACCTGATTTCTCGTCCTTTTGAGTTTTTTTAGCATATCTACTCACTGATTTCTGTGAGAAGACCTATGACTCAACCTCTATGAAAGTATAGATGAAGGATTTGAAGAACTAGAAATCAAGCAGTATCAGTACGAACTATCAGGTCAATGACAAGCATGATGAGATAGAATTAAAGAATATGTAAACTCTATCCTTGCGCAAAATAGTATAGAGTGTGAAATAGAATCTATCAGTGATATCAATCTCATAGCTGATGCCACTGAAGAGCAATTACAGGCAGTATTTGCTCTTTGTAATACATCCGCAGATAAAACCAAAATGACGACCACAGAGCTCTCTAATATCATAAGAGAAATCTGAAGAGTAAGAACATCACTGGAGACAAGAGCTGAAGAAAAATCAAAACAAATATATGAGATAGCACGTATCTGACTGTACTCTGATGGAGTAACTGAAAACTCTCCGTTTGATATCATTACAGATATAGAGGAGATCGATAGAGTTATTTTCAGTGAAGAACTTCTCTATATATGAGAGGATTATGGGACTTTAGATTTCTCGGATGATCTCGATGACTATATCGCTGGAAATGATCGAATAGAAAATGCTGCATATAATAGAGAAGATGAGGATAGAGAAGTAAATGATTCTGAAGAAAGTTCAAATCTAGAATGATCAAATAATACTACTGGAGAAACTCCTGATATCAGTAAAATCATAGAAGCTGTTGATGAAAACGGGGACCCGATAATAGCTACCGAAGATGGTCATCTGTATGCATGTTATAAGGATAAAGACGGAAGTGGACTGAGTGAAAATAATCTCAACTGGCTTACAAATAATATATATACGTCTGGTTCTGATATCGAAACCCTGACTACCAGATTTGCAAGAAACCCATGAAGTCTATGAGATAGAGATAATAGAACGAGAGGAAGACTCTGAGTACCGATAGAATCTAGAGATTTAGAAGCAAAAGCAAGATTTGGCCCAGAGGGTCAACACGCAAGAGTCTATGACAATTTTGATTGTGATAGTTTTTTCTGTATCACCGTATGATTTGTAACCAAGAGTCAAAATCTCCTATGATGATGAGGACAAACAGTAAGTGTAAAAAGTGTACTTGAAAAAGTCGATGAACATCTCGATCATATATCGAGTACTTCCCTCGTTCAGGCAAAGATGACTACCAACAACTTTGAAAACAATCTCCTTATCAAAGACCTTAGTAGCATGCTAAGAGGATTTTGACTACAAATACAAACCAAGGCTCCACCAATACTCAATATAGATAATTCTGAAAGTGAAGAAAAAAATGGGCTCCTTTGATGAAGATATAAATCTACCAATATGCTCAGAGCATACTACAAAAACCTTGGGCTTGATTACGATAGAGCAAATGATTTAGCTATCTACTCTGATGAGATAGCAGAATCAGAAATCATACAAAGATCCTGAGAACTCCCTCTCCTATCGGTAACTGATAGAATGGATGTTTATAATAATTATAAAAATAAGCTCAAAGAAGAAAATGAAATACTAAGCGCATCAATAGAAAATCATATCATACAAGAGGATTTATGAGATTTCTACGATCAGTTTATTGAGCTCGAGAGATTTGCACTATCCATAGAAGACTTCGCTATCGGTGTAGATGGAGTAGTCGAGAAGATGCTAGAGATACCTACACAAAAACCATAAATACACATATGAAAAAAATACTACTTATACTCTGACTTCTGATGATAACTCAAAACTTTTGAGTCGTTTCAGCATGTGAGAATAATAAAACATGTAGTATAGGTGACGCTCCTGCAGAAGTCATTACTCAGTATATAAAGGATCTCTCTAAAATAACCAATAATGTGTCTAGCGCTGCGAGAAAAAGTACCGCGGGTAGTGGAGTCATATGAAAAGTAAGATCTCAAACCCTTAGAATCACCAATGCCACTGCATGATTTCAGTGATATTTTTTAAGCTTTGATTATTATCTCGCGTATCCGATAACCAATGATATACCCTATCAAATACAAAGAGATCATAAGCTCCTGCTAACACAAAACAAGAGACTTTTAGATAAAATAAAAAGAATAATCAGGTCTGGAGGATGAGAAGTAAAAATAGATAAAGCTTGTGACTGAGTTTCTGCTTCTAATTGTGATTTTGACTGACAAACAGCAGAGGATATACTCTCGACGCTCCTTCAAAACCATAAAAGGATTATATACGCATACCAGGGTGCAGTACTCGGGAGAAAAAATATAGAAAGAAATAATTTTACGCTGGTAGATACTGGTTTTGTAAATGCGCTCCAAGAAAACTATGGTCCAGACAACGCTCAAAACTGTTCCCTCTGTGAGGATGCCTTTGGATATCGTATAAATGAAAGCATAGACAATATCGGGAAACTCAACGAAGACTCTGATGCAGCTATAAATAAGTGGAAATATGCATGGGCAGTACTCACTGGCAATGAAGAATCTGCAGAAGTATTTCTCACGAGAACTGGAACCTGAACAAGAAAAGATTTCTACACAGAATCTCGTAGTCTCTGAGAAGAAAATGTACTCTCTAGATATCTCTGAGAAACCTGAGCAGGAGCAAGAACCAGTGAAATAGTGCTAGATAATCTCAGAAGATACAATGATACTAACAGCTGATCTCTGATAAATAAATGAAATCTCAATAGTAGTAATCCTCTAGAAAACACGCTGAGAAACACATTTTCAGATACAGAAAATCCATGAAGTATAGCATATCAGGTAGATAGTTTTGAAGAATCAGTCTTACAAAGCTACGATACAGAGAGAAAAACAAGTCTCCCTATCGCTAAGCTGAGAAGTATCCAGACAAATGTGGAAGTCAGTAAGAATATATCTGAAAAGATATGAACACTCCATGAGCTACAAGCATCTATGAATATCACACAAGATACGTCAGCTACTCAGATTCAATCAAAAATCATAAAAATGCATCTGAGTATTACCTCTGCTATTAGTAAACTTCATGAAACAGCGAGAAAGAGTGAAAAGGTCTGTAACTCACAGTGAAAATGACTATGAAAATGTAGTTATAGATAGAATTGTATTTCTATCTATCTCAGGTATAATCACTAAAGTATATAATAAAATAAAGAATCAATGTTATCTGAAAAAGAACTCGACGTAATGAGAAAAAATGCAAAAGTACACAAAAAAGTATTTGAAGCCATAGAAAAAGCTGTAAAACCATGAGTAACAGCAAAAGAGATAGATAAGCTCGCATGAGATATCTGTTCAAAAGCCTGAGTGCTTGCTGGATTCAAGTGAGTTTATGGATTTCCAAATAACCTGTGTCTCAGTATCAATGATGTAGTTGTACATGGACTTCCAAGAGACAATATAGTATTTCAGGAGTGAGATGTAGCTACTTTTGATTTCTGAGTCAAGGATAAAAAACATGGTATCAATACTGATGCAGCTTTTACTATGATAGTAGGAGATGGGCCTCATGATCCAGAGGCTGAGAGACTTCTAAAGGTTACAAAAAAGGCTCTAGCCAAGTGAATAGCAGAGGCAAAAGCCTGAAATAAAGTATGAGATATCTGAAATGCAATCCAAACCTATGTAGAAAAACATGGCTTCCATATAGTAAAAGACCTCACTGGTCATGGAATCGGGAAAAAGCTTCATGAAGAACCATATATCTACAACTATGGAATCCCGGGAACAGGAAGAAAACTCAAAAAATGAATGACTCTAGCAATAGAACCAATAGTAGGACAATCAAGCTGACAAATAACTGATAAATGAGACTGGGAAATCTATATAAAAGACTGAAGTCTCGGATGTCAGTTTGAACACACTATCCTCATCACTGACTGAGAACCTGAAATCATAATCTAATTCATCATGAAAAAACTGCTATCTAGAGAACAAGAACTCAGAAACGAGTATAGATATGGTTTTTTTTCTTGCCCGATTTATTACAAAACTAATCTCTGGATTCATACAGCTCGTATATCATGGATAGTGAGAGAAATAGCGACTTTTTTAGATACCTTGAGACCAGGACTATTTGATATAGAAAAAACTGTGGCTCTATCGATTGTTCATGACGATACTGAAATCATAGTTTGAGATATTGTCTCGCCAGTAAAAGCAGCATTTTCACCAGAGGAAAAAGCAGCTTATGAACAAGATTGTAGAGATTCTATTGATATACTCTACGAGGCTTACGGAAAAGACTTTACAGATTATGATTATCGTGAACTTTTACTCATGGAGGATGCTTGAGATAGTCTTGAGTATGCGATTATGAAGTATGCTGATAAGCTAGAGGGGCATCTAGAGACATACCATGAGCTACTCGCTGGAAATGAAGCTTTTGACAAAGAATGCTTAGAAAACTTCTGAGCAAATGCATATGATCTTAGCTATAAATGACCCATTACATATCTAAAAAAGCTCCTAGATGCCTTAGATTTAACTCTAGAGGATATTTCATGACACCCTATCCTCGATATATATCATAAATTTTCGTCTGAAGAAGTGTTATCCAAAAGTAATGGATTTCATACAAAGGAAAGTATAGATGTCTTAACTGGCTTTCCAGTCTATGATGCACGGGTATGACTTCATTTTCAGTATGGAAATGCTGAGCAGTTGGGGTATTTGTATGAGAGAGTGGAATAAGGACTACGGATGTTCAATATCCATGAAATAAATGGGAATAAACTTCCATTTTCCTTCGTCAGCACCAAATATCAATGTTTCTCAAATAGGAGATTCATAAATACAACGTAAAGTAATATTCTTTCTATATTCTTTATCCTTATAATTAAAAACCACAGATAGTGTAACTGTTGAGATAGCAGGAGCACAATCTTTAATAGATAAGATTTTAGAACTTATGAAATTCTTTTCTGTAAAAATATCACGCATTCTTCATGCCATCTTTTTATTGCTTTTTTGAGTCTTATAATTATAGGAAATCTGTCTCGCTAGGCCTCAATAATTATTTTCTTTCCAATACTTGATAAAATTTAAAACCTCTTTCTCAGGAGTATTATCAAGATATTCGAATCATTCTTTTTTAAACAAATTTTCTTCTCTTGGAGACCAGCATTTAATCTTTTTTTTTGTAATTTCTGTTTCTTTCAGTGATTTATATGATTTTTGTAAGCTTTTAAAAATAGATTCTCTTTCTTTTAATGGTTGCTCTCTTCTTCATTCTTCGATGACTTTAATCCAATCTGAGATAGCAAATAATGCAAGCCAACACTTCGCTGTAACTTCTATATTTCAATAACCTAAATCTCTTCCATGTAAGATTCAATGCCTATAAGGTAAGGTTATATTATCATTAGAAGTTTTTTTCCTATCATAAGAAAAAATTCTACTTAATTTAGAAAGCCCACTACTATGTCAAGCAATAGAATCCCATGCAGTAAGATTTGTATCTTTCGAAAAGAATCATCTATTATCATTTATATCACTAACCATTCAATCAATCATCATTAATAATATAGGTACTGCAGAATAATAACGTTTATTAATAGTATCATTATATGCAAATGATAAGAGTTCATATCTAATAGATGTGTTAAACTTATTAATTAACCATTTCATTTTTTCAGAGCTATAATATTCAATCAATCATTGTTCTGCCATTTCTATATTACCGATTTTTACTAACTCAATAGACTTATGCATTAAATCATTATTCATAGATTCATGGGCTATCCAGCCTCTATCGGATAGGTAATAATTAAATTCATCAGGTCATTTAGTTAGTCTTGCAATTTCCTTTTTCATTTCTTCAAATTCTTGTAGTTTTTTATCACTTACCAATCACAAGAATCGTCATATCCTATAAAGAGAAGAAAAAGAATTAACTTCCTTCCTTAAGGTTCCTAAAGAGTGATTGTCCTGAATTTTATCTGAGTTTTGATTATTTTTTGCCATTAAAATATATTTTTTATAAAGAGAAATATTATTGATTTCCCCTCAAAATTCAATACATTTAAATGCATATAGTTCACATAATAATAATTATGCTCTACCAAAAAGCACATACAGACTTTCTCGATTGGCTCGAAGTGATAAAAAACAAATCACCAAAAACAGTTGAGCAGTACGATAGACATCTGAGAAAATTTTCAGAATACCTCGAGGATAAGAACATTGACTCATATGCTTTTACGATTTTTGATATCACTCTCGACCTCGCAGAATGATTTCGCACCTACCTCTATAAATCATCAGAAAAAAAGATATCTATCAAGACAGCGAATGCCTATATGATAACCCTGAGAAGTTTTCTGAAA
>CALLBL010000033.1 GCA_937999345.1 uncultured Candidatus Altimarinota bacterium | reverse complement strand
TGTAGATGCACTTTTACTCGAATGTGACTTCGAATATCAAGCAAAATGGTCGAGAGAAAGAGAAGAATATCGTTTTGATAATATCAATGTCTGTATCGATAAAAATGCTGGATATGGATACTTAGCAGAGTTTGAGATGGTGGTAGATAATCCAGAAAAGTCAGCCATGGCTGAAGCAAACCTCAGAGGGATAATAGCTAGACTTGGGCTGCAAGAACTTCCTCAAGATAGGCTCGCAAGAATGTTTGCTCACTACAATGAAAACTGGAGAGACTACTATGGAACAGAGAAAACTTTTGATATAAAATAATTAGAAAAATTATGAATATACATAAAAAAATACTAAATTATAAATGGAGTGCAATTATACTACCTATTTGTATAGATATTATTTTTTGAATCTTCGCAAGTATTAAAAACATAATATTCTCAGGACAAAGCAGCTATCAACTCATTTGATTTTTTGTAATAAAATTAAGTTTAATATTTCTATTAATATACTCTATATATGTTGGATATAAACAGCTATCTATTAAAACGATAGATAGTAAAGTGGCTAAAATATGAATATTAATTTGAATAATACTATTATCATTACAACTATATTTTATACTAAATCACTGAATATTTACTTCTAAATATTAAGAAATAATAATTAACAAAAAAGACTATGACAAATACTCACCCAGAAAGACAATACCTCGATCTCGCTCAAAGAATCCTCGATGAAGGAGTGAAAAACGTAGATAGAGCCAATGGAGATGTATCATACTCACTCTTTGGAGCGCAGTGTAGATACGATCTATCACAATGATTCCCTCTCCTCACAACAAAAAAAGTATACTGGAGATGAGTGGTAACTGAGCTCCTATGGTTTCTGACAGGAAAGAAAAATATAGACTTCCTCGTACACAACAAAGTACATATATGGGATGACTATCCATACTACATCTACAACAATAAAGTAAAAGCAGGAGAATTTCCTGAGATGAGTAAAGAAGACTTTATCGATAAGATTGCTAACGATCCAGAGTTTGCTAAGGCTCATGGTGATCTCAACAATATCTATGGTGAGGCTTGGAGAAGCTGGCCAACCAAGGATCCAAACAGAACCGTGGACCAAATCGGATTTGTACTGAGAGAACTTACAGAAGATCCAGATGCGAGAAATGCAATCGTAACAGCTTGGAATCCTGAGTATATGTACACGATGGCAAAACCAGAGGAGGCAAACAGATTCCCTATTTGTCACGCTATGTTTCAGTTCTCAATCAAAGAATGAAAATTGAACTGTCAGCTCTATCAAAGAAGCGCAGATCTATTTCTCGGAGTACCGTTCAACATAGCATCATACGCTCTCCTTACTCACATACTCGCTGAGATACTTGGAGTTGGAGTTGGTGATTTTGTACATACATTTGGTGATGTTCATATCTATGAAACGCACGTAGAACAGATGAAAGAGCAAATCAGCAGAGAACCAAAACCATTTCCAAAAGTGACGATAGACAGTAGTCTGAAAAATGTTGATGATATAGAATCGAGTCATATCAAACTTGAAGATTATGATCCACACCCACCGATTAGAGCAAAGATGGCTGTAGTTGGAGGTATGGTAGGAAGAGATGATGAAGAATAATAAAAAAGAGCCGATTGGCTCTTTTTTATTTTATATTATTGCTTCATGAGTTCTTCTAATGTTGCTAAAGGTCTGTCATACAAATTTACCTCCATCATACTTGATTGCTTAGGAAGATTATCATTTATTTTTTGTGCTGTTGAACCTCTTGTATCAACTATACTCTGTTGATTTCAACTTGTTGATAAGTCATTTTCTGAACCTAACGTATTTAATGTCATTATCTCAATCTTTTAAAACATAAACTTTAAAGATAATAATTTTTTCAAGACCTCTGTCAAAAATATTTTATGAAAAAATTATATAACCTTTTGAAGCCTATTATCAACATCATCATATCTATCAATACACTCTGCTAAAATCTCTGCTGGTATTTCAACTGGATATTTTTTAAATCATTTATCAGGATAATATTTTCCATTTTTATCAGGATTATTTTTCCAGTACTCTATGACATAATCTCTTACAGGCTGCTTGTCATGAGCTTCTGGTTCTTTTCATTCAACTACACTATCAGCTGTCCAAAGTCTCGATGAATCTGCTGTGCAAGCCTCGTCTATAAGAGTAAGTTGTCCATTGATATCTAAACCAAACTCAAACTTTGTATCTCACAAAATAAGTCATCTCTCTTGAGCAACGTTATTTGCTCTTTTGTATAGCCTTTCACTATAGTCTTTTACCCTGTTCGCTAAAGTAAGTGGATCAAAATGACTATATCAATTATCTTGAAGCCATCTATCTAACGTTTCTACCATTTCTTCAAAATTTACATTCACATCTCCTCCATCAGATTTAGTAGAGGGAGTAAAAAGTGGCTTATCAAACTTGCTGCATTTATCTAATCATTTTCATACAAATTGTCAGGTAGCTAATTTTCATGTATTTTTATCATATCACTTGAGTGCCGAACCATAGAGATATCCTCTCATAATAGCCTCTATAGGAAGAGGTTTCATTTTCTTTGCTATTACTGCTGATTCTCTATATTCTGCAGGAAAATCATCTGGAAATTTTACGTTAGCAGGTGCTAATTGATTTGGTATATCCCAAGTATCAGGATGCTTACTAAAATTATCAAACCAAAAGTTAGACATTCTCGTTAGAGTTTTTCATTTCCCAGGAACAAGAGCATGATGGATAACATCATGTGTTGATATCCTATCTGTTGCCACCATGATAAGCAAATTATCAGCGTCAGGGTGATGATATGTTTCCCTCACCTTACCTGAATGAATTTTTTTATATCTTCTTGGGAGTTTTGGACACCCGGGTTTCTCTTGTATTAATCATGCTATACTATCAGCAGTATTATGATCAACTCAAACTCAATCTTGCACTTTATCGCTGCTATCTGGTGTCTTTTCAATTCACATAAAAAAATAATGAAGAAATATTCTTCATTATTTTGTGTATTTTTTATATTTTGTCAATTATAGTTATACTATCGCTCATTCTTTCTCTCATCTCTTTCTCACTTCATACCCTCATTTTTCAAGCGTCTTCGGAGAGAGTACTATTATATTTGGTATTCAAAGGAGCTCTGCATCACCCATCTTTTGCCCAAATCAGTCCTTTCTCCCCATCCTATCATCGAGAATAACCTCTCCTCACTCAGACTCGATTTGTTTTGCGAGCTCTGATGCTTTTTCTATGTTATCCTCTCCAAGTACTATGATATAGTGACTTGCTGGAGCTACAGCCTCTGGCCACGCTATACCTGTCTCATCCATAAAATACTCTGCCATCACTCACATCACGCGAGAAATACCGATACCATAACTTCCCATAAACACTGGTTTTTCTTTCCCATTTTCATCAGCGTACTTCACCCCACACGCATCGGTAAATTTAGTTGAGAGTGGAAATATATTTCCAACCTCCGAAGCCTTATGGGTTTTATGATTACCACTTCCACAGTTACTACAAGCAAAACTATCTCCTACTATTTCTTCATTATGAGAAGTGTTACAATCATCACATATATAGATGATATCTTCTCCTATGTCTAGAATAGTTTGAAACTCATGAGAGTGCTTATCAGTAAAATCTCCTCCACTTGCCAGTGTCATATACGTATCATTTCCGAGACCTAATTTCTCAAATACTCTGGTATAGACTTGCTTTTGGTTATCATAGTAGACTTGGAAGCTCTCTTCATTCTTATGGAAACTATAGAGGTCTTTCATAAGAAACTCTCTTCATCTGAGGAGTCCTGATTTAGCTCTCGCTTCATTTCTAAACTTATGTTGGATATGATAGACTCAGAACTCTAAGTCTTTGTATGATTGTATAAACTCTTTGATAAGTGGAGTCACTATATCCTCTTGTGTTGGATTGAGCGCATATTCTTTTCCACCTGATGCTGGAACTTTGAAAAGCACGTCTATACTATCCCATCTACCGGTTTGCTCCCAGTGCTGCTTACTCCCGAGTGCTGGCATCAAAAGCTCAAATGCTCATGAAGCATTCATCTCTTCTCTGACGATGTTTTCAATCTTTTTCAGTACTTTGAATCAAAGTGGGAGGTAGTTATACACTCCAGCCATCTCTTGTCTGATAAGCCCTGCTTGTAATAAGAGTGAAGTAGATCTATTGTCACTCACTTTTGGTTGAGATTTGAGTGTGTTTATTGGAAATTTTGAAAGCTGTATCATAAAATAATATTAATATATAGAATCAATATACAAGAGTGTATAGAGTTTAAAAGCTTTGTAAAGCAAAATAAAAAGACTGGATATATCCAGTCTTTTTATAGTGTGAATGTATAATGAATTACGCTTCTGATCCAGTAGCAGTAGCTTCAACTTCTGTTTCACTTTCAGCTTCAACTTCAGTTTCAGTAGATTCAGCTTCTGTTTCTTCAGCTTCAACTACATCTGCTTCAGCTTCTACATTAGCCTCTAAAACTGGTGGAACTTCAGGAAGTTCATCAGCAGAAGGATTATTTTCCACTTCAGCATCAGCGTCAGCTTCAGCAGCATCTTCTGATTCAACTTCAGTATCATCACTTTGCATAGCTTCACCAGCTTCTTGCATAGCTTCACCAGTTGCTTCAGCAGCGTCACCTACAGCGTCAACTGTATTTTCAGCTACGTCAGATACTACGTTTACAGTATCACTAACTGCATCAGTAACTTTGTCTTGAACACCACATGAAGTGAGCGTAGCAAGAGATAGCATAAGAGCTATTATCATCAATCTTTTCATAATTGTACTTTTAATAATAAAAAAAGTAGTGGGATTATAAACAAAACGATATATTCTGCAAAAGGATATATATTTACATATTAATTTTATGTGTCATAATCTTTAAATAGCCATAATTTGCTTGTTTTTTTTGAATTTATTCATATAAATAGGTAGATTTATATACATTAATAATTTCAAGAAATCATGAACAGACGTAATAGAAGAAATCCTTTAATAAAGACATTTAAAGATTATTTAGTGCCGATTATATGATTGGTGGTTATCATTATTCTTTTGATCAGCTTTTTTGGTTGAGATAAAACTGAGACTCCAACTATAGTTGATGAAAATAGGACGGGTATAGACGTAACTCTCAACTGAGAAGCAAGCGAAGCATATGTCATATATCCAGGATGAAATAAAGAAGAGATCAGCAACACATGAACGCTCTATAAATGAGAAAAAATAGCCGTAAGATCATGAGTTGCTAGCATAAATCTACCAGAAGTATGAAAAGTAGAGCTCAACAAAACATGAGAAATGAAGTTTGACGAAGATGGATGACTCTCTCTATACTCTTCAGATTTATGGGTAAATCTAGACACAGCCCAAAAGATAAATATGAGGTATGGGAGTATATTTGCAAAAGAAAATAGTGTACTCTCTGTCACACAAAATGAAGCTGGAAGCACCGTTTATATGATGAATTGAGTGGCAGACATAACTAATCTCTCTGGGAGAAGCGTGGTACTATGAAAAGGGCAAAAGATAACTATATCGAGGACTGATGCAGCTGATGAAGACATAGACCTCTCGACACTGAGAAACGATCTCGATGATTATTTTAAATCGAGTGAGTGGTATATAAGAAATAATGGTGATTTCTATCTAAATACAGAGGAAAATACTGGAACAGGGACAACTGATGAAGAGACATCTACAGGATCTATAACGAGTTCTACAAAAACCAAAGTGCTTAACATAGAAGCCCCTGCCGATGAATCTACTTCCAATTTTGATAAGATTGCTATTTCAGGTTCTTATACTGATGAGAGTATTAGAACTATTAGCGTAAATGGTGTACAAGCAGAACTGAACGAAGAAGAAAAGACATTTGAAATAAAAGAATTTATCCTAGAAGGAAAAGAAAATGATCTCGTGTATAAATCGTATGACTGAGGAAATACGCTCGTCGATAAATCAGTCCAAACGGTTTACTACGCTGCTGCTAATACTCCAGCAAGGACATTTGAAGTACAAAACTTCTCTCTCGATGCGAGTAAGTTTACCTTTATTAAACCAACGAGTAATCCTTATACCACAACAGAAGACCTAGTTACCATACAATGATATGTTCCACCAGGAATTGTAAGTAGAATCACTGTAAATGGTTTTCAGCTTGGGAGCTTAACTCCATATGGAAGCTACTGGAGATACCATGCAAATGCAGAATTTTGAAATCTGAAAGAGTGACTCAACGTATATAAAGTGATTTACTTTGGAAGAGAATGAGAAGTTCTCCATACCAATGCATTCACTATCGTAAAAGAAAAAGTTCCAGAACCAGTGGAGGAAGTAGCTCCTACTAATGAAACTGATAATACATGAACTGGTAGTACAGATGCATAACCATAAAGAGATATAAAAAAGACATCTTCAATTGAAGATGTCTTTTTTCATACATATTTTTAACAACCAGATGAACAGTCTCCACATCAACCAGGACCACAACTTCCTCCTGATTCTCAACCGATGATACTCACAAACATTGATTTTAGTTCTTCATCGTTTGGAACGATTCATTCAAATATCATATCTCTAAAATCAATTGATTCTTCTTCTATGATGAGAGCTGGTTCCTCTTTGATATCGAATTCTTTTTGTATTGATTCATCATGAGTTTGTTCCAACTTTATAAAATCGTTCAGTCAAAGCTCTTCGAGTGAAGCTTTAACTTTTGCTAATAGTTCTGTTGTTTTTTCGTTATCTCCATATATTTTTATCTTCATAGTTCTCATTATTTTTTATAAATAAAGCACTTCTAGATAATATCTTAGAAGTGCTATTTTTCAAATCTGATTTGTATTATGCTTCAGGTGCAGCTTCTTGTGATTCACCTTCTCATTCAGCTGGTTCATCAGCTCATGTAACTGGTACATCTTCGATAGGAGCATCGAGATCTTCCATCTTCGCTGGTTCTGATGCCACTACAAGTATCTCATCATCATTCGTTTGAAGTTCGTATTCTTCAGGATTGAGACCGAGATCAGCAACCTTGATAGAGTCACCCATGTTCTCAAGCTTAGAGAGATCTACTTCAAAGTTTTCTACGAGGAATCTAGGAAGACATTTTACTTCAACTTCTTTCGTAAGCTCTTCTATGATAGCTCCATCTCTAGCTATAGGAGCCTCACCTACAAAGTTAATAGCAATCTTAGTATGAACTTTTTCTCATCTTGTTACTGCGTAGAAATCGATATGTTGAAACTCTCCACTTACTGGTTCTCTTTGAATTTTATGGAAAAGTACTTCCATTTCTTTTTTTCAAACTTTCATATCGATAATCATACTCTCACCAGCCGTTCTGTAGGCTCTAAGAAGTTCAGAGTTTGATATTTTTACAGATATTGGTTCTTGAGTTTTTCCATATACCACAGCTGGTATAATTCTTTCTCTTCTCATTTTCTTGAGGTTTTCGTCTGCTGTTCTCACATCAGCGTTTAAAACTACTGTTTCCATGTTATTATTTTGATTGAATAATTTTTAAGCTCGCAAATTGTATATAAAAAAGGATATTTAGCAAAAGTTTTTTACCTAAAAAAATATAATTATCTAGGTCTTTACAAAAACATAAAAACTCATAGGATTATTTCATACTTAATAACTACAAAACCATGGGAAGAGGTCCAGTCGTACAAGCAAGAAAAAATGCAGTTAATGCAGTAAAAGGAAAGGTGTTTTCACTCCACGCAAAACTCATAGCACTCGCAGCTCAATCGGGAGGTAATCCTGATGATAATCCAAGCCTTGCAGCTGCTATCATCAAAGCAAAAAAAGAGTGAGTTCCAAATGATAATATAGATAGAGCTATCAAAAAAGGAACCTGAGAAGACAAATCAGCAGCGCAAATAGTACAAATCATGTATGAAGGATATGCAGCTGGATGAGTGGCTATTATCGCAAACACGCTAACGGATAATAAAAATAGAACCGTAGCCAATATCAGACATATATTTGCGAAGATGAGTGGAAATATGTGAGAATCTGGAAGTGTCTCGTGGATGTTTAAGAGAAAAGGACTTATCATCGTAGATATCACGAAATATAGTGCTGATACGATTGAAGAACTTTTGATGGAAACAGAAGCTGAGGACTATAGCATCGAATGAGATTCGATAGAGATAATATGCGCTCCTGAACATCTCACTGATATTCAAACAACTCTTGAAAAAGCCGATATACATACTGAAGTCGCTGAGATAGATTATATACCAGATACTGAAGTAGAAGTTACTGATTTTGATAATGCACTCAAAGTGACGAAGATGCTACAGGCATTTGAAGAGGACGAAGATGTCGAAGGAGTATACTCAAATGGAAATATATCTCCTGAATTACAAAAAGAAGTAGATGAGTTTATAGAAAAAAATACTTTTAAGACCTAAGAATCTATATCTAAAAGACTTGGTAGCTGATCTTTTATATCCTTTGTAAGTATTTCAAAGTTTCAACCACTGATATATTTAAGTTCATGTTTAAGTCTTGTACCCTCTGATATAATATTAATAGGAGTACCAGTAAAAACCTTTCTTAAGACATTAACACTATTTGATGTATCTCACCAACCAGTTCGAGTTCAGAAAACTTGTTCATTAATATCAACAGCATCTCCAAAATATTCTGGGTTATCAAAGAGAAATTTTATTACCTTTCCAGCCTTCTCGGGTATAGTTTGTTCATTATTGTTTTCTACTTTGATTCTTGTTTTTCTTCTAGCTAAGAATAATGTCACAGACGTATTATGAATCTTATATTGATATTCTACACCCTGGACAATACTCACGCGATTCTGAGCTTCAGGAAAACTTCTCTCAATAATTCTCTCAGATAAAAGAGTGGCATTAGATGAATCTATTGATTCAATTGTAGTATTACTTCAATCTATCATAATTATCATAAGTTATAATTTTTATTATAATAATACATTAATAAAAATTAATGTCAAATATACTTCTCTTTTAAAAAAAACTCAGCAATTAGCTGAGTATTTTTTTATATTTATTTTTTATGAACGTACAATCAGTCTTCCATCTGATACTTCAAACTTCATCTTATACACTCCATCATCTCAAAGAATCATGAGATCTCCATCATTGTTTACATAGAAATCTTTTATAACAAAGTCTCTCCCCTCAATTTGCCCTATGAAGTCAAGACTCTTGGTATCCTGATATCTATTTGTATTTGGTTTAAAGATAAGAATTTTATTATTGAGGAATATATAAACATAGTTCAAATTATTTCTGGCTTTTATTTGAATTATATCTTCTTTTCACTCATCTATATCATAGTTCTTTGGAAGATTATTGAGTATGAGACTTTCAAGCCTATAGGTTGGACTTCTAAATAGTTTCACAACAGATAAATCCTTTTTGAGGATATATATCCCTCCATCTATAGCTATATCTAGAATTCAGCCAATAGTGTCAGCATCCTCAGCTTTGAGATAGTCTGATCATTCTGCATATCCATTTCCAGATTTTTTATGTCTGATTACTTGGTTTCCTTCTTTGTTCAAAAGATAGATATTTGTCAGGAATGAATCTACGATTGGAGATTCGTCCCATCTGTCTTGTCCACTTACATCAAGATAGCTAAAGAAGTTATTTTTTGCAAAGTTTACTACTTTTCATGATCTTGTCATGAGTACGAGATTATCATTTTCTGCAGTTCCATCTATAAATTCATCATCTGCAGCAAGGTTCTCAAATATATATTCTTGAGGAGTATCTCATGCTGTTATTGGCCCTGTGATACTTTTCTTTCCGAGCACATAGAGTTTATTGGCAGTCTTGAGTATTTTTACGGTATCATCTTCACTGAGATCTCAGTATACGAGATTTTCAGGAGATTTTTCAAATGTTTCAATTCCATTAAATTGTTTCTTGATGACTCAAATATCATCGAGAATCTTCCCGACATCATTTAAAAACAATTTCTTATCTTGGATTTCATAGACAATATCTTCTGCTTGTTTTACATTGAGCGTAAAGATATCTGGATTGTTTATATTTTCACTTGCAAGCCTGATATATTCTTTTGCTTTGATGAGATTTTCTTTTGAAGCTTCGATATCATTGGTACTTGAAGTAGCTCTGATAACTCCTGATACGATACCATAGAGCAAAATAAAAGCTACCAGTATACCGAGTAGAAATACTCCATTTCTAATATTTTTCGACTTATTCGTGAGGTTTTCTTTGATAATCATGTAGAGTGCTATCATTCTCTTTGTAAAATGATTGTCGAAAAACCCAATAGAAGAATCAATCAATGAAGAAAGCATTTCATTTTCTACTTTTTCTTCAACTTCATCATTATTTTTCAGTGATATAATCCCAACATTTTTCTTTACTGTTTCCTCTTTCAGGATATTGAGAAGATTTTTGTTAAAAGATTTCATATCATTGTGAAGTAGCCCATCCTTGAAATCATCAAAAGAAAGATAATCCAGAAGTCTAATATTAGAGAAAGTAATAACTTCTCCATATTTCATATCTCCGCTTGATATAAAGCCAAATTCTTTTCTGGTCTCTTCTCTCTCTGTGATTTCTACCACCTCTCTATCACTGTTGATAAAATAGCATGAAGGTGAACCTACCGTTGAAAATATGAGATTATTTTTAGAGAGAATACCTACGACCATGTTGAGTCCTTTTATTTTATCTCAACCTGTTCTCCATGTATCTAAAAATCCATTGATGTTTTCAAGTGCGTGAGAAAAGTCTTTATAGATATTTTTTCTATCTACATTGTCGATAATAGTATCGAGAATTTTATTGAGAATCAATTCTCATAGTCATTTATCCTTGCTACTAATCAGTACAATAAGATCTAGGCTTTCATCGAGATTGATGAGTTTAGAAATAACTCAATTTTTTCCATTTGAATCAAGGTGTTTTATATCAAAGTCCAGCATTTTACGTGGTGAAAAAGTAAAAATAAATCTAGTAAAAATGATAGTCTTCGTAATAGTTTTGTCAAACTCATTTCTTTTTTTCATTTGGCTTCGAGAAAGATTGATTTTTAGATATTTCCCTATAGACTAGTGGCAAATATTTTATATCTTAAATAGAAGCAGTTGTTTGTAATAGAATGATGAAAAAAATTGAGCTGAAGCGTAACAATCTCTGGAAGTAAAAATGCTACTCTTCCACTGATATCAGCGAGCTTACTAGTAAAATGAAAAAGTACTTTTACCAATGTTCCAGACATCCTAGATGTACATGATTTTATACATTTTCTCGAAAGTCTTTGAAGTATAATAGATTTCAAAAACAATACCCTCACGATAGATAATACCAATCTATCACTGGAAAATATAAATATAGAAAAAGTATCTCGTACACGTGCGAGCATATATTTTATCGCTGGACTTCTGGCCAATTTTTGAAAAGCAGATATTCCATTTCCACAATGAGATAAAATCTGAAAACGTCCTATCAAAGAACACGTAGATGGATATATAGGTATGGGTTATGATTTCATTATCGAGGATAATACTCTAAAGGTTAGCTGAACTCCTGTTTCAGATGATATAGAGCTTTCTGCGTATTTCGCTGTCACTGCTACTAATAACCTCATTATGTGAGCTGTGAGTAGAAAATGAAAAACTACTATTAAACTGGCAGCTTTTGAGCCACACGTATTTAACCTCATAGGTTTCCTGAGGGAAATCTGAGTAGATATACAGATTCGTTATGATCACTCTATCATCGTAAATGGAGGAAATGACTTAAAAACAGAAGTAGAGTTTGAAGTGATATCAGACTACCTACAGTCAGGAACTTTTGCTATCATCGGAGCACTTTGCGCTGAGGACTATATAGATATACATAGAGCCCGCATTGAAGATCTTTGAGCATTTCTCTACAAACTCACAGAAGCAGGAGTAAAAACTGAAGATATGTGAAACGATACACTCAGGGTGTATAAGTCAAATAATCTCAAAGCCACTCAAATACAAACAAATATATTTCCAGGATTTCCAAGTGATCTCATGCCACTATATAGCGTACTTCAAACACAATCAGAGTGAACTAGTAGCATCCATGAAATACTCTATGAATCGAGACTCAATGCGCTCGTAGAATACGAGGCTATGGGAGGAAATATAAGGCTTCTCAATCCTCACAAAGTAGAAATAACTGGAAAAACTGATCTCAAATGAGCCAAGGTCAATAGTTGGGATCTCAGAGCTGGTGCTGCCCTCGTAATAGCTGGACTCATAGCTGAGTGAACTACTAAGATAAATAATGTCTACTGGATACGTAGAGGATACGAAAACCTGCTTGGAAAGCTTCAAGACCTTGGAGCAGATATAGAAGAAGTAGAGGATGAATTATAAAATTAACTTTCAATAAAACATATGAAATACCTTTGAATTTGACTCACGCTATTTGGAATTATCGTTATTATATTCCCAGAGTTTTTAGCTATTCTCATTGGTTCATTTTTTGTATTTCTCTGAGTAAATATTATGCTTATGGGAAGAACATTTTGATTCTGAGCCAAGAAGACATGAGAAGACTATGTAAAATTTGGTAAATATAAAATCTATAGATAATTATAAATCTGAAAATACATATTGTACTCCAAGATTCTCAAGAAACTTTTCTATATCATCCATATTTATAACAATAGTATTATCATTTTGAAGTGGATGGAATCATACCAATCTATTCTTAAGTTCACTATCAAAAACTACACGTATATCTCTCTCCTGATTATTGATAAGAGCAAATGGACTTACGCTTCAAGGCTTGAGTCATATCTTTTCCATCATGCGTTCTGGGCTCGCAAAGCTCATCTTGGTATCATCAAAGATAGCTCTGATATCATTGGTATCCAGCCTCTTATCATCTCATAAAACTACCATATAAAAATTGGTAGCTTTTTTATTTCTGAGTAAGAGACTCTTTACTCTCTTCCCTGGTATCTCGACTCACTTTGCTTCATCGCAGGTAAATACTGCATCATGCTCATAGTTGGTATACTCTATCTCAAGATTATCGAGTATATCAAAGATTTTTTGCCTCATATTAGTCTTTGAGTAGTAAATACAAAAGTGCCATACGCACTGGGACACCATTTTCTGCCTGACGGAAAAAGGCAGCATTTGGAAGCGCGTCAACTTCGTGATCTACTTCGTTTACTCTCGGAAGTGGATGCATGATAGTGATATCAGGTTTCCCAGACAAGAGGACATCATTGGTGAGGATAAAATCGTTTTTGAGTCTCTCATACTCTGAGATATCAGTAAATCTTTCTCTTTGGAGTCTTGTTACATAGATGACATCTGCGTTGTCTATTCCTGATTTATAATCTGTTGTTTCTGTATACGGTATATTTTTATCTTTGAGAAATGTTATTACTTTCTCGGGCATCTTAAGCTCAACTGGAGAAATAAATCTGAAATCGACATTATCATAAAGTCACATGAGAAATACGAGCGAGTGTGTCGTTCTTCCATATTTTAAATCTCATACTATCGATATAGTGAGATTATCGAGTCTTCATCTCTCCTTTAGTATTGTATAGACATCTAGAAGTGCTTGAGTTGGATGCTGATTCGCTCCATCTCACGCATTTATCACTGGTTTTTCTGTAGCATCTGAGGTAATCTGTACACTTCCAGCTTCTGGGTGTCTCATAACCAGTATATCACTGTACATAGCATTGATGATAGCATTGTCTTCGAGTGATTCTCACTTAGATAGACTCGTAGATTTTGCTGCTGCAACCGTAATAACTTCTCAACCCAGCCTCTTCATCGCAGACTCAAAACTGAGTCTCGTACGAGTAGATGGTTCGTAAAAGAGTGATGCCATAATCTTTCCTGCTAGTTGTCATCCTGAGGTTTTACCAGAGATGACATCTTCCATATCTCGAGCTGTTTTGAAAATAGTTTCTAAGTCCTCTTTTGAGAATTGTTTTGTATGAAGGATATTTTTATGGACGAAGTTTGTCATGAGAAGATATTTAGGAAATATATCTAAATTAGAATAATTATATTCATCCTAAAAACAAGTTAAATCACTTCCACTTCATTCATCCATATATCTTTTAGTTTTTGCCTCTTTCTCATCTCAACTATAGTTCCATCTTTTCTCAGAAGGAGCTCTGATGATTCTGGAAAACTGTTGTAGTTTTTCATAGCCATAGCAGAGTTGTATGCTCATACTCCATCGACAACTACGAGATCTCATACCTCTGCTTTTGGAAGTGTTTTTGGTTCGATCATCTCTTGATCATGAAGTTGACACGTGAGTATATCTGAGCTTTCACAACAGTGTCCAACCACTACATAGTCTTCCATTCATGCTTCCCTCTCCTGGGAGGAGAGGGACTGAGGGTGAGGTGTTGTGTTGGGTATGATATAAATTGGTTGTTGTATTCCATACATTGGGACTCTTGGCATATCATTCATCCCCGTGTTTACTTTGATAAATTTATATCCGTACTTTCCTGTATCTACTACATCATTTACCTCGGCCAAAAAACTCCCAGAATTGATAACGAGGTACTTTCCAGGCTCAGTTTCGAGGTGTATCTTTCTATTTGTTTCCGCATAAAAGTCTTCAAAACTTTTCTTGACTGCTTTTCCTATCTCTTGCAGGTCAGCTTTTTTTTCATAGTCCATGATAGCCATCTTAAATCATCCTCCCATATTGAGCATCGTTACACTCTCAAATGCTCTAACGAAATCAAGACCGATATTTGCTGATTTTACCCAACTTTTTGGAGTGTTTTCAGAACCGATATGTATATGTATCTTGGTAATTTTTAGATTATACTTTTCTGCTACGTGCTTTATCTCATCTATCTTTTCATGCCAGATACCAAAAGATGATATCCATCCTCAGGTATTTATCTGTTTAAAATCAGCTGATCCAACTCATGGATTGAGCCTGACTCATAGTTCTCCTCATGGGAATGCTTTTCAATATTCCTCAAGCTGATGAAGCGAACTCGCTACAAAAAACACTCAAGTTTTTACCAGCTCTGTAAAACTCTCAGAGAGTTCTTGTGAAGAGATCTGTATCTTTTCAGGTGCTACTCAAGCTGCTATGGCTCTCTCTGCTTCGTAGCTACTACTCGCATCGATATAGAGTCATTTATCATGAAAGAGTTTGAGAATATTTCTATTACTATTTGCCTTCATCGCATATCTCACGGTGAGACCATATGCGCTTGGAAAACTAAGAAATTCATCAGCTCTATCAGATAGTTCTTGTTCTGAGTAGACATATGTTGGTGAGCTGAAATCACGTTGTATCTGATGGCAGATTTCTGGGGTAAGGAAGTTTGGTTGCATAGAAAATATATAAAATATAAATACGTATTTTATAATAAGAATTATGTGATGATTGCAAAGAATTAATCCTCCTGCTTCTTCCTAAAACTCAGCGCTTCCAGTATATAGCCAGTTTTTATTTGAGGATCTCACTCTAAATCAGCTATAGTTCTCGCGAGTTTAAGAATTCTGTAGTAACTTCTCGCTGAAAGTTTCATAGTATTTACAGCTTGCTTGAGAATAGCTTCTGACTCTGTATCAAGATTACAAAACTTATTAATATCTTTTGTCCCCATCTCACTATTAAAAGTTATTTCTGGATATTCACTAAATCTTTGAAGTTGAAGTATTCTAGCATTTTCTATTCTGAGCTTTATATTTGCTGAGCTCTCTTTTGATTCATAGTTTTCTCCTGTGGTAAACTTCTCTGTTTTTACTTTTGGAACTTCGATAAATATGTCTACTCTATCAATCAAGGGTCCTGAGAGTCTTCCTCTATAGTTTCTTACCTGAGTATGAGAGCATTTACAGTCTCTATCTGGATCAGTTAAGTATCCACATGGACATGGATTCATAGCTCCTACGAGAGAAAACTTGGCTGGATATTTATAGGTAGCATTCACGCGGGTAATAGTTATATCCCCATCCTCGAGAGGTTGCCTCAGTACTTCAAGTACAGCTTTAGGAAACTCAAGTATCTCATCAAGAAACAGCACTCACTTATGAGCGAGAGATATCTCTCCTGGTTTTGCGTGTGTTCATCCTCCTATGATACTCACAGCACTCGCAGTATGATGAACCACCCTAAAAGGACGCTTTCTAATTATAGGATTTTCCTGAGAGAGCATTCATGTGATACTATATATCTTTGATATTTCGATAGACTCATCGAGAGTGAGATCTGGAAGTATAGTAGAAAATGCTTTTGCCAGCATAGTTTTTCAACTTCCTGGAGGACCATCCATGATGATGTTGTGTCCTCATGCTGCTGCTATCTCAAGTGCACGTTTTGCATGTTCTTGTCCGAGTACGTACTTAAAATCATATTTATACGCTATATCCTCTTTGTCTATAAGATCAGACTGGAACTCTATTTTTGGTTGAACGTTGAGTTCTATTTCTCATGACAACATACCCATGAGTTCTCAGAGGTCCGTTACTTGCACTACTTCTATATCTGGTATGATTGATGCTTCAAGCGAATTCACTGCTGGGACAAAGATACGTTTAAAGCCTTTCTCTTTTGTTCCTATCGTAGCTGGAAGTACAGACTTTACCTTTCTGAGTTTTCCATTGAGTGCTAACTCTCACATAAACACACTCTCTTTGATAATATTATCATTTTCTATATATCATTCATTGAGAAGTATTCATATAGCAATTGGAAGATCAAAGCTCGGTCCTGTTTTTTTGATATTTGCTGGAGCGAGATTGACCGTGATACGATTCGTTGGAAGTTTTGCGTGACTCGACTTAAGTGCACTTCTGAGTCTTTCCTTACTCTCTTGGACAGATGTGTCAGCCAATCATACGATAGTAAAAGCTGGAAGTCAGTTGTTGATATCGACCTCAACATCTATGATAGTGGTATCGAGACCATTTACGCTGATTCAGTGAACGGTGGAGATCATAAAAAATATGCTAGAAAATAATTTCTCTAGTATACTTTCAGGTCTTTACGAATCCAAAACTTTTAGGTATTTTTAGGGAAAATATTTAAGATGGAATTAATAACATCTGATTTGAACTTAAATAAAAAATTCATATATACCAATTAAAGCTACACAAGATGTTAGAATAATTCAAAATATTTCAAGTTTGGACAAACTATTTTTAGGAATAATTTGCTGTCCATTATTTACTCAACTTATATTTCAGTTGTTTGCTTTAATATAAATTGTTGATCTTTCTTTTTTCGAAAAATTTAAATGTTCTTGTTTTAATTCATAAGCTTTCTCAATAGCTTTCTTTCAGCTTCAGGTTATAAAGATAGTTTGATATCTCTCAGGCTTACCTTTATAGCCTCCTTTAGTCTTAATATAACCAAAATCTCTTAAATCTCTAATAATTGCTTCTCATTCATCTTTCCTTATAAAATTTTTCTCATAATATTTATTCATATGAAATCTATAATATGTAGGTCCTTCACTATTTTTACAGACTTCATCAAGTATCTGATAACGCATCTTAGCTAAATCATCATTCATATTCTCTATTCTTAATTATTAAAAATACATCATACACGACGATTTCAAAGTAGGCAAGAAATAAAAAGACCCTCAATGCTGAGAGTCTTTTTATGTTTTTCTTTTATTTAAACTTTGAATAGTCAAACATCTTGATTTCACTATCTACCTTTCTCATAATATCGAGAAGTACTGATACGATAATGATGAGCCCAGCACCAGATATAATGAAATCTATAGATTGTCCCATGAATTTACCCATGATATATGGGAATACCGCAATGAATGCAAGGAACGATCAACCATAGAGATTGAGGTGGTCTGATACCTTTTGGAGGTATGCAGCTGTTTCTTCACCTGGCCTAATACCTGGTATATAACCTCCTCTCTTTTGTATATTTTCAGCTACTTGATCAGTGTTGAAAGTGATAGATACATAGAAGAAAGAGAATCCAAGTACAAGAAGGAAATAAACGATGATAAATAACCATGATGGATTTGCTATAGAGAGGTATTGGAGCATCCAAGTACCAATGCTAGAAGCTGTTTCACCAGTAGAGTTAGATAGTACTTCACCAAGTATAGCAGGGAAAGTTACGATAGATACAGCGAAGATAATCGGTATCATACCTGCTTGGTTTACTCTGATTGGGAAATAAGATTTTTCTTCTCTTCCAGTTCTTGTGTATATAATTGGGATTCTTCTGTTTCCTTCTGTAAACTTCACTATGATGTAGATAACTACAAGTGTAGCTATGAGGAGAGCAGCAAAAAGTGGATAATTTCATGAGTTTACGTATCCCATAATAACTCATGGAGTAGCAGCCATTACTCAGGCTGTAATGATGATAGAAATACCGTTAGATATACCATACTCTGTCATCACTTCACCAAGCCACATAAGAAACATAGTACCAGCTGTCGCTATCATCATAGCCATCATCACTGTTGGTATATCTCCAGTGTTTATGATAGAACCTCCAGCAAGAGAGTTGAGAAGTACAATCATACCGTAACTTTGAAGGAAAGCGATAGGAAGTGTAAGCCATCTCGTAAACTTATTTATCTTTCTTTGACCAGCTTCACCTTCTTTTTGAAGTTCAGCAATCTTAGGAATAATTACCCCAAGAAGCTGTATGATAATCACAGCATTGATGTACGGTCATAGTCACATGAGTATGATAGAGAAATTTTCTATCCCTCATCCCATAAGTGCGCTAAAGAAAGCAAGTCCTTTTTGACCTTCGATAATAGCATCAAGACCAGCAGTATTTACTCCTGGAATTGGTATAACAGCTAAAAACTTATATACAAGAACCATAGCAAGTGTAGCTATAATCTTTTTTCTAAGTGATTTAATTCCAATAACTGATTTTAAGTAATCAACCATGTTTGTAGTTTATAATGTAAATAAAAGCCACTTTTACAGCAGCTTTTTTATTTTTATTTTTCAGCTTTCGCTTCCTGCTTTACTTCTTCAGTATTTCCAGAAAGAACTGTAAGTTTTCCTCCAGCTTTAGCAACTGCTTCTACAGCGCTACTAGAAGCTCTGTCTACCGTAAGAGTTACTTTCGCTTTCAGCTCTCCGTGTCCGAGAAGTTTTACTCCAAGAGACTTCTTTCTAATAATTCTGTGTTCTAGCATAGCTTCTTTGGTAATATCTTTTACTCCAGCTTTAGCCATGATTTCAAGATCTGAAAGATTTATGATGTTGTAATGTTTTTTAAAACGAGCATTTGAAAAACCTTTGAGTTTAGGCATTCTTCTGAAAAGAGGAGTTTGTCCTCATTCAAACCAATCTGGCACTCAACCTCCACTTCTACAGTTTTGACCGTTCATACCTCTACCTGAAAATGTTCCTTTACCAGAACCATTTCCTCTTCCACGTCTTTTAAAGGTGTTTCTAGAACCTTTATTAGGCTTTATACTGTTTAAATTCATTGTTTTCATTGTTTGTTATATAACGAGTGTAATAATATTTTTTACTTATATGAGCTAAGTGCTTTGAGCGTAGCTTTTGCATTGTTGATAAGGTTAGAAGAACCATATCTCTTTCCTAGTATATCTTTATATCCAGCAACTGCAAGTACCTTTCTCACAGCTCAACCAGCAATGATTCATGTTCATTTTGATGCTGGGTGAAGCATTACATTAGCAGCTTTATATTTTACTTTTAGATCGTATGGAACTGTTCCATCAACTATATTTACATCTATGAGATTTTTCTTAGCGTTCGTAATAGCTTTTGCGATAGCATCAACTACTTCCCAACTCTTACCAGTACCAAGACCAGCTTTTCATTTCCCATTTCCGATAACCATAACAGCTCTAAATCTAAGTTGTCTTCAACCTGCAGTAACTCTAGTTACTCTATCTATAGCTAAAAGCTCTTCTTTGAACTCTTTTGGTTTTTTTTGTCCTCTTCTATCGTTTCTTGGAGATGCCATAAGATCTAATTATTATAATATAAGTGTAAAATTAAAATTTGAGTCCTCATTCTCTAGCTGCATCAGCGAGAGCCTTTACTCTTCCATGATACGAGAATCAACCTCTATCAAAAACTATTTCTTTCAGTTTTAAGTCTTTTGCTTTTTTTGCAATATCTTCTCATACTTTTGTAGCCATTTCTACTTTTGTTCCACCTTTTTTCATTTTCAAATCTGAAGATGAAGCAAGAGTTTTACCAGTAGAATCATCGATGAGTTGAGCAGATATGTGAGTATTGCTTCTAAATACAGCAAGACGAGGTCTTTTTGTAGTTCATTCAATCTTTGATCTGACTCTGTTATGTCTACTTATTCTGTTTAGTTGTTTTTTTAACATGTTCTATCTGTTAGAAATAATTTTTTAATAAATGTATTATGCACCAGTTTTACCAGCTTTTCTCTTGATGTGTTCACCGAGATACTTAATTCCTTTTCCTTTATATGGTTCTGGTTTCTTTTTTGCTTTGATTTTAGATGCAAATTGACCTACATCTTGCTTATCGATACCAGTGATATGGATAACATTTTTAAGCTTTTCATCCATAGCGATTTTTACTCCTTCTGGAGCTTGCATCTCTACTTTATGAGAGTATCCAATACTGAGGATAAGCTTTGTTCATTGTACTTCAAATTTGTATCAAACTCAGTTTATTTCTAAACTTTTTTTATACCCATTTGTTACTCATTCTACCATATTGTTTAGGACTGCTCTTGTAGTTCCCCACATAGCACTATACTCAGGCTTTACTGGATTTGCTATTATGTTTCCATCTTTTACCTCAACCTTTACTTGATCAGAATGAGCAAATGTAAGCTGACCGAGTGGTCATTTTACAGTTACAACATTATCTTTTACTGAGGCCTCAACTTTTTCAGGTATAGCTACAGGCAATTTTCAAATTCTAGACATCTTTTTAATGTAATTAAATAGGAATTAAAATACTTCACAAAGAAGTTCTCATCCAACGTTTAAAGATCTTGCTTCATATCCAGTTACTACTCCTTTTGGTGTAGAAACTATATAGATACCTTTTCCGTTTTTAGATTTTTTTATATCTTTTGCTCATAAGTATATTCTTCTTCAAGGCTTACTTACTCTTTTAAAACTCGGTACGTACTTTGTAACTTTTACGTCATTAAGTCCTACGAGTAGGTATTTTTTGTTGTTTTCTTCTTCAGATATGCTGTATGAAGCGATATATTTATTCTTTTTAAGAATTTTAAGTATATCAGCTTTTATAGTAGAATAAGGAATTTTAAGCTCCGAAATTCTTACCATATAGGCATTTCTGATTCTTGTTAACAAATCTCCAATAGGATCTGATACCATAATAAAAATTATTATAAACTAAACTTTTTTTAAATTTTTTACCAACTTGATTTTCTTACTCCAGGAAGTTCACCTGCATTCGCTTTTTCTCTAAAACAAATTCTACAAATATCGAATTTTCATAGATATCATCTTGTTCTTCCGCAAACACTACATGAGTTAAAAACTTTTGTAGCCATTTTTGGCTTTCTTCCATCTTGTAATGCCTGTAAGAACTTTTTCTTCAGTTTACGAGATTTAGCTATTTTTGACTTTCTTGCCATGGATCACCAGTCTTAAAAATTAAATTATCTTATTTAGAAAATGGAAATCATGCCATCTTCAAAAGTTCTACTCATTGCTCTTTGCTTTTCGCTGTTGTTTTTATCGTTATCTGCATTCCAGAGTTTGCTATTACATCATCTTGTGGAACTTCGAGAAAAATACTATGCTCTTTCAGTCCAAAGTTGTAGTTACCAGCAGTATCAAAACTATTTTTGTTTACTCATCTGAAATCTCTTACTCTTGGAAGCACTATGTGTATGAGCTTTTCTAGGAAAGCATACATACTATCTCCTCTGAGTGTTACAGCAAGACCAACTGGCATACCAGCTCTGAGCTTAAAGTTTGATATTGCTTTTCTTGCATATCTTACTGTAGGCTCTTGTCCTGATATAAGTTTGAGATGCTCTTTGAGTGATGAGAAGTCTTTATTTCCAGATTTGATATATGTTCAAATACCGATATTAATAACAACTTTTTCAATCTTAGGAACCTCCATTACATTTGTAAGTCCTAACTCTTTTTGGAGAGCTGGGAGGATTTCCTTTGCATATTTTTCTTTTAAACTCATTTCTACTTATAAATTTATTAAAATAGTTTTACTTTATGATACAATCTTTTGGAGCTTTTCCACTTTTTACAGCTACTTTTGAGTATCTAGATTTCTTTCTCTTTCCTTTTTCTTCGGTAATAAGTACTCCGAGTCTGGTAGGCTTTTCAGTAATAGGACACATAACCATAACGTTAGAAGCATCAATTGCTTTCTCCATTTCGATTATTTGGCCAGCTGTAGTTCCAGATTTTTTTATATGTCTTTTTACTACATGGGCTCCTTTTACGATAACCTTATTATCAGATTTCATTACTTTCAAGACTTCAGATACTAGACCTTTGTCTTTTCCACAAGTAACTTGTACTTTATCTCATTTTCTTATTTTCATAGCTCGTTTCTCAAAAAATTATTTATAAAACTTCTGGTGCCAAACTTACAATTTTGTTGTAACCTTTAGATTTCAACTCTCTTGCAACAGGTCCAAATATACGAGTTCCTTTTGGATTCCCATCATCATCTACGATAACACATGCGTTATCATCAAATCTTAGGTAACTTCCATCTGGCCTTCTTATTTCTTTAGCAGTTCTTACTACGACAGCTTTTACTACTTTTTTCTTTTTTACATTTCCATCTGGTGAAGCTTTTTTAACAGTACATACTATTATATCACCTACAGAAGCATATCTTCTCTTTGATCATCCAAGCACTTTTATACAAAGAACTTCTTTTGCTCAAGAGTTGTCAGTAACAGCTAATCTCGATTCTGTTTGTATCATATTTACCGGTTGTTCTTAAAAATTACTTTTTAGAGGCTACTTTAGCCTTTTTCTCTGCTACCACTTCCCATCTTTTTAGTTTAGAGAGAGGCTTTGTTTCTTTTATCGTTACGATATCTCCTTCTTTACACTCATTTTTTTCATCGTGTGCGTAAAACTTTTTTGTTACTCTATACTTTTTTTTGTATTTAGGATCACTTTTATAAGTGTGTACAGATATAACTGCAGTCTTATCCATTTTAGCACTAGTAACTTCTCATTTTTTCGTTCTCATATGAGCTTCTTAGTTATTATTATTAAACAGTTTTTTTACCTGCAGCCATAGTTTTAGCTGTAGCTATGTGTCTTCTTAAAAATTTTATTAGATGTGTTTGCTTTTGCTCTCACATTTTGAGCTTCATTCTCATAGTAAATAAAGTTTTTTCCATTGTTTTTATTTCTTCTGTGAGTTTTGCATCAGTCAATCCACCAAGAGTAGATTTATCTTTTAATTTTAATTCTTTTATTGCTTTCATAATGGTCATTAACTATTATCAACTATAATTTTTGTCTTCACTGGAAGTTTGTAAGAGGCAAGCGTAAAAGCTTCCCTAGCAACTTCTGGAGTTACTCATGTCATTTCGAAGAGTATTCTACCAGGTTTTACAGGGGCTCTATACATTTCAACCGAACCTTTACCTCAACCCATCGGTACTTCGAGAGGTTTAGCAGTATAAGCTTTGTCAGGGAAAATTCTAATCCAAATTTTTCATCCTCTTTTGATATATCTAACCATAGCTCTTCTCGCAGATTCTATTTGTCTAGAAGTTATATATCCTCTAGTAGTAGCCTTTATGGCATATTCTCCGAACGCTATAGTAGATCACCTTACAGCAACTCATTTGAGTCTCCCTCTATGAGTTTTTCTATATTTGGTTTTCCTTGGTTGTAACATTTTAGCTCAATTATTATATAAAAATTCCTATGTAGTCAAGTTTTATTTTGTCTTCTTGTAAACATCTCATTTGTAGATCCAAACTTTGAGTCCTATAGTACCGTAAACTGTTTCAGCTCTTACTGTACAATAATCAATATTTGATCTAATTGTTTGTGTTGGGATATTTCCATCTTTGAATGTTTCTTTTCTGGCAATATCAGCTCCATTGAGTCTTCCTCCAACTTTTATCTTGATTCCCTTTGCTCCTTTTTCCATACTCTTTGCAACAGCTTGTTTGATGGCTCTTTTATATGGCATTCTTTGCTCTATTTGGTTGGCAACCATGTACCCAACTATTTTTGCATTGAGTTCTGGTTTTTTGATTTCCTTTACATTGAGAAGTGTTGTGAATCCAACTTTATTTTTCAAAAGCTTTTCGATTCTTTCTTTTTGTTCACCTGTTTTTCCAAGTATAAGAGATGCCTTAGATGTAAATACATCAACCCTGATAACATCTTGCTCTCTAGAAATAAGAATATCTCCAAGAGGAATTCAAGTCAGCTCTTTTTTAAGAATATCTCTGATTTTTAGATCAAGACCTAAGAAATCTCTATATCCTTTTTTATCAGCGAACCATGAAGATTTCCATGAAAGAATATATGGAATTCTGAACGATACTGGATTTACTTTATGTCACATAGTACAATAGTGTTATTTTTAAATTAAATTTTGTATTCTATTTTTATTTAGCCCTTACTTAACTTGGAGTTCTAATCTTATATTAGAAGTTCTTTTTAGGATTGGATGCATTCTTCATCTAGAAACTGGTCTTCATCTTTTATATACTATACCTTTTGTGATAACGAGAGTATCTAAATATAGATCTGCTTTTTTTTGCCCATCATTATTTTCTGCATTTGCAACAGCTGAATGAACAATCTTATAAAGAATCTTTGCTCATTTTCTAGGTGCAAATTTAAGAAAATTGAGAGCTTCTTCAGCATTCATACCTCTCACTACCTCAGCAACTACTCTGAGTTTCTTTGGTGATATTCTTATATTTTTTCCGTATGCTTTCATAATCTATTTTAGTAAAGTTATTTGTTAAGAAAGAATAATATATGTCTTTCTATAATATATAAATGTATTATCTGTTTCCAGAGTGACCTCTGAATGTTCTTGTCATTGAGAACTCTCAAAGCTTGTGTCCAACCATATCTTCAGTAACGAAAACTGGGAAGTGAGCCTTTCCATTATGAACACCAAATGTATGTCCTACAAATGTTGGTATAATAGTACAGTCTCTTGACCATGTTTTGATAACACTTTTCTTTCCAGATGCAGCGAGCGCTTCAACTTTTTTTAAAAGTCTTGCATCAATATAAGGTCATTTTTTTAAACTTCTTGTCATCTTTTATAATTATTAGGTTTAAAGGGTTTTTATTTAAGAAGGAGTTTTCCTTTTCTTGTTTTAAGAATCCATTTATTTGTTGTTTTTTTCTTTTTTCTCGTTTTATATCCGAGTGCTGGCATACCCCATGGAGTTTTCGGTGCTTTCATACCGATTGGAGAGTGTCATTCACCTCAACCATGTGGATGATCTACAGGATTCATAGATTTACCAAGAACAGTAGGTCTTTTTCACATCCATCTAGATCTTCAGGCTTTTCAGATAACAATTTGATTGTGATCTGGATTTGAAACCTGTCCGAGAGTTACATAACACTTTTTGTTTACAAGTCTTACCTCTCATGATGGCATCTTCACTTGAGAATATTCTCAGTCTTGTGATATAACGGTAGCACTTGAGCCTGCTGATCTTACAGAAGATGCTCCTTGACCAACGATAAGCTCTATGTTGTAAATCTTCATCCCTACTGGAACATTACTTACGAGAAGTCTGTTACCAGGAACGAGCTTAGTAAGCTCATCAGTGATGATAGTGTCTCCTACTTTCATTTCAGCATGAGCGAGAACATATCTTCTCTCACCATCCTTGTAACAAACGAGAGCTATCCAACCAGTTCTATATGGATCATATTCGATAGTTTCAACTTTTGCTGGTATTCCTTTTTTATCATGGAAATAGAAATCCATAAGTCTATATCTCTTTGCATGACCACCACCTTTATGCCTTACTGTAAGTCTTCAAGTATTATTTCTACCTGCATGCTTTTTGAGTGTGACAGTCAGAGGTTTATATGGTTTTGAAGTAGTGATTTCCTCAAAGGTATTTACCACCATTCATCTTCTACCTGGAGTTGTAGGTTTGAATTTTCTTATTCCCACTTGTCTAATTATTAGAAATTAAATATTTAACTTTTTTATTCCTATTTCACTATTGTGAAATCGAGTTTATCTTTTTTATTCTTTAGAGTTACATATGCTTTTTTTGTTTCTCTTTTTCTATATTGCATACCTCTTTTCTTTCCGTATTTAAATTTTGCTCTTGTATTGAGAATATTCACTGTTGCTACATCTATACCATAGAGCTCTTTTATAGCTTTTTTGATATCAATCTTAGTAGCATCAGATGAAACCTCCATAGTATAACATCCGTTATCTATTTCGAGAGCAGAAGTTTTTTCTGTTGTTATCGGTTTTTTTATAATCTTATATAGTCTCATAACTTGGTATTATTTAGCTAAAGCATTTAAGTGATCTACAGACCCTTTCAGTAAAACAAGTGTTTTATACTTAAGAAGATCGTGTGTATTTAAGTAGTTAACTGATACTGTTTTTACATATGGTATATTAGCAGCGCTTTTTTCGAGTACTTCATTTCTCTCAGGGAGAGCAAGAAGAGCTTTTTCTTTGTATGGAAGAGCCTTAAACACATCTATCATACTTTTCGTTTTTATTTCTTTCATTTTTATATCGTTCACAACGATAAGATCTTTATTCTTTACTTTTGAAGAAAGAATAGAGAATAATGCTAATCTTCTTTCTTTTTTATTCATAGAAATAGCAAATGTTCTGTTATTTCTAGGACCAAAAGCAAGTCAACCTTTCTTTCTGATAGGAGATCTAGCGCTCCCCATTCTTGCTCTACCAGTACCTTTTTGTCTGTATAGTTTTCTCGTAGACCCTCTTCTTTCTCATCTAGTTTTTGTGTGAGCAAGATTTATTCTTGCGTTTGCTAGTTGATATACAAGAGATCTATGTATGAGATCTTCATTTACCTTTACAGAGAAAACAGATTTACTGAGTTCTACTTTTCAAGCTTCTTTTCATTTTTGGTCTAACATTATTGTTTCCATCTTTCTCAAAAATCTTTATTAAAATTAAAATGTGATAGTCACGAGTGAATTTCTTGCACCAGGTACTCATCCTCTTACACCTATTAATGATGCATTTTTATTTACTAGCTCCAATGGAACTTTCTTTATTGTTATTTTTTGACACCCGTGATGACCGTGCATCTTTTTTCATTTGTGTGTTCTTTTTGGTTTTCTGTTTCAAATAGAACCGAGAGCTCTGTGGAACTTAGAACCATGAGTTGCTGGTCAACCGTGAAAATTATGTCTTTTCATCGCACCAGTAAATCATCTTCATTTAGATATTCCAGTTACTCTTACTTTTTCAACACCCTCAAGTGAATCAAGTGTAATATCAGATCCAACCTCTAATCATTCAGGTTTTCCATCAGAAAGAGAAAATTCTTGTATTTCACTAAATTGGTTCACTGGGAGAGAACTCTTTCCTTTAGAAACTTTTAGTTTTGCATCCTTTCTTGGAATACCAACTACTACTGCTTCATATCAGTCTTTTTCTATAGTTTTAAATCCAACTACTTTAAGAGTAGGAACTTCTAATATAGTAATAGGAACAAATTTGTCTCCTTTAATGACTCTTGTCATCTCTACTTTTCTTGCTAGCAATCCTGCCATAGTCGTGTATTTTGGTAAAAAATAAAGTTAGAGGTTAAACTTATTTGTACCATCTACAAACAGTTTAACTTAACCTCTTCTAATTTCCTTATTTTGACGGAAATTCTTCAAGCCGTAACTTGAAAGCGAAAGCATTGTATTAAAAAGGTTTTATTTGTCAAAATGTTTTTTATGGAAAAATATATTTTGCTTTCAAGTCCTTTTTTTATATCATCATTCTAACTATAAATAGACATAATTACACACATGGAAAAACAATTAGAAGATATGAAATCTCTGTTTTCTACAGAGCTAGAAAACATAGCAGATGAGGCAAAGCTCAAAGAGCTAGAAAATAAATTTCTCGGAAAGAAATGAGAGCTCAAAAAGATACTTGCAGGAATGAAAGATCTCTCAGTAGAAGAGAAAAAATCTATCTGACCAAAAGCAAATGCACTGAAGCTATTCATGCAAGACGAGCTTGAGAAAAAAGCACTCAGTATAGAAAATGAAAAATACGCTCAAATAGAAGAAGATGAACGCATAGATGTGACACTCCAATTCCCATCAAAAAACTTGTGACACAAGCATCCGATTAGTATGGCGAGTGAGCTACTTGAGGATATATTTATCTCTATGGGATATAAAATCAAGGATGGGCCACAAATAGAGACAGAAGAGTATAACTTTGATAAACTCAATATACCAGCAGATCACCCAGCCAGAGATGTATGGGATACTTTTTGGATAAGTGATGCTATCAATGCAGAGAGGGAATCAGGAGACAATTATCTCCTCAGGACACACACATCTCCAGTACAAATCAGAACGATGCTCTCTGAAGATCTTCCTATCAAAATCATTGTTCCTGGAAGAGTATTTAGATACGAACAAGAAGATGCGAGACATACCTGTAACTTCTACCAACTCGAATGACTGGTAGTTGGGAAATGAATTACATTCTGAGACCTCAAATGGACACTTGATACTGTGATGAAAAAGCTCCTCTGAGAATCAACAGAGACTCGTTTTAGACCGAGTATATTTCCATTTACAGAACCAAGCGCTGAGGTAGACGTGAGCTGTCAGATATGTAAATGAACCTGAGAAACAAAAAAATGAAAATGTAGCATGTGTAGTGCAACTGGTTGGGTTGAACTCCTCGGAAGCTGAATGGTGCATCCAAAAGTCCTCGAGGGATGTGGTATCGACCCTGAAGTATATAGCTGATTTGCATTTGGTATGGGTATCGACAGAATCGCTGCTCAGAGATTTGGAGTAAGTAGTAGTAGGATGTTTTACCAAAGTAAGCTCAAACTCAACGAACAATTTTAAACATAATGAGACTCTTATGAAAATAGGAGTTTTTGTTTAGAAAGCAATTAGTTGACAATATTTTATATTTACTTAAAATAAGCATATAATTAGAATTAAAAAAATAGAAATATGGATACTAATAATGTTACTCAGGAAAGACTTAATATTTGAGAGAGATATATCAAAATTACTCTTGATGAAACAAATCCAGAAAAATATTTTCAAGATATTCATTTCCTTATAGTTGATATATGGAAAGAAGAACTATCAAAAATATGATTTGATCTCCAAGATATAGATATTAACTTTCATGAAGAATGAAGATTATATTATACAAATAACAGCACTCATGCAGATATAAATACTAAGTATAATTTAGATAACATACCAAAAGCATATATCTTATCCATATTTGCTCATGAAATAGGACACGGAATACAACAACAAGTTTGAATGTTTATATCTTTTTCTAAAAAGAGTTTAGAATATCATGCAGATTTCATAGCTTGATATACGCTCAAAAAACTTGCAGATGTTTGAGTTATAAAACAAAAAGATATAACAAATATTTGAGATAATTTTTATATTATATGAGTAATATGAAATAAGGATTCTCATTGAGATGGTGCAACAAGAAAAAACAACCTATATAGAGGTTATAATGCAAGCTTAGAAGAAATAAGAATCAGCTTAAGACCTAAAGCAATTCAATGGTTGTATCTGTTTAAAAAAGGATTAAATAAAATAGCTAAATAATCAGACTCTTATGAAAACGAGAGTTTTTAATTAACAAAGAATTATTGACTTTTATATTAAATTAATTATAAATATCTTATAGTAATATTATATATTTATGAGAGGACCAAAAAAAATACATTGAATATCAGTAAGATTATGAAAATACAACCAAGCTGCTGATTTGCACCAACAAGTTTTTTCATATGTTGACGAGATAGGACAACTTACAAGTAATATTTTTATTCCTTATGAAAATCCATTACCTGAAAGCCCTTTTGTAGGATTTGATAATTGAGTCTTTAGCACATGAGATAGAATGTTATGATGATGATGTCATGCTAGCTTAAATAGAATACCAGGAAGAATCCTACCTCCAGCACATACTAAAAATTGAGAACTTATATCAAATACTCAAATATGGATTAGAAAACCAAATAATATTCCTGGAAAATTATCAATTCCAGGCCTAATACATATTAATAGTATGGAAAAAAATGGCTTATTTCAATTCAATACTATAAATCATCCTTATTTTTTACCAAAATGATGACAACTTTTAAATATAGACTGAAAAGATAGTTACGGAAATGTACTCGCTAATATTGATTGAATACAATGACTTGTAACTGGAGATATCACTCGTATAATGAGAGTAGATAATTCTGAATAATATTTATGAAAATAGCTCTCTTCTGTGACACATACATCCCAGTGAAAAACTGACTCGTTTCTATGGTGAGTCAAATCAAATCATCTCTAGAGGCAGAAGGCCACGAAGTTTATCTATTTTGTCCTGATTATCCTGATCATACAGATACAGAAAAAAATGTGATTCGTATCAAATCAGTAGGAACTCCCCTTAAGCTCGATGACAGACTTCCTATTACACTCAAGAAAAAAAAGGAAATAAAACAATTCCTCATAGAGAATAAAATAGATGTCATACATTCTCATAGTGAATTTATTCTCGGAAGACTCGCAAAGAAGTTTGCAAGGCAATTGGATATCAAGTATGTACATACTTTTCACACCATGTGGGAGGACTATAGTCACTATCTCATGATGCCAAAGATATCGATTAGAAAAGCACTTCAACACTTTCTTAAAAATGTGGAATGCATAACAACTCCTTCAGTAAAATCATGTCAGTACCTAGAAACTATACTGAAGAGGAAAGATATTATCCATATACCTAACTTTATAGATGAACAAAAGCTTATATGTGAAGCAAACGAAGAAGATATAAATAAACTGAAAAAACAATATCAGATAGAAAAAGATAATATAATTGTCAGCTTTATAGGGAGAGTAAGTAGCGAAAAGAGAGTATTTGAGTTAGTACAATCATATGATACACTTATATTTCCAAAAAATAATCATATAAAACTGATGGTCATAGGTGATGGAAAACAATTTAAAAAAGTTCAGAGATATGTAGCAAATAGCAAATATAAAGACAACTATATCCTGACTGGATATGTAGAATGGAAAGATATAGGCTCATACTATAAACTCTCAGACATATACACGACTATATCTATCAGTGAAACTCATCCTATGACCGTTACCGAAGCAGTTTTTCTCTGACTCCCGTGTGTAGTGGTGCAAGATAAAAGTTTTGAAGGACTCGTCACAGATAAGCTCAATTGATATATTTGAAAAGATATTGATGACTATAGTGAAAAAATCCTTTCCCTTGCTTCAAAACCTAAGGCAAGAAAGTCATTTATGAAAGAAAGCAAAAAAATAGCACAGAAATACATCTCAAAAAATATAATAAAAAAATATATAGAACTCTATGAAATATAAAATCTGTTACATCGATGATCTATCCTACGGTATACCCCAAGTTATAAATGCAATCCCAAATCACATAGAATATGAATTCTATTATTACGATCGCATCTCAGAAATAGAAGATAAAAAATTTGATGTTGTTATTCTCGATTTTTATCTCGATAAGGATAAAAAGACTGCTCTAGATGTAGTAGATAGATTTCTATGAACTATGATTATTTCATTTTCTTCATCTGACTCAAAAAATGAACTTATGTTAAAATCAGGAGCTATATATGGTATCAAAAAACTAGGGAAAATAAATCAAAATAAAAAGTTAACAGAAGTGTTACATAAGATTTTTTTATAAAAAAGATTGGGTAATAATCAAATCTTATCTATACTATATTTCAATATAAATAAAGAAAAAATATGAATATAATAGGAGCACTCTGAGAGAGCCAAAAGTTTGTTAATACTACCACAAAAAATATAAAAAAACTTAGTAAACATATATCTTTTGCAAGCGCAATTATACTCTGATGATGCGCTTGAACAAGCGCTGCAGCAGAATCAAGCAAAAGTGACATACAAAATAATATATATAACTGATATTATTATGATGATAGCGACCAAGAAACTCAAGACTTATGAATAGATGAAATAAATGATTCCATCAGATTTAATATGTCTTCATCAAACAAAATGTTTGATGATAGTTTTTCTTATCCTCCCAACTTTGAACCAACTCAGGCAACCAAAATAAGAGAAATCCCTGTAGTGAAATACGATAAATGGCAAAGAGTAGCTAAAAATAATATAGCCGACATATTAGCATTTGAAACATCACCAATAAGAGTATGACCTTTCGAAATATCTCCTATTTGTAGTAAAACATTTACATGAAGAAGAGAACAAGAGATAGGAATTATATCTAGTTGTGAAAAAGAGAGAAAGGTAGTATATGCTGGCCAATACACTCCTCCTGTAAGATGATATCAAACATATATTATTGATGGTAGAGAAATAACAAAAACACTCCAAGAATGTAAGCTCCCTAAAAGACGTAGATGAGTTGACTGAAAAAGGATTTACACCAATCATAGTCCTGGACAGTACCAACATATGACAAATGTCGATAGAGAGAGTATCAAATTGGCATACATAAATAATTGTTATAAAAAAAGGCCTTTGCGTGCAATTATAAGAGAATGAAAATAAACACAGAGGAAATTGCCAATAAAAAGTATATATGATATTATTTATATATACTTTTTTATTTTATCTCTATGTGAAACCTAGATAAACCAGCTTCTTCTCCGGAAACGATTAAAGCTAATAAAAACCCAATATTGGATAAAATATCTCAAACGCTTCAAAAAGAAAAAACCAGAAGAATATGGGATGAATATCATAGATGTATAATGAATCGTAGAGTCTTATTATGTGAGGTAGTAGAGCTAAATGATAATGAAAGAAAAATCCCTAACTATATAGCTGAATCTCAGGACAAAATACTCACAGAACTATCTCCTCATATAGACTATAATCCTTCTGAATATCCAAATGGATTCCAAAAACTAGCTGATATGACCAATGTGTGAGGTGTTCAGGTATTGCCTGATTATGGATGAAAAACTCCCGCAATTAAGTTAAAAAGCAGATTCTAACTAATAAGATAATTTAAGAAATATCATTAAACTTTTGCATTCATAAATACTCTGAATATACTCCTGCGACTTTATATATATTTATAAAAAAGCATGGAGTTTTTTTCTACATTCATGACTAACCCTATTGCTCAGACTTTTGGCTTTCTTGCTATGTTTGTATGATTTTTATGATACCTCACTACCAATGATACCAAAACAATAAAAATCTTTATGTGATCCAACATTGTTTGGTCTTTACATTTTCTCTTTATGGGAAATTTTTGAGCACTCTGAGCTACTATCATATGACTATTACGTCTTATTTTATCACTCAAATTTAGAAGAAATACTAAAATTCTAATAGGAGTTATTCTTATTACTGTGATATTTTGAATATTTACCTATGATGGAAATCCTATATCCATACTCCCACTCTTGGCCACAGCTGTCTCTAGTTATGGATATTTCTTTTTAGAAAAGGTACAGCTCAGGCTTATGCTGTGATTTGTATCAGCGTGCTGGCTGATATACCATACAGGAACTGGGTCTATTGCTGGCCTTATCAATGAAATAATCATGCTCATAACACTCTGTATCACCATATATAGATTCAACCACAATATAGAGAAATGAAGCTTCTTCTTTAAAAGACTCAGAAGAATCGCTCAAAAAAGACCAAGAAGAGTTGATTTTGGGAGATTTATATACTTCAGAGACAAGGATAGATTTAAATAAATCCTCATTATTTGACAAAATTAATTATATATGTTTTAATATAAACATAATGTAATTAATAACGAGAAAATAGTGATACTAGAAGTACTAAATACATTGATAGAGGTTGTTGTTCGTGAACCACTTACACAGATAACATGATTTTTAGGAATGATTGTGATTTTAGCAGCATATTTCTACAAAGATGATAGAAAGGTAAAGAAATTAATGCTTATATCAGCAGTATTTTGGTGAGCGCATTTCTATCTTTTATGAGTATATGCATGAGTAGCTTCGATATTTATATGGGTGATTAGAATTATCTGATCACTAAAATACAAGCGAGACCAAAGAGCATTTGTTGGAATCTTTGTTATTACGATCATACTGTGATATATCACCTATGAAGGAGTAGTATCATTGTTACCAATCTTAGCTTCTATTACTTGAGCTTATTCATACTTCTATCTAGAAAAGGTAAAACTTCGTCTGGTAATGGTGTTTAACTCATGGATGTACCTTACTTACAACTTCTTTGTTGGCTCTATTAGTTGAGTTATCAATGAAGTATTGGTACAAGTCATCCTTGGTTTTACTATCTATCGTATGATTCATCCTGAGTGAGGAAGCAAATACTACTTTAAAAAGATATGAGGTCTTATAAAAAGAAAAAGAGAAAAACCCGATTATGATAGGTTTGTATTTGTATATGATAAAATATCTGAAATCAGACACAAAAGTTGAGTGCATATAAATAATTTCCTAGAATTTGATACGAGAAAACTTCTCCCAAAAACTCCTATACACATCTTTCATAAACACAAAGATACCCTCAAGGAAAAGATGATGAAAAAGCTGAATTTTAAAAAATTGATTCCGCAAAAATAATTACATTTTACGGTAAAAATAGCAAAGTTCTCCTCCATTGTAGAGCTTTCTTTTTTTGTATTTCACTTTTTGGTATCATTCAAATGCTTCGTGAGAAGTAATGATTCCACCTTGGAGGTTATCATTCTCAGCGAAGAGTCTCGCTATATCTTTGTGGATTCAGATTACATCAAAGTCCTCAAGTCTCTCTCCGTACGGAGGATTAGAGACGAGATATCCTTTTATACCCTTATTTATAATATCTTTATAATCCATGAGCTGGAAGCGTATAGCAGCATCGACTCCTGCAAACTTTGCATTTCTTTTAGCTGATTCTAAAACATGCTTATTGATATCACTCGCATAGATGGTGTATTCTCAGGAGAATTCTTTTGATTTAGCTGACGTCTTTTCTGTTTCAAGTAGCTTCTCAGGCAGCCAGTCCCACGACTCAAAAGCAAACTTTCTCGTCATACCAGGAGCTTTATTCATAGCGATCATAGCTGCTTCGATAGCTATCGTCCCACTTCCACAAAACATATCCCAAAGTGGCTGCTTAAATCTCCACTGAGATATGATTACGAGCGCTGCAGCAATGTTTTCTTTAATTGGAGCTTCTCAGGTCATTTCTCTATATCCGCGTTTATGTAGGCCATTTCCAGAGGTGTTGAGAAGCACTTTGAGATTATTATTATCCATGAGTATACGTATATCTATCGTTCATCTTTCTGGTGATTCTCTGAGCGTATCGTCTCAGACGAGATTTTTTACTATTGCTTTTTTTGCGAGCGCTTGAAGTGTCGGAGTTGCTCCGAGTTCTGATTTGATAGAAGTTGCTTTTATATTTACCTGAAAATCATGAGGAATAAGTTTATCCCAATCGATATCAAAAACTGCATCGAAATAGTCATCAAAATCAAGAATCTCTTTTTTTTGCCCGACTATGAGGTAGAGGAGATTCCCAAAACGACTCCAGAGATTCATTCTTGCTACTGCATCTATGTCTCATTTGAAATACACGGCTTTATCTTGGACTTCTACGATATCGTATCCTTGTTTTTGAACTTCTTTTTTTACGAATGATTCGAGTCAGAGTGATGAGGTAAGTAGGTATTGGTACATGAACAAATTTCTATAAAATAATATTTTTACTATAATACACATATATTTTTATATACATAACGAAAATATTATGGCAAACTGGGTCTGATCATTTAAAATGAAAGCAACTCCTGGAAATGGTGAAAAGATAGCTGCACTTCTCAGACAAGTAGCAGATATAGACATGCCAGGAAATGTAAAGTATAATATGGCCATAGATGGAGATACTATATTTGGTTACGAAGAGTGGGAATCAAAAGAGGCTCATGCAGCGAGCATGAAAATCCCAGAAGTATGGGCACTCGTAGAACAAGCTTTCCCATATATGGATGAACAACCTGAAATGGTGTTTGAGTGAGAAAGCATATAAAAATCTACTCTAAAAAAGACGGAAATATTTCCGTCTTTTTTTTATTTATTCTCTTTTATAATCATAAAGAAACTTCCAAGTAGTATCAGTGAAAACACTATCTCAGTCGGTGTCAGAAAGTTCTTATTAAATATATAGTCAAATAATATCCCTGATAGTGGCCAAGCAAGCTCAAATATAGTTGCAGATGACACATTGACCTTTCTCAGTCAAAAATAATACAGTGAAAGTGCTGCAGCACCACTCGTGAATACTATCACTCAGAATAATTGCCAATGCTTAAACTCAAAAGAACCTATAGAAGTGATGTCACCAAAGATAAGTACTACTACAAGTGCCAGTACAGATGTGATGAGAAAGCGCAGAGCCGTAGTCGTTTTGAAACCAAGATGATCTACTAAGTCTTTTCCAAATACGGTAGAAGATCCAAAAGCAAATGCAGCTAATATAGCGTAAAAAGCTGGAGTTGTGAAAAAGTCAGTATTGAAAAACTCTGTTCACATCCCTCCAAAGGCTATCATATAGGCACTTGCTATCGCAATAGCTGCCCATATATAGAATCTATTTGAGAGTTTTTCTCATAGGACCAATCTGGCTAAAAAGAGAGCAAAAATAGGCTGGAGTTTTTGAAGGATAATTATAGTAGAAAGTGTAGTTTCTCACCTAAATCCAGCAAAGTAGGCTTCTGTGATAGCAAGTGTCCCGAGTAATCCTCAGAAAAAACATACCCATAATACATCAAAGACACGTTTCCTAGAGAGAGTTTTTATTTTCTTCCATCATAAAAATAAAAATGGAGACAGAAGTATCGCTCCAAGTACATGCTCTACAAGTACTATATTCATTGCTGGAAAGCTATATAAGTTTGGACGGATAAGTACTCCATCTAGACTCCAAAGTGTTGCAGCGAGTATGATAGCCAAAGCTCCTATTAAAAAGTTTTTGTTTATGTTTTGTAACATCAAATATATATTATAAGTATTAGTATGAGAGTATAATAAAAATATCTCTGAAATAAACTCTAAATATAGGTATTTTTATTTTCTTTTCATAAGTGAAGCTATCAAAAACATGATTCATAGTATAAGTACAATAGTAGCTCCAGCAGAAGTATCAAAATAATACGAAGCAAGTAATCATGCTATAACTGAAATCATTGAAGCTAGGGTTGCTACAACCAAGACTCCTTTCATATTTTTAGAAATTATTTTCCCTATATTTCCAGGCAATACCAGAAATGCTCATAAAAGAAGTACTCAAAATATCTTGAGTGATACTGCGATAAATATAGATAAAAACAAAAGATATCAAATCTCAAACACATGGATTTTTATACCCTGAGAAGTGGCTATCTCAGGAGAGAGCGCAATTCTCAAAAATATTTTCCCAAATAATATCCATAAAATAATACCAATTAAGAGCATAGAACAGAGAAGATAGAGGTCAGTATTTTCTACAAACAAGATACTTCCAAAGAGAAAATTAAAGATATCAATTTGGATATTCCCAAGAAGACCAATCCCAAATACACCTCCAGCTAATCCAATCTGAGATATTATCTCCTTACTTGATTCGCGGGATGTCTGCGTGTATCTTTCTATATAGGAGATTATAGCGACTCATATAATCGCAAACAAAAAACCAAAAACATAATAATTTCCTGAAAAGAAAAAAGAAATAACAATTCATAAAAAGAGTATATTTGCTATTGAATGGGTAATATTTGGCTCACGACGAAGCACAACAAGACTTCACAACACTCATGAAACGAGTGATATGAGAAGTCCAGCTATCAAAGCTTTTTGGAAAAATGTATAGGAAAATACTTCAAACATAAAAAATTTTTAATGAGTATGATGATGCTCTGCATGTGGTTGATGCTGATATGGACGGAGATAATCTCAGAAAATATCTTTTATCTCGTTATTTTCAAGTATCTCGCTCGGGCTCCCATGACAACATAAATTATTGTCATGAAGACATAGTATTCTAGTAGAGTTTTTATACACCAAGTGTAGATTATGAGACACGAGTATAATGGCTATCTTTGGATAGAGTTTTTTTATCAATGATATATTTTCATAAAACTTCTCCTCTCACACTATATCTATACCACTTGTGGGCTCATCAAGAAGTAATAGTTCAGGCTTTGAAAGCAGCGCATTTATGATAAGTACTTTTTGAAATTCTCATCCAGAAAGTTCATGAATATTTCTATGCAATAAATTGTGAGTATGAAATAAGTCTACAAGATTTTTGATATCTTCATCAGAGACATGAGTATTAAAAATCTTAAAAAACTCGTTTACTTGTAGAGGAAAACTCTTTTCCATCTGGAGCTTCTGAGGTATATACGATATCTTTTGGGTATTCTTTAAGATCTTTCCGGCATGAATAGGGATAATTCAAGCAATAGCTTTGATAAGACTTGATTTTCCGGTTCCATTTTTTCAAATAATTGAAAGTATTTCTCATTCTCACAAGGAAAAACTGATATTCTTGAGGATAGCAGCTTTCTTTGAATCATATGAGATACTCAAATGAGAAATTTCTACGATATTATTCATATATATTTATAAGAGATTCAAGATTGTTTCTGAGGTTAGTGAGATAGCCATCAGCTGAAGCATCAGTCCCCAACGGATCAAGTGTATAGACTCAGAGGTTAAATTCGTCTATAAGAGTATTTATATTGGTATCGCTAAATTGTGGCTCTTTAAAAATATGTTTGATACCATGAAGATTAATCTCATCTATTAGCTCTTTCATATGGGCTGTACCAGTGTCATGAAGTACATTTTCTGAAAATGATATTTTGAAATTCGAATCTAATCCTATAGATTCAAATAGATAATTATAGGCATCATGGAATACAATAAACTCTTGTGGAGCCTTTCATGCTATATTACCAGTAAACTCATCGTAAATAGCATTGAGTTCAGATTCAAATATTTCTCTGTTATTAGAAAAATATTCTGACTCAGATGGGAGCTTCTCAGCTAATTTTAATTCTATTTTTTTAGCAATAACTATAATGTTATCTTTTCCGAGCCATACATGTGGGTCACTATTGTGATCATCTTCATGCTCAGCATGTTCTTCATCATCATGATGCTCCTCTGTATCACTATGTTCATCTCAGTGATCATCATGCTCATCTTCAGCATGGTCATCATACTCATCTTCATGATCACTATGATCATGTGACTCTATTTCTATAAGTTCCATTCCATCAGCCAGGTGTATTTGCACGTCTTCTGAAACTGACTTTTCTAAAAATCCGTCAATATGATCAAGTCATGTCATAAATACTAACTCAGAGTCTTCTATTTCAGCTCTCTGTCTGGCTGACATATCAAAACCATGAGGAGAAACTCCAGCTGGGATGATATTATTTACGTCAACAAATTCCCCTCCAATTGCATTTACAATTGAACTAATAGGAAGAATTGAGCTTGTTATGACTATTGTTTCTTGCTCAGCAATAACATCTTCAGATGTTTGATCTTGTTCTTCTACTGCGCTATTCACAGGAGTATTTTGCGTCACTTCTTCTACCTGAGCTTTTCCGCATGACACGAGAACAAACAGGAAAGATAATATTATAAATAACTTTTTCATAAAAAATATTAAGGATTAAGAAATACACGATTTACATTTTCAAAAGATACTCAGTGAATGTTCATCTATATGAAAGCCTAGTTTTTTCGCTTCTGAAAATATCTTTTTACAAATACTATCAGAAGTAAAAGTTAAAATATCTCAACAACTATTACATTTCATATGTTCATGATGATGTTTTTCACAACATTCAATCTCATATTTATCTCATGATTCTCATAGATGTAATCTTCTGAGTATTCATATTTCTGAAAATAGTTTCAAAGTTCTAAAGATACTAGCTCTTCCAATATGAGAAAATTCGTTTTCTATATCAGCAGAGCTAAATAGATGTTTCTGTTCCATCCATGAAAAGAGATCTACACGCTCTGGAGTTACCTTCTTTTTATGACTTTTTAATTTTTTTTCAATATCCATAAATGAGACTTAGTATCAATTAAGTCTCTCTATTCTATAGATTATTTTTGAAATGCAAGTAAAGTTTCTAAGATTTTTTATATTTCTTCTTATATTGTATTTTCTTTCCGAAAAATTTATATGGAATCACAAATACGAGTCATGCAACAAATCACCCTACATGTGCCCAATACGCAACTCAACCTACATTTACTTGCCCAATAGAAGCAGTTCACGAGAATATTTGAGTAGCAAACCAATACCCAAGCATCCAAAAAGCTGGTAGAGTGATCTTACGAATATACACCCCAAGATATATAATAGTATCCACGCGTGCTTTTGGATAGAGGAGTAAATATCCTCACATTACTCATGCTATGGCTCATGACGCTCATATATTTGGTATCATAGAAGCTGGATCAGAATATATCTGCAGTGCACTCGCTACCAAACCTGATACGAGATAAAAAAGGAGAAATTTCACATGTCACATACGAGCTTCTAAGTTATCTCAGAAGATATAGAGAAAGAGCATATTTCAGATGATATGCATCCACCCTCCGTGGAGAAACATACTGGAAAAAAGTGTAACTAAAGAAGTACCAGCAACTATCTCAGCAGGCTGAAGTGCCCAATCCTGAAAAAATTCATCTATTCCTGATCAAAGTGATACTTGATATAACCAAGCTAGACTACAAAGAAGAATAATAGTATAAGTTATTATAGGAAATTTATGAGATGGATTATGATCTTTTATTGGAAACATAGCAAGAAAATAGATGATAATGAATTTATTATATCAAAAAACACCTCTATTTCTAGAAGTGTTTTTTATTTTTTTAAATGGTGGGTGATATAGGACTCGTCGCAAGTCGGACATCCGAGCCAGAAGATACAAACGTATCTTCTTAATCTCTTCGAGATTACTCTCCATTTCTCGTCCAAATAACTAAAAAAATGTACCTACCAATATCTTTTAGATATTCACAAATACATTTTTTTAAATGGTGGGTGATATAGGACTCGAACCTATGACCCCCTGCTTGTAAGGCAGATGCTCTCGCCATCTGAGCTAATCACCCATTTATGGTACACGAGACAGGGCTCGAACCTGTGACCTTCGCCTTAGAAGGGCGCTGCTCTTCCAACTGAGCTACTCGTGCATATACTCAGTTTTATGTTTTTATCCTTAGACTCAAACTAAAGAGCTGAGAATTATAGTCTTTTCTAACTTAATATCAATGTCTTGGCAGCTACCTACCCTCACACATCTACGAGATGCACTACTATCGGCACAAGCTGGCTTAACTTCTGTGTTCGGTATGGGAACAGGTGTACCTCAGCCGTTATAACCACCAAGACATTAACATCAAGTTTTGTAAAAGAACAATTGTTTATTTATCTTTATAATCTAAACAATCAAAGTTAGTTAAACGAGCATTCAATAAATGAATAATCGTTTTGAATCGTATTAAAATCCATTCGTCCGATTAGTATTGCTCGACTGAGAGTATCACTACTCTTACATCTACAACCTATCAACCATGTAGTCTCCATGGGGACTTATTATCTTAAAGATAGAGAAATCTAATCTTAAAGTGGGCTTCCCATTTAGATGCTTTCAGTGGTTATCCCTTCCGAACTTAGCTACTCGGCAGTGCATGTATACCATACAACCGATACACCAGAGGTTCGTCCACTCCGGTCCTCTCGTACTAGGAGCAGATCTTTTCAAATTTCTATACGCCTACAGCAGATAGGGGCCAAACTGTCTCACGACGTTCTGAACCCAGCTCGCGTACCGCTTTAAATGGCGAACAGCCATACCCTTGGGACCTTCTCCAGCCCCAGGATGCGACGAGCCGACATCGAGGTGCCAAACCGCGTCGTCGAT
>CALLBL010000032.1 GCA_937999345.1 uncultured Candidatus Altimarinota bacterium | reverse complement strand
ATTGAAGTCTTAGAATTGATAACTTTACCATTAGTAACGATTCGTCTGCTTGTCTAGGATATAATAGCTTTGGTCATGCGCTCAATTATTCATGTAATGTATGAATGATACGTATCGTTCAAAGAATATGAAAAGCAATCTTCCATCAGTATTTACATGATTTTGGTTTTTCAGGTACGACATGAATCTCACTCCAATGAGAAGCCCAATCAAAAATCGAACCATATGAAAAATGGTCTCTTGCGAAACTCTTTACGAGCTCGTACGGACTTGGTATCAGTGTAACCCCGCTCCAGATGGCATCAGCCTATAGTGCAATAGCTAACGGATGAGTATACGTAAAACCAAGAGTTATTAAGCAAGTAGAGTTTTCAAACTGAAAAGTTATAGAACACAAAAAAGAGATTACTCATAGGGTTTTGAAGCCTTCGACTTCCAAGATAGTTACAGCTATGCTGGTAGATGGAGTCGATAAATGAGTAGCAAAAAATGGTCGTGTAGAGTGATACTCAGTAGCAGGGAAGACATGAACTTCGCAGATAGCATATAGATGAAGATATGAGAGATGACCATGAAGTACTACCTGATCTTTTGTATGATTTGGTCCAGCTGAGGATCCAAAGTTTGTAGTTGTGGTCAAACTTGATAGACCAAAGGTAAGTAACTATGGATGACAGACTTCAGCATACTTATTTTGAGAAGTCACTAAGTATCTTTTCGATTATTATAGGATACCAAAGAAAACAGATAATGAGTAAAATTTTTTGACTCTTTAGCATTATTAGTTATAAATTTTGTGAAATTATTTTTTAATATAGATTCATATGAATTGAATTAGTTCTAATCCTCAACATTCAGAAGATGATATGATTAGCGTTATTGCTGTATGAGATGTTTATCAAGTAGGCCAGAATTGAAATATGAAAAATGTTTTATGAATGCCTAAAATGAAGTTTGTTGAATGAGATCAGATAGTAGTTACTGAAACATGAGAAACAAATGGTATGCCTAATATGGTAATAAATGTATTAAGAGATTGAGAAAAAATTAAAGATTTGGATAATCCAACTCAGATTCTTACAAAAGGTTACAATTCTCGTCTTTTCTTAATTCAATTTTGACCTATAACTGATGTAAAAGAAGTTTTATTAACTACACTCAAACAAGTTGATTGATTGCTTGCATCAGAAGTATAGATAATCTGACTACAAAAACACTCACACATTAAGTGTGAGTGTTTTTTTTGTTTTTTTCTAATGGTGCGGAAGGAGGGACTTGTCGCAAGTCGGACATCCGAGACGAAAGATACAAACGTATCTTTCTTTTTGCTTTGCAAAACTCTCCTTTTCAAGCCCCAAACACATCACAAAACTTTTAGAAACAAAAAAATATTCCTTTTCAGGAATATCGTTTTTATTTCTAATGGTGCGGAAGGAGGGACTTGAACCCTCACGGCTTGCGCCACACGCCCCTCAAGCGTGCGTGTCTACCAATTCCACCACATCCGCATTTAGAATAAAAATAATTCTGATATCAGAATTATTAGTGTTTTGTGTTATTTCTTTTTGTAAAAAAAGAAATGGTGCCAAGAGGCGGATTTGAACCACCGACACAAGGATTTTCAATCCTCTGCTCTACCCCTGAGCTACCCTGGCATATAGATTTTTAGCCAAAGTATTATATAAAAAAAAATCATTAATCAAATATTTTTTGAACTTTCTTTTTCTGGGTTTATACCTATAATGCAACAGAATATAAATACTAATAAAAAACTCAAAGATGAAGGTAGAAGTCTGCACATGAAAAGCCTGCAAATCCAGATTTAGCTCATACATAGTAGATAGAATAAAAAACGATAAAATAAAGTTTAATCTCAAAAATGTAGAGGTAAATACCTGTCCGTGTACTGGAAACTGTAAAATAGGACCAAGTATCATCGTGGATGGAGAAGTAAAGACTCATATAGATCCAGTAAAGGCTTCAAATATAGTCCAAGGGAAACCAGAGAAAAAAAAGAAAAAACCATATAAGAAAAAATAAGAAATCATGCTCAATATACATAATACGAAAACTAGAAAGAAAGAGTCTTTTAAGTCACTCAAACAAGACAAGGTCAGAGTATACTCATGTGGGCCAACGGTATATAACTACGCTCATATTTGAAATCTCAGAACATTTGTATTTGAAGATGTGGTTATCCGTACGCTCAAGTTTCTCGGATACAGACTTCATACTGTTATGAACATAACTGATGTAGAAGATAAAACTATACGTGATAGTATGGCTGCGTGAGAGTCACTCAAGGACTTTACTGAGAGATTTACTCAGGAGTTTCTGAGAGATACACGCAAGCTCTCTATACTTGATTATGATGAGGTAGTTCCGGTTACGACTGTGATTCCTGAGATGGTCAGGATGATACAAACTATGCTCAATAGAAAAAATGCATATCTCGCTGATGATGGAAGTATATACTTTAAAGTATCAAGTTTTAAAAACTACTGAAAACTCGCAAATCTCGATATGAAATCACTCAAATCAACCTGAAGAGTAAACAATGATGAATATGATAAGGAAAATATAGGTGACTTCGCGCTCTGGAAAGCATGGGATGAAAAAGACTGAGAAAACTTTTGGGAAGAAACTTTTGTGATAGATTGAAAAGATGTAGTAGTAAAATGAAGACCAGGATGGCATATAGAGTGTAGTGCATGTGCTATGAAGACTCACGGGAAACAAATAGATATTCATATGGGATGAGTTGATCTGATTTTTCCTCATCATCAAAATGAAATAGCGCAAACAGAAAGCTGTACTGGGAAAGAGTTTTCAAAATACTGGCTCCACTCAGGACATCTCATGGTAGATGG
>CALLBL010000031.1 GCA_937999345.1 uncultured Candidatus Altimarinota bacterium | reverse complement strand
ATATTTAAGCATATTACCAAAACTTCTTTCTCATATAAATATAGTCAGTTTCGGTGTTTGATTATCCGTTCAGAATATGCTATTGAATTCTGTTTCTTTTTGCTCTATACTTTTATCAGCTACCGAGTATCCAAAGCATTGTAAGTATATGTATTCAAAATCTAACTCTTTTTCATATACATATCTGATAAAGTTTTTTGTTAATTTTCTTCAGAATATCTCTATATCTTCATTTTTTTGGTAAGTGTAAGTAAGTATTCATTTCCAATCAATTTTTTTTCATGAAATAAAATTACCTACTTCAGATCACAATTCTGATTCTATTTTTCACAGAGCTTTCAATTTTCTCTCTCAGTCTATTTTTTTCTGAGTATCTCACATGTTCATCTTTCTTTGTTGGATAGATGAAAATCAGTTTTGCTTTAGTATGGCAGTAAAGTTTTTTGATACTGATGTTTGGGAGTGAAGTATTTGTATATCTCCTGAATTATATTCGGATAATAATGATATAAGTTTTTTAGCTATATAATTTATATTATCTTTATCGAGATTATCAATGTCTACAAATATATAATCTCTGAGAAAACCAGAAAACTCTATTGCTTTTTCTGGTGTTAAATTGAATCATTCAAATAAATTTGTATCCATACTTTGAGATTATCTAATAATTATTAAACATAAATATAATTTAATGTAAAATAATTACTAGTCAATAAAAAATGAGAAAATCAATAATTAGATTTTCTCATTTTATTCAGTTTTTTTAATCCTGTTCTATTTTCTTATATCCTTCATTTCCATCCATCTCTACTCTCATGATAGTGAGTTCACAACCTAGGACTCATTCTATCAGTTCACGATACTGTATGAAGTACTGAGGTCTATCTTCGTATACTATTATTTCACTTGGGATATATTTGAGTTCAAATAGTATATATTGTATTGTAGCCATGATTTTATCCTTTCATTCCCAAACAACCTTTATAGGGAAGTTGTCGAGTTTCATAGCTCTGCGTTTGAGGTATTGATATTCTGGAACTCAAGCAGTAAGTAGGAGTGTGTGTTCAGGAGAAAGTTTTTCTATGATATCTTGAGGATAAGATTTTCATTCATAGTGATTTTTTATCATACTATGGATTCATATCTGATTTATCATATATACATTTCACTCATATCATCTTCTTTTTACAAGTTCTGGTTCAGCTTTCATCTGATCTCTACGACCAAAGAGCGTATCATCAAGATCACAGATGACAAAAGAGGTATCTCTTCTTTCTAGTTTATTGGCCTCCTCTATATAGAAATCAACGAGCCCAGTTTGCTCCGTGAGTCCTGATATGATTTGCTTGAGTCTTTCTGTGTTACTCATGATATTATTTTTTTAGTATTATTTTTGCTTTGGTATCTCATAGCTCTATCTCTTTTTCTATATCTCAGGCAGTGAGAGAAGTATCGAGAGTAGAGAGAGTTTCAGATGCTATATCATAGCTTGCTGATATCGCTTCGAAGTTCTCCACTATGATATTTATACTTATTCTATCGTCAACTTGGTATCCTGCTTCTTTTCTGGCTTCTTGGATATGTCTTACGAGATCACGAGCATGTCACTCGAGTTTGAGCTCCTCTGTAAGCTCTAAATCCATAGAGATAACCATACCAAATCCTGACTCGATATTATCCGATTCTCATTCCGTTATATATGCCATTTCAAACTCATCTCATTCGAGCGTGAAGTCTCATACTTTTACCGTATTTTCATCTATCTCAGTGAAGTTACCAGCTTTTGCCTGCTGGATGATAAACTTCACATCTTTTCCAAACTTTGGTCCGATAAGTCTTCCATTTGGTTTACATATCTTGGAAGCTATACTTGAACTATCTACGGTGAGAACCTCTTTTACATTGAGTTCTTCTTTGATGATATCTTTATAATAATCAGAGAAATCGATACCAGTAGAAACTGATTGGAGAGGTTGTCTTACTCTCATTTTTTGAGCTGTTCTGAGAGAGAGTCCGAGATTGATAATCTTTTGACAGAGATCCATAGACTCGTTGAGCTCAGGGTTTATGAGTCTATCCTCTGAAACAGGGAAGTCGGTGAGATGTACCGATCAACCCAGGTTGCCCCCTCTTCCTCCTTCGCCTGTGTTCACCTTGTCATCCCCTGTAAGGTTTTTATAGATGTGTTCTGTTACAAATGGTGTAAAAGGAGCCATGACTTGTGTGAGGGTTGTTAAAACTTCATATAGCGTATCGTATGCCTGCATCTTGTCCCCATCATTCTCAGATTTCCAAAATCTTTTTCTACTTCTACGGATATACCAGTTGGTCAGGTTATCCATAAACTTTACAATAGGACGAGTTGCATCTGTGATTTCATAGCTATCCATACCAGCTTGTACGTCTGCGATGAGTTTATGAGTTTCTGAGAGCATCCAGTTATCTAGTGGGTTTTGTTTTTCTGATTTCGTCTCGCTTGGAGTATACCCATCTATATTTGCATACGTAGTAAAGAAAGAGTAAGTATTCCAGAGAGGAAGTATCACTTTTTTGATTACTTCGAGGATTCATGCTTCTTTGAAGTCCATGTTTCATCCTGAGAGGAGAGGAGAGTTTGCCATGTAAAATCTAATTGCATCAGCTCCGTATTTTTGGATTGTGACTTTTGGATCTGGGTAGTTTCCGTATGACTTACTCATCTTTCTTCCATCTGACCCCATCACGATACCTGTGGTAATTACGTTGGTAAAGCTTCTCTTATCAAAGAGAGCTACTCCAACTACGTGCATTACATAGAACCATGCTCTTACCTGACCGATATACTCGACGATAAAGTCAGCAGGGTATGAGCTCTCCATAGCCTGGTTGTTTTCAAATGGATAGTGCATCTGAGCATATGGCATAGATCCTGAATCCATCCATACATCGAGTACTTCTGGAGTTCTTTGCATTGGTTCACCATGTTTCACTATTCATATTAAAGCCTCTAAGTGACCTGTTAAACTATGTCATCAATCAGCAAATTTAATACATTTTGACCCTGTTTTTTCCGCAAATATTTCAGCATTTTCAGCAGAAACTATATCGTCATCATATGCTGTTAGTACAATTCTTTCACTAACAAGATTTTCTAGGTTATGTTTTTCTGTGTTATCATGAATATTTTGAACATTAGGTTTTCTTCATGCTATAGTATTATTACTCATACCAGGAACAGCCATTACTAGTCTTTTTAGTTTGATGTTGTTTTCAGTAATATATCTGGTTGTCATTAATCATCAAAGAGAGCTAGTATATACTGCATCATATTCATCAAAGTTTATTGTTTTGAAAGTTTCTTCCCATGATTCATATGTTGGATCATTAGATTGGTCAAATTGTATTGATTCTAACTCAATTCAGTTTTTTTTGAATTCTTCTACTCTTTTTTTCCAACTATCTTTTTCTATACTACTTCAGCAACCATGTATTCATAATACTTTCTTGGCTATAAAATTTTCACTATTTACCGTGAGTACATTATCAATAAAGGGTCTATGTAAGTCGAGTTCTTTTCCGTCAAATTCACCTCATGTGAAATAATATTTTCAATCCTTTTCTTCTAACTGACCAAATGGTTTATTTGCTTCAAATATTTCTTTTTTACTTCCAAATACACTCATATTTTCTTTTGAATCCTTCCATATCGGCATCGGAGTACCCCAATAACGAGTACGAGATATACACCAATCAGGTGCTGATTCCATAGATTTGAGGAATTGCCCATGCTTGAGATGATTTGGTTGCCAGTTGATTCCTTCATTTTCAGCTATGAGTTTATCCTTCATGTCTTGGATATTTATAAACCAAGAGTCTTGAGCCTTGTAGATAAGTGGAGTTCCAGAGCGAGGACACATCGCAACCCTGTGGTTTATCGATTCTTTTTTAAAGAGAACTCCCATTTCTTTGAGTTTTTCTGAGATGACTGTGTTGGCTTCTTGGTAATGCATACCTTCATAATCAGAGATTTCCTCTGTATATTTTCCTTCGTTGTCGAGTGCGCTTGATATATGAACTCACTTTTCTTTTGCGAGTTGGAAGTCGACATCTCAGAACTCTGGAGCTTCGTGAGCGATACCCGTACCATCAGTATCAGTTACGAAATCAGCATCGAGTACTCTATGATTTTTTTCTGGATCGACGGTTCATTGGTAATACTTAAATGGAGCTTCGTATCTCAGTCCAAGCAGATCATCACCCATGAAGCTTTCTAGGATTTCATACTCTTTTCATTTAAATACTGTTTCTACTCTCGCAGTAGCAACAATAAAGTAACCATCTTTATTTCAGGCTTGTACACTTGATCAATCTTCTTTTGTTTCACTTAATCCAGGATTTTTTCATATTGATATTAGTTTTCAATCTTTTATGTACATTCTTGATTTTACTCTCGAGTAGGCCAGCTTTGGATTTACAGCGATAGCCATATGACATGGGATAGTCCATGGAGTTGTGGTCCATGCAAGCAGATTGTCTCCAGTTTTTACGTGCTTATGATCCTCAGAGAGAGGAAACATAACCGTGATAGCTGGATCAGATACTTCTTCGTATGAGTCATCCATCGCAACTTCAAAGTTTGAGATAGGAGTAGAGAGTTTCCAAGAGTAGAGCGATACTCTACGACCTTTGTAAATCATACCTTTGTCCCACATAGATTTAAACACCCACATAACCGATTCCATGTAGTCTTGATCCATAGTTTTATAGGCATTTTCCATATCTACCCATCTCCCGATATGATCGATATACCAGTCCCACTCTGCGCTGGTTTCACGAGTATAGGTATAACACTCTTCGATAAACTTCTTGATACCGACTTTTTCGATATCTTTTGATCCTGCGAGTCCAAGTTTTTTTTGTACTTTTTCCTCGATAGGGAGACCATGACAGTCCCAACCCCATTTTCTTTCGACTCTTTTTCACTGCATCGTTTGGTATCTCGGGATGATATCCTTGATAATACTCGAGAGGAGTGACCCGTAGTGGGGAGTACCAGTGATAAATGGAGGACCATCATAAAATCTATATGGATTTTCAGCTGGTCTTTGGTCTATTGATTTTTGGAATGTATCATTTTCTTTCCAGAAAGCTAATACTTTTTCTTCTAACTCTGGGAACGATTGTTTTTGGTTTACTTTTGGGAACATAGGGTGTGTGGTTTTAAGGATTTAAAAACTTAAGTATTTTATCTATATATGTTTCTTTTTTATAATGCTTATCGAATATTTCATGGATTCAATTTAATGCATGTCTTTTTTCTTTTATTTTAGTTTCTCCAGATCAATTCAATTGCCTTAACCATTTTTCATCTTCTTTTATTGAAAGAGCTAACAATCTTGTTATTTGATTTTTTCTATGTCTATTCTGAAAGGCTAAATCAGATATTGCCTTATAATCTATTGTTTTATTTTTAAAAAAGGTATCTATTTTATTAATTATAGTCATTTCTATATTTCGTTTATCAGGTATAAATGGCTCATAAATATCGTATTTATTTAATAAGTCATTAATAGCTTTAAATATTTCATTTTTGTCACTTTTTTTCTGTATTTTTTCATGGAAATCTAAAATAATTCTATTTTCTATGCCTTTTCTAAATTGAAGAAAGGTTGAAAAGAAGGCTAATATTCAGAGTAATAGTCATAAGATTGTCTTACTTGGGTTTAATATAAAGTAAAATAAAATAGCTAAAAATATACTAACTATTATGAAATCTATTTTCCAAAGTAAAAAATTATTGATTCTTCTCCAATATATTAGATAGAGAAGAAAGAAAATACATAATAATATTATTAATAAGTTTTCTCAGGTTATTTGGAAGGAATATATATTTTCCATATTTTTCTTTTTTATTAAATGGAGGAAGGAACGAGATTCGAACTCGCGAAGCCGCGGAGCGACTTACACCCTTTCCAAGGGTGCGCATTCAACCACTCTGCCATCCTTCCAAAAAGTGGTCTTAGTTTTACGTCATTACGGACGAAGAGGTTATTTCTGTATAGGATATCTATGAGTTTCAGAAAATTCAGGACATTTATCTATAGGCTTTTCTTCAGTTTTTATTTTTTCCATATTTTTTTATTACAATTCCTATCTTGTATTCTTTCCTTTGTACTCAAAGGAAAGAAGAGCTACAAGTTTTGCTCTATATTTTTTAGTACATTTTTTATATTTATTTTTATTTCTTTGTTTGTAAATCTTAGGA
>CALLBL010000030.1 GCA_937999345.1 uncultured Candidatus Altimarinota bacterium | reverse complement strand
TTCCGTCTTTTATTTCTATTCCGTCTTTTTTCAGTCTCAGAATCTTTCCATCTATCTTTCACTCTCCACTGTATCATCATAGTTTTCCAGATGCGCTGATGACTTTATAGCATGGATATATATCTGGATATTTATTATACTTCATCGTCATAGCTATCTTGCGCGGGTGTACACCAAAAACTTCAGCAAGAGATTTATAGGTCATGACTTTTCCTTTTGGAATCTTTTGCAAATACTCGAGAATGTCTTGCTTTGGATCCTTCATATTATTTTGTGTAATTATATTTCTTGATGAGATAATACATCGCTACAAAGTGAAATAGCGTAATCAAGACTATTCCTGTGATAAAATGCATCTGCAAAGTAGCTACCAGAAAAATAATAATAAGCGCTGGAGTAAACCAGAGGAGTCATTCGAATACTTTTTTCGTGAAAGTCATTTCTTTCTGCCTCCTTTCTAGCTTCATACTCTTATTACAATGACTACAATTTGATATACAGCCATGTATTCTGTGCTTGAAGTTTATATCTTTATATATTCTCCAAAATGAGTTTTCTTTTCCGCAGCAAGGACATGTTTGAAGTGACATAAAAAAAGCTTACAAATTAACACTTAGACTCTAACGATTTTTGCCTCATATTCAAATAAAAGTATATTTGAAAAATGCTCTAAAAGTGCTATATTATAACTATAAGTATCTCTTAAAAAAGTAGATATGTCATTTATAAATGAAAAGGTAGTAGAAGAAAAAAACTGTAGAAAATGTTCTGCTATTTTTCATGTAACTGATAAAGATTTAGAGTTTTACAAGAAAGTATCTCCAGTTTTTGATTGAAAGAAATACCAGATTCCAAACCCTACTCTTTGTCCTAAATGCAGAAAACAAAGAAGATTTGCATATAGAAATGAAAATAAAATATACAAAAACACATCAAGTATCTCATGAAAAGAAACTATATCAGTTTATCATCCTGAATCTATATACAAAATAGCCGATGTAGATGAATGGTACTGAGATAGTTGGAGTTGATTTGATTTTTGAACAGACATAGATTTTAGTACATCTATTTTTGAGCAAGTAGATGCTCTCATTAAAAAGATTCCTCATATATGAAGATATATAACTGAATCTTCTAATAGCGATTATTGTAACGCTTGCGCACATGTTAGAGATTGTTATCTCTGTTTCAATTCTGACAGATTAGAAAAATGCTATTACTGCTACACTACCAATTCCTCTGAGAAGTCATTTGATATGAGTTTCTCGAAAAATATTGAAAACAGTTATTTTTGAGTAAACCTGATATGATGTCATACAACTTTTTATTGCGCAAACAGTGAATGATGTAGTGAAAGTTGGTTTCTTTCAAACTGCCTCAATTGTAAAAGTTGTTTCATGTGTAGCAATCTAACAAATAAAGAATACTGTATAGAAAATAAACAGTACTCTAAAGAAGAGTATCTGAAAAAGAAGGATGAAATACTGAAATCAAACTCAATCAAGAATTTATATCAAGATTTTATAGAGTTTCAAGCTGACTTTCCGAGACGTGCCACTATCTCAAAACACATCCAAGATACAACTGGAGATAACATCTCAGGAGTAAAAGATTCGCAAAACATCTTTGATAGCTTTGAAGTAGAATCTTGTAAAAATTGCTGGTATGTATTTCACGCAAAAGATTGCATGGATTATGATATATATGGTGACTATAGTGAATTGGTCTATGAAGGAATTATGGTTGGCACCAATGCTTATAGAGCATTATTTTCAATAGCAAACTGGAATGATAGCAACAATATACTCTATAGTTTTATGATGAATGCATGCTCTGATTGCTTTGCTTGTGCTGGTTTAAAAAACGCTCAATATTGCATACTCAACAAACAATATACAAAAGAGCAGTATGAAGAATTAGTGCCGAAGATAATTAAACATATGGAGAGTCTGTGAGAATGGTGAGAGTTTTTTCCAGTACACATGAGTCCATTTGGATACAATGAAACAATTGCGCATGAATACTTTCCAATGAGCAAAAAAGAAGCTATAAAAGCATGATACAATTGGGCAGATTACGAGGCACCATTTCCAAATGTAGAAAAAACTATTCCAGCAAACAAGCTCCCTGAAAATATCTCAGATATACCAGATGATATACTGAACTGGGCCATAGAGTGTGAGATTACAAAGAAGCCATTCAGAATTACAAAACAAGAACTAGATTTATACAGAAAATATAATCTCTGAATACCTAAAAAACATCCTGATGAAAGAAGATTAGAAAGAATGCAATTTAGAAATCCAATTAATTGCTTCTCACGAAAATGCGATAAATGTAAAAAAGAAATACAAAGCTCATACTCTGAGAAAAGAAAAGAAACAGTATATTGTGAAGAGTGTTATAACAAAGAGGTTTATTAAAAAATAATAGAATAATGAGCAAGATTACACAATTATTAACCGAATGAACTGATATCAAAATAATTGATATCAGGGTGTGTAAATATTGCTGAGAAGACTTCCCTCTCTATGATTTAGAGAAGAAAATCTTAAAGAGACACTGATTTAAAGATACTGAAATATGCGCATTTTGTAATTTCAGAATGCAATGAGGATATTTTAACGATAAAAACCTATATCATAGAAAAGATGATTTCTCAGGTGAAAACATTATCTCTATTCATCATCCAGAGTTTTCTTGGAAAGTTATGGAAGTAAAAAAATACATAAAGAAAATATCAGATGATTTATGATTAGAGTACTGATTAGATATATGAGAAAATATTATTGAAGATTATAAAAAACTTAATATGTGATTTCCTCGTGCATCGAGGCTCGTTTACCCATGAGTTGAAAATAGCGAATATTCTAGTCATATTTGATGGTGAAAAAACTTATATCTTACCTATTGTGCTTTTATCGACGTAGAGGATATATACTATAGTCTACGTGTCATATGAACATGCCAAGATGTATATAATTCTTATAACATAGTAGATACTTGCTCAAATATATACTCAAGTGCAGTAGTATCAAAATCATACGATATTTTTTACTCGTATAATGTTGTAAATTCGCAAAATATCTGGTTTTGAAAAGATATGAATAATTGTCAGGACTGTATATTTTCATGTAATGAGGTAAACTCAAGGTATAAAGTATTTAACACACAATATACAAAAGAAGAATACGAAAAAATAAAATTAGATATCATGACAAGAATCAAAGATCCAAAGCAATTTGATTTCTTGGTAAAAAAATACGAGGACTTTTTAGAGGAAAACTATATAGGCCAAGGAGTAAATATAAATAGATGCGAGCAGGTTATCTGAGAGGCAACCTTTGACTCTAAAAATACCATAAATAGTTTTGGATGCAATGCTATGGAGGATTGTGTAAATGTGTGGAATTGATGAGACAACGCAGATGATCACAATAAAAATATTATCAATAGTTCAGAATTTGGGACAGATTGTGAAAATGTAATTTGATCATATAGTTTTGGATGTGGAATCTACAATGTATTTTTTAGCTCAACTATACAAAGTAATAGTAAAAATATATATTATTGTGATGATATAGAAACATGTGAAGAGATGATGTTTTGTATCGGGCTGAAAAAGAAAAAATACTGCATACTCAATAAACAATATACAAAAGACCAATACTTTGAACTCAAAGAGAAAATAATAAAGAATCTACAAGAAAAATGATTATGGTGAGAAGCTATTACTTGGGATATATCTGACTTCGCATATAATGACTCGATGGCATATGATTATTTTCAAATACACAAAGTAATATATGCA
>CALLBL010000029.1 GCA_937999345.1 uncultured Candidatus Altimarinota bacterium | reverse complement strand
ACAAGAATACTAAAAGAGTTAATAGTGAAAGCTATTGCTAGATTTCATTCTACAGCTCTCATAAATGCATAGAAAGCCATGTAGTGAACTATTCATGTAAGGAGTCCAAATTTTATAACTCAATGAGTTTCATAAACTCTTTTTGTTTTTTTCTTGTGAAAAAAATATCATATAGCAGAGAAAAATATACCAAAGAAAAAACTAAAGAGTATAAATAATTCAAAATCAAAACTCTTTACCTGTATATACTTTGGAATCATAGATGAAATTGAAGTCAGTATCGATGTTACCAAAACGAGTATAACTCATAAATACAGATTCTTCTGAATCTTGTTCTCTGAACTAGTTATCAACATGAGAGGCACACATATTCATACTAATATTCACAACATATCTTTAAAATCAAGTCACTCTCTAAAACCATAATAACTAATAAATGTAACCATTATAGGTCAAAAAGTTTTATAGAGAGGAAAAAATATTACAGAGTCTATATTTCTCATTGCCTCAACTCTTGTAACAATTGATAATGTATAGAAAAGTATGTTTGCAAATCAAAACGCAGCTATAAGAATAACTACTTGTGAAAACTCAGGAAATCATGACCTAAAAAATATAGCAAAAAAAGCGATAATAGTAGCAACTACATATCACAAAAATGTTGCCACATATGTATCGTAATTTCTTTGTGCAATCATTTTAAAATTAAATGCGTAAAATCATCAAACAAGTGCAGATATAAGAGCCCATATAATCCAAGTTTCCATGTATTTATTTTTTATTTGAAAAGTATTGTTCTAATATAATCAAAAAAGCAGGAATTCAAAGAACTTGATTTATTAAGCCAGATTCATAAAATATAAATACTATAATTCCTAATACAAACACACATGGAAGAAAAACTACAAGGTTATAAAGATATGCTTAGTGACCTCGGTTGCTCAGTAGATAATGAAATGTTCGATGCTATCGTAAAACCTCTGAAAGGAATCCTTGGGAACCCTGATGCTTGCTTTGTAGCTGCTACGGATGAAAGTGAAATGGCTACCGTAAGAAAAAACTTCGTAGAGAAAAAACTCGGAGTTACCGGTGATGCAGCTGAAGCTGCAGTTGCTGCAGTTGCTGCTCAAATGAAAGGAATCAATAAAAAACCTAGAGTGGTTTTCTACTACCTTCTTTGCAAAGAAACTGGAAAAAGCGTTGTATAGTTTCAATTCAAAATAAAAAAGACTGAAGATTTTCTTCAGTCTTTTTTTATGATATAGTTGCTCAGTTTTCTTTGAGCCATTTTTCCTGATCTTTATAATCAGGCATGATAGATGCTACCTCAGACCAAAACTTTTTAGAGTGGTTCATCTGTCTGAGATGACAGAGTTCATGCACTATGACGTAGTCTCGAACTCTCTCAGGAGCAAGAGCTAGTCTATAGGTAAAGTTGAGATTCTTTTTACTGGTGCAGCTTCCCCATCTCGTCATAGCACTGGTTATCTTGATAGAGTTATAGGTAAACCCGTACTTTTGAGCAAACTCTTGAACCCTCGGAATGATGATTTGTTTTGCCTCTTTTTTATACTCCGAAATTTTACTTGGATCTAGAATTGAATTTTGTTTTTTTTCTCTTTGCTTTTCTATCCATGATGTATTTTTTTCGATAAAATTATCGATAGTTTTTTTAAATACGTAGCGAGGAGCTTTTACTATGATATTCCCTTCTTTGTCAACCTTGAGACTCAAAGTCTTTCTATTTTGTCTGATGATTTTTATTTCGTTCATTGGATATCTATAAGTCGAGGAGTAGCAAATGAGAGCTTATTAAGTTTTTGGTGTTTTTGCAAGAAAGTGTTGAGTATTCTTCTCGCTTTAATCACATAAAAAGGACTTGATATATGGTATGAAAATTTGTAATGAATCGCATTATCTCAGAATTGTTCTATTTCTACTTTTTCAAATATATCTTCTGGAAAGTATTTTCTCTCTATACTATCTACTGCAAAGCTCTCTATCATATCATTAAAGGCATCTTTACAAACTTTTTCAACTTCTTCGAGACTATGCTTATAATCCACTTTTATATCTATGATTTGAAGGATAATAGATTTCTTTGAGCTCACTCCACGAGAGAGATTTTCTACTTGCAACTCTCTAAATTTAGAAGTCCTCATGATGATAGGATGATAGTAGACGAGATCTATGAGCTTTACTTCCGAGAGACTAATATTTTTCACCCACGCTACGAGATCCTTATTATCTTTATTTTTTATCTTTACTACATTTCAAACTTGTATCTCATCGTGATGAAGTATAGATATACCAGCTACCAAATCAGGAGCCCAAACAGGAGCTGTAAAACCAGTAAAAGCAAGTATTCACGCTATGATTCCTCCATTCTCAAGAATAGAATCTACTCAAAATATTTTCATAATGACAAAGACAACTATCAGAAATGTCAGTATGTGTGATATAAGTGAGAATAGATTTGTTTTGTAGTCTCTACGTATATATTTATTTCATGAGATTTCTACTTCTTCTCCATAAAAAAGTACTATCCTTCTGATAATCCATGAATTTATTATATATCAAGTCAGTATTATAAATAGAGAACTAATAATATGATTAATAAAAGAAACTTCCGTATAAAAAGTAATAAAATATGTAATAAAAATTACAAATATGTAATAACGTAAGAATTTAATTTTCTTTTTTATGTTTTTTTGGATTTTTTCTGACATCTTCCTCTTTTCGAGATCGGAAGTATCCAGTGAGCTTACTATTTTTCCAGCAAATACAAATATAATAATACTTGCGATCAGTATAAAAGCGTTGAATGTAGTAAGATTATTTAAAAATGGTGAAGCGTAGGTCATATTTTTATTTTAAAAAAAGTATTGTTTGTCTATAGTTCCGTCTTTTATTTCTATTCCGTCTTTTTTCAGTCTCAGAATCTTTCCATCTATCTTTCACTCTCCACTGTATCATCATAGTTTTCCAGATGCGCTGATGACTTTATAGCATGGATATATATCTGGATATTTATTATACT
>CALLBL010000028.1 GCA_937999345.1 uncultured Candidatus Altimarinota bacterium | reverse complement strand
TCCAGAAGCAGCATTTCTCGGGTTTGAAAATACTTTTCATCCATCTTGCTTTGCTTTTTTATTGAGATACTGAAAACTAGAAATAGGCATCACTATCTCTCCTCTGATTTCAAATCTATCTTGATAAGGTATTTCTTTTGGTATAGATTCTATTTGTCTCACATTTTCAGTAACATCTTCTCATACTACTCCATTTCATCTCGTAATAGCTTGAGTAAACATACCTTTTTCATAAATAAGCTCTATCCCAACTCCATCAAATTTAAACTCTATCATATATTCTAAATCATTTTGCACCCTCTCCTCGGAGGAGAGGGCTGGGGTGAGGTTTAGATTTCTTTTTACTCTCCTATCAAAATCCCTCAAATCTTCTGCATTATAGGTATTGTCCAAGCTAATCATAGGTCTGGAGTGCGCTACTTTTTGAAATGTTGACTGTTTCACAGTTGCACCTACTTGAGATGTTTGTTTAGCAACTATGCCTAGTTTTGATTCAAGTTTAGATAATTTTTTAAATAAAATATCATATTCAAAATCACTAATCACAGGAGTATCTGAATTATAATACAGATTATTATGACTATCTATAATATCCTGAATGATATATACTTCATCTTCTTGTATAGAGTCGATATCCTTATCTAGATAGAGTTTTGAAAGCTCGATTAATTTGTTGGTATGCATTGATATATGAGGCTAGAAGTCATTAAATTCATTATAGCGTATTTCCCTATAATTCAAGATTTAAAAGAAAAAGAAAGGAGTTTTTTACATTTTTTACACATAGAGCTAAAGAGTTCTATTTCTGTATACATTTTATGTACAAAGGTGAAGTTTTTGTGATTTTTAAATGTAAGAGTTTTGTAAGAAAAAATCAAAATTTCTATATTATAAAATATTCTTAAGGTTTATTTAAGGTTGACTATAGTCAGTAAAACTCTCTATCTTTGAAAAAAAGTAAAAAAGTCAATGAAAATAATTGAGTTTTATCAGCAAGTGAGATATAATTAAATTACACCTTAAGAAATTAAGTGTGTACGTTCATTAAAATAGAATTTTTCTTCTCGAGACGGGTCTTATAAAAACTCAATAAGTAACCCTAACAAAAAAACTTCCGATTAAACGGAAACAAAAATAAAAACAAAAAACCGGTCAACTACTTAATATTCATTTAGATATTAATACAATTCCCTATTAATGTTTGGATGAATATTAAGAAAGTAACCACATAAACAAAAAAAGTAATATGAAACAAGATTACAAAAAATAAAAATAAAAAAGCATGGTGAATAGCTTTCAAATCATTACCCAAGAGAGGTTCAATTCTGGAAAGAAATATGTTCGTAAGAATCATATGATTTCAACTAGAAACATGGGTTAGTTTCTAAAACCCGATCTAATTTCCCCTAGACTAATATTAAAAATAAGCAGTCTAGGAATGTGAAACTAGACAACTATAGGATCAAGCTCTTGTCACAAAACAATCTTGATCTTTTTTTTATGCTTAGTTTGTAAGCTCCATATACCAGAAATATTTGAACTCATTATAAAAAATCGTATAATAATTTCTTAATTTTAAGAAATATACATGCAACAAGATATACAAAAACTCTGAGTACTCATCGAAAAAGCTGATAGAATCCTCCTCATAAATCATATCAGAATGGACCCAGATGCATTTTGAAGCATAGCAGCATTCTATGATATACTAAAAACCCATGGAAAGGATGTAAGAGCAACCAATGATGATAATGCTCCTGAGAGCTTTAGTTTTCTCTGAAGAAATCATATCATAGAGGCATCTATGGACATAAGAGCCTATAATCCTGATCTCATCATCAGTTTCGATGCTGGATGACTCTCACAACTTGGGAATAGTTATACAAACTATAAAGATGTATTTGATGAAAAGGAGTTTGTCGTACTCGATCATCATATGACCAATCCTGGATTTGGAAAGATAAATATCATCGATATCACTTCATCGTCTACCTGTGAACTGGTATACAGAATCATAAAACTTCTCTGATTTGAAAAATACATGACTCCAGAGATAGCTACACTCCTCACTGCTGGTATGCTCACCGATACCAACATGTACTACAATACCAACACCACTGCTCGCACCATGAGAACAGGAGCAGAGCTTATCGAACACGGAGCAAACTTCAGACTTCCAATGTTTGAATTTTTCAAGAAAAAAACTCTCAGTAGATCGAGAGCCTGGTGACAAGTACTAAAAGATATAAAATCAAGTGACGATGGAAAAATCGTCTGGGCAACAGTCAAACCAGAAACACTTGAAAATATCTGATGAGATGATAGTCACCTAAAATGACTCGTAAACGAATTTCTTGCTAATATAGAATGAAGTGAAGTGTGTTTTCTCCTCTACCCTTTACCAGACTGAGCTACCAAAGCCAGTATGAGAAGTAAACCAGAGATAAGCGTCTGAGATATCTGCGCAGAGTTTGGATGATGATGACACAAACAAGCTGCTTGATTTACATCTGATAAATCTGTAGAAGAGGTTGAAAAGGATCTATTAGAAAGATTGAGGAAAATCTAAGCCTATATTTATAGAAGAGTTTTTTCATGATACAAGTGTAGAAAAATCCATAGTACGAAATATAATTCCTCTGATTTCATCTAGTGTTGGATCAAATTGATATGAAGGGCACTTATATGCATAGCGAGAAGTAGTTGATTTCCTACCTCCTGTTAAGCATTGTATAAAATCTCAACTTTTTGTTCTATCTCATCTATGAAGACAATTAGCACACGCATCTGCAATTCATTCTTGAATATCCTCAAAAGAAGAATTAATAGATGAAGTAGTTATTTCTTTCAAGGATAGAGGAGCATATCAACTGCCTAATGAGCTATATGTAGGATGCGTACTACCAGCACTCCCATCATATGTTTGTCATTCTTCTGCTTTTCTTGGCATATTTTTCGAAAAAATAATAAAGTTACTTTTATAGTAATATAAACATAGATGCAATTATGTCAATATGTTGTAAAAATATATTGATATTTCTACATATTTTCTTATATTGTAGGCCTCTTAAAATACTTATAAAAATAGATATTTTGCATACTGAAATCATAGATAAAATCATAAAGGCTGGTCTTGCAGAAATAGCAGATGTCGAGTCAGAAGAACTGACCAAACAAATCTTTCACAAAATCAAGAACGAAATCTATAAAGGAAACAAAGTAGATAAACCGTATCCATCTATACAAATCCTTGAGAGATACCATGAACTCGTAGCTACCTGAGAAGTAGAAGAAAATCTTTTCTTTCAAAAAATACTTAGAAAGAGATGAGTGAGAAGTCTCTCTGGAGTCACAGTTATATCACTACTGACTAAGTTTTTTGGCTGTCCTGGGAAGTGTGTATACTGCCCTACTTTTGAATGACTCCCAAAATCATATATACCTCACGAACCAGCCGTGATGAGAGCTGAGCTCAACAAGTTTGACGCAGTAATGCAAATACAAAATAGACTCAGAGCGCTCGAAGTCACTGGTCACAAAGTCGAAAAAAATGATATCAGAATCATCGGTGGAACATGGAGTTTTTATCCTATCGACTACCAAGAAGCATTTATCAAGTGAATCTATGATGCATTCAACAGCTATGATGACATGAAGCCTTTTATTGAAAAAACAGACTTATCACACGATAGATTTGCCAGCTTCAAAATACGCGAATGATACAAGATGAAAGCAGCAAAAAGTATAGAAGAAGCAAAAATAGCCAATGAAACCTCAAGATGTAGAGTCATCGGAATGGCTATAGAGACCCGTCCAGATTGGCTCAATCACGAAGAAATTAAGAGACTCAGATCATACGGAGTCACGAGAGTCGAGATCTGATACCAAACTACTTTTGATGAGATAAACGAGCTCAACAAAAGAGGCCATGGAAATAAAGAAAGCATGGAGGCAACCAAGCTCCTCAAAGATGCAGGATTCAAAGTCGTTGCACACATGATGCCAAACCTCCTATGAAGCACTCCAGATATGGATAGAGCATCTATGAAAGAGTGTTTTGATAACCAGTGATTTCGTCCTGATGAGCTCAAAATATACCCAATGGTCGTAACCGATAAAGCAGAGCTTACAGATATCTGGAAAGAATGATGATTTACAGCCTATGATGACGAGACACTGATAGACCTTATGGCTGACCTTGAGATGCTCGTACCAGAGTATGTAAGAATCAACAGGACCTACAGAGATATACCAGCTGAGATGATACTAGAGTGATCTACGCTCAGTAACCTGAGACAAATCGTAGAGCAAAAACTCAAAAAAGAGTGAAGAGTCCTCACAGAAATACGCTCAAGAGAAATCAAAGAAAAGAAAAATGATCCTAAAAATGCTACTCTTCACGAAATAGATTATAAGGCAAACGAGTGAGTGGAACATTTCCTTACCTTTGAAGACCCAGAGGATAGAACTATCTTTAGTTTACTCAGACTCAGAATACCAAGTCAGCACTTCTCTGGAGAAAAGCACTTCATCCCAGAACTACAAGACACAGCTATCATCAGAGAAATACATACTTTCTGAGATCAGCTCTCTATCGGGGAGAAATGAAGTACTTTCGGACAACATATCGGATTTGGAAAGCGTCTCATAGCTAGAGCAGAAGAAATAGCAAAAACATACGGGATCAAAAAAATGGCAGTCATAGCATGAGTATGAGTTCGTCCATACTACGTAAAAAGATGATACCATCTCGAGGGAGAGTATATGGTAAAAGAAATATAATTTCTTAAAAAGCTCATTAGAATTATTCTGATGAGCTTTTTAACGTAAATTAATTATTTGAAATGATATCTGAAATTTTTTCTGCTGGATTAAAAGTATTATCAGGTCAGGTTCAATCCAGCATAGTTGATGGTGCTTCTTTAAGCTGCCTTAAGTCCGAATTAATTCTCAATCTTCTTGCTCTTGATTCATCATTATTCCAATCCATTGATGTTAAAGACATAATTTATTATTTTAAATATTTAAGTTATTGCCATCCTAAAGAAAAACCTTAAAATAAGCTTAATTAGTGAAATTATTATAGTAATAAATATAAATTGTCAATAATATATAAAATCTTAATTCTCCTTCTATTTCTGTCTATCCCTCTCGCTCACTCTCAGCTAGGAGGTATGTTTTGAATCAGTCTAGATATAGTGGTAAATGGAAACTATGAATTTACAAAAGTAATACTATTTAACATACTTTGTTCGTTTATATCCACTTTCTTTGTTATTGATAAAATCTTACGTAAGAAAAAAATCTATATATGACTACCTGTATATCTAGCACTATGAATCGTTGTAGTCTCTACACTTTTTTCTATATCTCCTATCACTTCCCTATTTGGATGATCTAGCAAGTGACATTGAGCATTTTTCTTTATAAATCTTATATGACTCTTTATAGTGCTCTCAAATCAAAACCATCACTTTCATAAAAAGTGTATCAAAACTATATTACTTTCATCATTCTTAGTAGCATTTCTAGGGATACGGCAGTTCTGATTTCCATCATTTGATTACTGAGAACTGAGCAATAGAGCCATATCGACCCTAGGACATCCAAACTATCTAGCACTCTATCTGCTCATCATCATTCCTCTCCTCTATAAAAAACTAGCTCATAGATTTTCTCATTTGTACCTATGATTTACCGTGCTATCTGTTGCATGTTTACTCCTCACTAAATCAGTCTTGGGGATTTCTCTCTTTGCCTTGTATAACCTATATTTTTTCCAAAAGAGCAAAAAACAAACGATGTTAAGTGTAGCGATACTCACAATAATAGGAGTATCATTTTTCATATTTTCAGATATATGATTTCCCAAGCTCCACTCGTTTTTATCTCGTTTTGCTCTGTGGGATACTGTTATACCGATTATATTTTCTGATTTTAAGACTCTTGTATTTGGCTCTGGATTTGAGACGCTTGTGCTGACTTTTGATACAGCAAAATCTCCATATGTATATATCTATGAAAACTTTGGATATACAGCAGATAGGCCTCACAATCTGCTACTCAACATATGGTATCATACTGGTTTATTGTGACTCTGAGTATTTTTATACGTACTCACAGTATGATGGAGTCATATAAAAAAGACTCCGTATAAAGAGTCTTTTGTACTGTTTTTTTTATTCACGATATTCAACTTCCCATCAGTAGTTCACTACAGCATCTTAGCACTGATTATAGCGATAGCCACTCACAAAAAAAGTACAGCGTACACTATGGCTAAAAGTGTATTTGGTTTTATTTCTTTCATAAGCATATGTTTAGTTTCTATAGTTTGATGATACTTCTCATACCAGTTTTATCAAGCTGAGATTGAGTATAGCAAATGATGAATTCAGGAAGCAAGCCAAATCTTTCCGTATCATGCTACATATCAATATATGAAACAAAATATAAATATAGGAATAGGCTTAGAAAAATATGAATCAAAAAAATACTATCAAACAAAAATAATCGGGTCGCAGAATCTAAAAGAAACATGCCAAGATTTTACAGATAAGTTCCCTACTGCTGAGAATTATTTCTATTGTGCTGAGATTTTTGAAAGTATGTTTCAACAAGAAGTGGCTATGGATTACTATAAAAAATGACTCTCAAAACTTCCAGATTTATGGGATAAAGATTCAAGCTATTATGATGATATATTTATCAAAAATACGATAACTGGAAATAGATTTTTTAGTGAGAAGTATAGTTCCCTAAAAAAGATATTAGAAAAAGTTTGAGAATAGAGAGTTTTCCTTACAATAAAAGTACAAAAAGCATTTGAGTCAGTTATCCCCTGACGAGCTGGAAGAAGAACCCCCTCTGCCCTTCGGGCATCTCCCCCTATTAAGGGGAGATTATAATAGGAATAGTAGAACTTCTCGGAGACTTACCTCCGTCAACAAAATAAATAGAGTACTCGCTTTAGGTGGTAACTTCCTGAAACTATCAGGACCGAAAGCATATATATCTGCAAACTAGTAAATAGTTTTTAGATGTGTGTGCTTTTTATTTTTCTATACACTCATGATGAAAAACATAGAAAAAATACTCAAACTCTCAGAAAAGAGAATCGATTATCTGATAAATATGGATAATGGATGGTATGTAGACCATACGACTTTCCTGAATGGACTCTATGAAGAAATAGATGAGGCAAAAGCTGAAATAAAGAAAAATAACTCAGTATATCTAGAAGACGAGCTTGGTGATGTATTTTGGGATCTCATGATGGTACTCATAGCACTGGAAAAAGAGTGACTCATCACTAGAGAAAAAGTATTTGAAAGAGCTTATAAAAAGTTCTCAGAGAGAATAGACTACGTACAATCACGCGATGAACTAGCATCATGGGAAGAAATAAAAGCAGTGCAAAAACAAAGAAGACAAAAAGAGCATGATGACTTATATAATAATTAGGTATACATGAAATTAACAGATGCCTGAATGCTCTACAACATAGATTTAAAAAAACATAAAATCTACAACATCTTTACCAAAGCTGGTAAATACAGAGGGTGAAAGATATACGATGTAGATAAGCACTTCCTTATAATGAGCTGAACAGCAGAAGTTACCACCCATGACTGAGATGATGATATAAAAACTATGGTAGTCCCAGGACAGATAGTTCGCATCTGAGCTGGAGTTCCAAATATCTTTTACTTTCCAGAAGACACGGAAATGATCGAATGGTTTGATAAACATGCAAAGTCAGAAAAATACGAAAGATTTTATAAGCTAAAGAAATAATAAAAGATGATATTAATATTTTGTCCGAAATGACATAAAACTAAAATTATTCCTCCTCTGTATCTCCTCCTTTTACAAAAAAGGAAGAGAAAGCTACATTATTAATTCTTGAAATAATATGTATGAAAGTACCAGATATAATAAAACAAGCAGCAAGAGAATTGAGGAAAAATATGACTTCTGCAGAAAAAACTTTATGGGAAGAAATAAGGAGATGAAAAATAAACTGAAAAGAATTCCAAAAACAAAAACCAATTTTTCTTTATTTTGAAGATAACAACTTCCCAAGATATATAATAGCTGACTTTGTCTGCTTACAAGAAAAACTTATCATCGAAATTGATTGAAGTATACATAATATTCCAGAGGTATTAGCTCTTGATAAAGAAAAAGAATTGTTATTGAAAAAAAGATGATATAAAGTCCTAAGATTTACAAACAAAGAAATAAAAATAAATATAAAAAATGTACTAAAAAATATAGAGCAAAACTTGTAGCTCTTCTTTCCTTTGAGTACAAAGGAAAGAATACAAGATAGGAATTGTAATAAAAAAATATGGAAAA
>CALLBL010000027.1 GCA_937999345.1 uncultured Candidatus Altimarinota bacterium | reverse complement strand
GCTATATCAGTTCATTGATGTCATCCGTATCATACATCCCAACCGTATTTATAACTCGATCCCCATAGTACCGTATATATTCTGGTATAGTCATTATACCCTCCATTTTGTGTTGCGTATTTTTTATAATCTTTCGTATTCAAGATTGGTAAATCCTGTTTACAGTTTGATCATAAATCGCTAAATTTTTGAAATCTACACTCAAGTTTTGAGATTTCTTTTAGTGGATACACTATTTTTGTTCCTGCAAATACCTCAGGCATAAGGCTAAATATAGCAAACATTGCAAGGAAAAATCATGTAAGCACTTTTATTTTTGTATTTGTATACATAAAATCTATTAAGAAATAATTTTTTAAATGCTTTTTTTTCTTATACTTACCTGTATAAGTGGTAAGAATAGAATATTTGACATTTAGTATTTTGTGTGTGTAGTTATTTCTCGTAATTAAATAATGCAATATAATTAATATATTGTCAAGTATTTTGCATATTTAATATTAAATTAATATAAAATATCGATTCTAATCCACATATATAAACAAAAAATACATTACTTTACTTTTTATATTATTTATTTATAAATACATAAATTGAGCATTTTTAGTATAAATATTCTCTGATTTCAAATAAGCCCTACATACTATGGACTTATGTATGGATTATCATTTTTGATTTGATACTTCTTTTTAAAAAGATATGGAAAAATAGAAGCAAAATACCTTGATGATTTGCTTCTCTATATATTTTTCTGAGTCGTTATATGATGAAGGTTATGATATATACTCTTTTATGACTTCGCTTACTATACGCAAAACATACTAGATATACTCAAGGTATGGCAAGGATGAATGAGCTTTCACTGATGAGTACTCTGAGTGGTTGGATCTATGTATCTATTTTCTAAAAAATACAAAATACCATTTCTCAAAGTAGCAGATCATATCACTCTTGTTATTCCTATTGGCTTATTTTTCTGAAGAATCTGAAACTATATAAACTCAGAGCTTTTATGATTTTCAGGATATACTGGTCCTCTCGCTGTATACATATGATGAACATGATACTTTCCATCTCCTCTACTGGAAGCACTTCTAGAGTGACTCGTTTTATTTATCATACTTTTCTATGTGTACAACTCACCCCTTAACTCTCTCAAAGCTACTCAACTCACCCCTAACCCCTCTCTTTACAAGAGAGGGGGACATAGATTTGATGGGCAGATAGCATCGCTATTTCTCGTTTGATACTGAGTATTCAGAATCTTTGTAGAACTCTTTTTTAGGCAACCAGACAGTCACATAGGCCTACTCTTTGGATTTATATCTACTGGTACACTTCTCTCTATACCTATGGTACTTGTAGGAGGATTGTTTTATTGGAGGTTAAGATTGACAAACAAAAATTAGTAATTAATATAAAAATAATTATTTTATTATACATCAAACATGCCAGCAGAAAAACTTACTTGAGAAGATATTTTAACAAATGTAAACACAAGACGTAGACTCGCTACATTAGAAAATCAAGAAAAGAAATCAGAATCTGCGATGTATTATAATGAAGAAGTATTATATTGAATTTGGTATAATTCAGAAAAATCTCTACTCATATTGGATTTATGCCATAATCGAATAGTACTTAAAAATGCTTCTAGGACGTGAAATCGTATAGAATGAGAAGAAGCAATACCTGAGACAATCGTAGATACATGAAAAATTTATAGTGAGTTTGGTGGAATCATGCAGGTACAAATAGCAAATAAAGAGACAAGATTAATAAAAACACAAATTAGCACTACATGAATAATAGAAGCAATCTATGTACAGTGACAAAATAACTTAGAAATACAAGAAGTTAATTGAGTTCCTCACATACATATAAAGCAAAGTTGAGAAACAATGAATGAAGAACAATATCAAGCCTACTTAACAAAATAAAAAATTGACCAAGATACTTTAAGTTATACTATAAATGTAAATATTGATAGTATAACTTTTTTATATGTTCCCACGTTTTAAAACATTTTCAATTTCAAACATACTCATATACATATCAGTAGTATTTACTGCTATATCATTTTTCTATCAGCCTATATTTCAACTCGGGATGAATAGCTATTTCCTAGATAGATGAATCTATCATATATTTATCACTCAGATATTTACTTCTAACTTTCTCCATTGAGGTTTGATGCATCTGGCTTTTAATAGTCTTTTTGTATATTTATTTGGAAATCAGGTTGAAAATCTATTATGAACTAAAAAATATATAATATTTTTTATATTTACAGCTGTAGTCATATGACTTTGACTCACAGCTATGAGTGCTGGGAATACGATCGGAATTAGCTGATTCTGTCTCGCAGTACTCACATACTATACACTTGCGCTCTGGCAGAGAGGAAATATCGAGTATAAATGATGAATAACAGCTATCATAGTAAACCTCGCTATCGGATTTTATCCTGGGATTAGTTTTGCTGGGCACGCATTTGGATGTGTCGCTGGAATACTCTTCTTTTTACTTACTAGTAATTTTATTGGAAAAGTTATGCAGCCACTCTGAGAATAACTTCAAAAAACCTTCCTTTTTGAAAAGGAAGGTGTCCGAAGGACGGAAGGAATAGATATTCTTAAGCTTCTTGAGCTTCAGCCTTCTCAGCTAGCTTCGCATTTACTTCTGCCCACACATCTTTTGGGATATTTTTTGCTATCTTTACAGCTGGGTAGTTCTTTGCAGCGAGAAATGGTCATCTTCTCGAGTTTTTTACTACCATCTCTTCCCCTGTTTCTTCATCTACGAGGAGTCATTTTTCAGCAAGTATAGCTTCAAGGATTTCTTCTTTATCTGTTTTTATCTTTCCTATCCATTTCACTTTTGGATATTCACTCGATGCTAAAAATGGTCCGTATCTCCCAGTTTTTACTACGATAGTTCATTCAACTCCATCTGGACATGGTTTTCATTCATATTTTGCTTTGAGCGCGTCGAGAGCATTTTTTTCTTCTTCTGGTTGATCGATATGTTTACACTCTGGATATCAGCTACATCCTATAAACTTCCCACCTTTTGAGTATTTAAATACAAGATCTTCTCCACACTTAGGACATGGTTTCCCTACTTTTTCTACTACTTTTTCAGCATTTTCATCTGCTTTCAGCAAGTCTTTTTTTAGTGTTCCATCCCAAAATCTCCCAAGCATAGTTTCATACTTTTCATCTCACGCAGCGATTTTATCAAAATCTTGTTCTACGATAGATGTAAATTTGTAGTCCATCATTTTCTCAAAGTATTTTTCAAGAAATTCTGTCACAGTAAAGGCAGTATCGGTTGGAGCTAGGTATCTCTTGTCTTTCTCTATATATCCTCTATCTATGATAGTAGATATAGTAGGGGCATAGGTAGATGGTCTACCGATTCATTCTTGTTCAAGTTTTTTTACTAGTGAAGCTTCTGTATATCTTGCAGGTGGACGAGAGAATGCTTGGTTAGCTGAAAGGCTCTTTCCTGTAAGCATATCTCATACTTTTAGATCTGGTAATACTGAAGTATCTTCTTCATCATCACTGATATCATCTGTTCACTCTATATATACTTTCATAAAACCCTCAAACTTGATCACCTCTCACTTAGTAACCCAGAGCTGATTTTCTGCTGAAGTTGGAGAAAAGTTAAACGTAGTTACTTCTACTACAGCGTCTTCCATCTGACTTGAAACCGTTCTATTCCATATAAGAGTGAGGAGTTTGAGCTGATTTTTATCGAGATCATTTTTAAACTCGCTTGGGAGCTTAGTGATATCAACTGGTCTAATAGCTTCATGAGCTTCCTGAGCACCAGCTGATTTTGTTTTATACTTTCTTGATTTATGATACTCTTTTCCATAGAGTTTTTCGATCATAGTTTTTGCTGCACCTTTTGCTTCATCAGATAGATGCACACTATCTGTTCTCATATAGGTGATGAGTCATTGTCTCTCACCATTTCATAGATCGATTCATTCATAGAGTTTTTGAGCAACCATCATGGTCTGCTTTACTGAAAACCCAAACTTTCTTGCTGCTTCTTGTTGGAGTGTAGAAGTGGTAAATGGTGCTTTTGGAGATCTTTTTGAATCTTTTTTCGTAGCATCAACGAGTTTAAAATCCAGAGATTCATCCTTGGTAAGAGAGATAAATCATCTTTTATTTTCTCATGTTTTTATATCTTCTATACTACTATACATAGTAGAAAGTACTTTCATCACATCTTCCTCAGATTTCAGTTTTTTTACTTTTCCATTTATCTTTGAAAGTGTAGAGGCAAAAGTATATTTTCCATGCGAAAGTTGTACAGATATCTTCCATGATTCTTCTGGTTTGAATGCTTTGATGGTTTTTTCTTTTTCTACGATGAGTTTTACAGCTACTGATTGTACTCTCCCAGCCGAGAGACCTTTTCTGATTTTTTTCCAGAGAATTGGAGATACCTTATATCATACGAGTCTATCGAGTACTCTTCTGGCTTGTTGAGCATCTACGAGATCTATGTTGATATGCTTTGGTTTTTTTACAGCTTCTGTGATAGCTTTTTTTGTGATTTCGTGAAATGCTATTCTCTTCACAGTCGTTGGATCTAAATCAAGCATTTTACATATATGCCATCCTATTGCTTCTCATTCACGATCCTCATCCGTTGCTATCCATACTTCTTTGTGACTTTTTGCGAGTTTTTTGAGACTATCTGCTGTTTTTTTCTTGTCATCACTGACTCAGTATTCTGGAGCAAAGTTATTATCTACATCGACTCCGAGACTCTTTTTTGGGAGATCACGTATATGTCACATAGATGCTACTACTTTATAATCAGGTCAGAGAAATTTTTCTATTGTCTTTCATTTTGATGGTGATTCGACGATCACGAGATTTTTTGCCATTATATTTTTGTTATATGCTGAGTTTTTTACTTCACTACTTTATGAGCAAACTTTTTGAAGTCAAAAAAAAATCAGGTTTTATCCTGATTTTAATTTATATCTCAAACACATTCTTCACGAGATTTTTCTTATCATATGGAAACTTACAGTTTTCCAGATATCTGGTAATAGCGTAAAATATACTCCATTTATTTTCAGCATCATAAAGAAAACTATTTCCTTCGCTCTTCATAGGATTAAATTCCTTGAGTATTGATGACATATGATTTTCTTTTGGCACGAGTGGAACTACTCATTTTTCAAAATAACGATTCAGATTTGAAAGCTCATTATCTCAAACTACAAAATCAAAACCATAGTCGAGTTCTTCTGATAATTCATTTACAACACTAATATTTTTTAGCTTTTTATCTAGTGGTGTATCTGATACTACTACAAAGTTTGCATCTAAAACTGAGAGTCACTCTATGAGATTATCAGATAGTGTTTGATTGCTTAAAACTATCAGTCAGTTCGTCTTATTCTTCTTAGGAAGATTGAGTTCGTTTTTCACTCTGAGACTATATGTTTGTTTTTCTTTTATTAGATCTGGAAAGCTCATATTTTGTATTGGTATATGTATATATGTTTATAATACCATATTATCTAAATAAATATCAAATTTTATAGACCAAAAAATATATTTAAAACATAAACGTGAGAGAATTCCTATATTTTGTTTGACAAAATCAGCTATAGAATTAGAGTTTGTAACCAAAATTAACCTAATAAAAATATCATGAAAGACTTTTGGTCAAAACAAGCAGCAAAATGAAAAATGTGCTTTCTGGCTCCTATGGATGGATACGGAGATAGTGCCTACAGGCAAACTATGAAAAGAGTTGCTCCCCACATATATCTCATCAGTGAGTTTTATAGCGCGGATGGACTCGTTCATTCTCAGTTTTTAGCAGATAGCGTACTCCCTCATCAAGACATGGAAAAACCTGTAGTCATACAGATTTTTGGTAAAAATCCTGAGAACTTTACAAAAGCAGCAAAAATAATAGAACGTCACAATGTAGCAGGTATAGATATAAACATGTGATGTCCAGCAAAAAAAGTAGTGAGAAGCTGACATGGAAGTAGCCTATTTATCAACGAAGAACTTGCCTATGAGATAGTAGATACTCTCAATAAAGCAACAAAACTCCCCATCAGTGTAAAAACTCGTCTCAGTTTTGATGGAAATCAGGACCTCATAAAGTTTGCAAAAGGACTGGAAAATGCAGGAGCAAGCCTCCTAACTATCCACTGAAGAACAGCGAAACAAGCCTATACAGGGAATGCTGACTTTACCAATATATATGAACTCAAAAAACACGTATGAGTCCCTGTCATATGTAATGGTGATATCATAAACTACGAAGATGGTATGAAAAAAGTACAAGATCTCGATGGATTTATGATTGGGAGATGAAGCTTTGGGAACCCTTGGTGTTTTCTCTGAGCTCCTCATGTAGATATGAAATCAGAACTTATAGATAACAATAATTTTATAGACAGTATATATCATCCAACTCTATGAGAAATACTCTCTACGATGGAGTTTCACGCTACCAAACTCGTTGAAGTAAAATGAGAAAGAAAATGATCACTGGAAATACGTAAACACCTCGTACAATACCTCAAAAGCTTCCCATGAGTAAGGGACTACAGAAAGAGGCTTGTCACTACAGAAAGTATAGAAAACTCAAGAGAGGTTATAGATGAAATCAGAAATAGGTATATAAAAAGCTTGGATTTGAGACCAAGCCTTTGAGAGTTAGATGAACTATTAGATTAACTTTTACCTCGTATAGGTATTATTTTGTTCTTTTCGTTTGTTTCTAGTATGTATTTAAATGCATAGTAAAATTCTTCAAGGGGATTAAAAATACTAGAATCTGGATTTAGATTATTTTCAAAGATAATTCTTTTTATTTCAGACATGATTTTATCTCATTCAGTAAAAAATATATAACTTGAGTCTAAAGTTCTTAAGAATCTCAAAACAGAAAATAGTGAATCGTAAGTATTACTATGTATTTCCAGAGATGATTGTGAAAAAACATTGAGATGTTGCCCTAAAGAATCATAACTAAAATCATTTCTTGGAACTTGTTCTGAAATTTTATTAAGCAATAAAATAAGTATTTCTCTTCATGATTCACTAATAATAAGCTTTCTAATGTGATTTGAATGTTCAATATCTAAGAATCACGATTCATCCGAAATAAGATTAATAACTTCTCATCAAGTATTGATATGTTTTAGATTATCATTAGGAAATGGTGGTGGAAAACTAATTATATTTGATTTGAGCTTTTTTGCTAAAGGGGCTTTAGAATCTAATTTTGCTCATAAGGAGTTGCTTACAAGTCATTTTGCAAAATTAACAATACTATTTAAAGGATTTGAAGAAGCAATAAGATTATTTCATTTAACATCTTCTGATATACCATCATTTCAATCTAATGTTGTCATGCTAAATATTCTAAAATAATTGTAGTAAAATAGTTTGTAATTCAGTTTTGAAAGCCTGATCATCATTTCAAATCATCTTTCCTGACTTCATCTTTTTATCAAGATTGATTAAATTTATATACAATTTATTTAATTTGTCAAATTTAATCTTATACCTCTTCCCTACAAGAAAGCTTCTTCTTCAGAGATTGAGTATATTTCATATCCTCATATCAGAGATTCACTGATTTTTTAGATGATAAATATACATATTTACTCTGAGGTTTGCCAGAAGTGAATTATAAAATAAATACATATTTGTATTTTCTAGAATAATCTCTATTCATTCAAAGAGTTCTTTGCTTCTGAGATTCATGAGATGATCTATCAGTGTAAATATACTCTCATCAAGCTCTGGTGATATATGCTCTTTTATACTTATTTCTTCTATAAAATCCTGCGTTATGAGGAGCTTTTCAAGCTCTTGCATAGATTTCTCCATATTTCCTCATTTATATCTTACAAGAGTATTTATAGCTCATCTCGACGCTTTATTATGGAATTTCTTTGATAGATGAGTTACGATATCATCATCACTCGCTGTATTAAACTCTTCTACTTTATCAGCTTTTTTCATCAGCTCTTTATAAAACTTTGATCTTTTATCAGGTGAAGCAGATGAAAAAAGAACTATATTATCATCTGGTATTTTATCTAAAACACTGAGGAGATAATCCTGTTTTTCTCCTGTAGTTTTTGATTTATTAGAAGTAGAGGCTGGAAGTCCATCTATAATCAGGAGTTTTTTTCAAGCGAAAAAACTCTGAGCCAGTAGGTTCTCACTGAGAAAATTCCCATCTACTTCATCTATATCTTTTATATGAACGAGATTAAAATCTCAATGTTTTTCAGCAAAGAGGTCTTTCCATTTTTTTGTTTTTTCTCTGATGAGAAAATCATTATTTCATGTAAATACGTATATCATATCTAGTTTTTTGCTGAGAAAATATCTTGAAGCTTCTTGCTTCCATCAGATTTTATAAGAGCTATCACCTCCTGAATAGCTTGAAGCGATTTCTTGAGATGGGTGAGGTCCTTTACTCCAGCTCTTCAGAGAGCAAGCCTATTGAGAATAGCATCTATATCAGATACTCTTTTGAGTTTTTGCTGTACTCTATCTAAGAGTACAGGATTTTTATAAAACTCCTCTATATATGATTGTCTTTTTTTTATTTCCTTTATATCCTGAAGTGGATAGAGTATCTGATCTCTGAGATATCTGGTTCACATAGAAGTTTTGGTGTCATCGAGTACTCCAAAGAGCGTACCGAGCTTGGCAGATTTGGTAGACATATTGTATATAAGATCCAAACTACGAATAGTAGTCTCATCTAAATCCAAGAAATCACTAAATGATTCATAAGATAGACTATCTAGGAATCATAAATCAGATTTTTGATTCATCTTTAGATATCAAATCACCTGAGCTGCTGCTGTTTGAGCTCATGACTTATTTTCTATTCAAAATCATTCTAGGTTTTTGACTCAAAAATGCTCTTTTAAGACCTTTGCAGGTTTATCCTGAAGTTCAAAGAAATAAATATTGAGTGAATATTTTTTTGAAAAAATATTTTTTATCTGTTCATCATCAAAGAGATTCTTTGAGAGTATCACTTCAGATGGAGATATCTTGTACACTTCTGAAGCTAAAGAATCAAAATCAGTAAACTCACTACATATCCATGCATTTGTAGTAATATCTAAAAAGCTCAGTCCATATATATCATCCTCAAATACGACCGAAACCAAATAATTTGAAGATTGAATATTTGCATATCATTCTCACTCGAGATCCAGAGTCGCTGGAGTCACTACCCTCACTACTTCCCTCTTTACGATTCACTTAAGTTTAGGGTCAGAGACTTGTTCAGCGATAGCGACTTTATATCAAGCTCATACGAGAAGTGGCAAGTACTTTTCCTTAGCGTGATACGGTATACCAGCCAGTGGTATCGGCTCTGCTGCATTTTTATTTCTTGATGTCACAGCTATGCCGAGCACTCTATGAGCGATATTTGCATCCTCAGCAAACATCTCATAGAAATCCCCCATCCTAAAAAACAGGATAGCATCTTTATACTGCTCCTTGATATCATAGTATTGTTTCATAGCTGGAGTTAGTTTCATAGAGATTTTTTTATGAAGTTCAGACGTTTTTTTCTATCTTTTCTATATGCATGCGTATCGTGCTCTATGTTTCTAGAGATAGCGAGCAGGAGTGCAAGTCAGAGACTCAGAGAAAGTAAACTCGATCATCAGTAGCTTACAAATGGAAGCGTAATACCTGTAAGAGGAACGATATTGAGATTTACTCATATATTGATAAAAGCTTGTATGAGTATCCAGGATGAAACTCATATGGCTACGTATTTTGCAAAGAGATCTTTTACATGCCTATAGATATAAAGTCATCTCGATCCTATATAGAGATAGAGCGAGAGTATACCGAGCGCTCAGATAAATCAAAGCTCTTCAACTATCACTGAAAATATAAAATCTCATTGCACCTCTGGTAAATACCCAAATTTTTGAATAGACTTCCCAAACCCAAGACCATTGAATCCTCAGCTTCATATCGCTATGAGAGCTTGTTCAGTTTGATAGTTTATGGTTTTATTTTTGATGATTTCCTCTGGATCTGCGAGAAAGTTATCGATTCTATCAGTTATATATGAAAGCTTATTTCTATCTTCTGGTATCGTCTTATCGTATTTACCAGCAAAGTATACTGATGAAGAAAGCACCATACCTAGCATCATAAAAGTGATGAGATATCTCACGTTTCACCCAGCCATAAAAAACATGATAAAAGATATAGGTATAATAACCATAATAGTTCCAAAATCTGGCTGAGAACCTATGAGAAATATAAGCCCGGAGAGTATCAAAACAAACGGAAGAAATCCGTCTGAAAATGTATGAAGTTTTGCTTTATATCTCTTAAAAAAGTATGCAAGATAGATAATCAGAGTAAACTTGAGAAACTCTGTCGGTTGAATGGTAAACGGTATTCATGGGATAGATATCCATCATCTCGCACCATTGAGACTTGTTCATACAAGCAGCACTACTACAAGCCCTACAATCGTGACTAAAAAGAAATACTTAGAATATTTTTCAAAGAACTTATAAGGCACTTTTACTACTATCCCAAGTATAATCATAGAAATGATAACATGAGAAATATTTCTCAGTACATAAAAGTGATTATACGCTTCTTCTATAAATCATCTCTTTGCCATGATATCCGTAACCCTAAAAGACGAATACACTGAAACAGAGCTGATCATTATCATTCAAAAAATGACGAGAAAAAGCACTGAAAAAAATAATTTATAATCAACTTGTTTCATTATCTTTGTATAAAGCTATTAATATAGGCTGCTGACTCAGGAAAAGCTACTAAAAGTGCTCCTTTGAGAAATGCGATAAGCAGTATGATAACGATAGGAGTAAAATCTAGTCATCCAAAAGTCGTTGGAATCATTTTTTTCACAAATGTATATACTGGCCTAAGTATATCTGATATAATTTTTGGTCTAAATCTAAGGCCAGTCAATGCTACCCAAGATAAAATTACATCAAAAATCACGAGATAATAGATGATATCTAGAAACATTATGATTCATAAAATAAGAATATTCATATGTATGTTTTAAAAATTATTGTGTCATAGACATGTATCACTTTTCTGCAGCATTCTCCTGAGCTTTTTTCTTACTCGAACCTGTTCATTGCCCAACTTCTTTTTCTCAGAGATATACTCATACCAAAAAGGTCTTATCATGGTCTGGACCTGATTCATCGAGAACTTTATAGGTAGGAGTTATGTCATATTCAGCCTGAGCGTATTCCTGTATAAGCGTCTTGAAGTCTTTAAAGAGATTATGCTTGAGGATATTGTCGAGCGTAGTATATATATACGTATCTACGAACTTTTTTGCTTCTTGCATCCCAGCATCCAGATAGAGAGCTCAGAGAAATGATTCTACGGTATTTGCCAATATATACTCATTTTCTCTTCATCCTGATAACTCTTCTCATTTTCATAGAAATAGATGCTCTTGAAGTCAGAGCTTTTTTGCAACTACAGCCAGGTTTTTTCCTCTCACGAGAGCGCTTCTCATATCTGTGAGATCTCACTCTTGTTTATCTGGAAAGTCTGTAAATAGATTCTCGGTAATAGCAAGTTCTAGTACTGCATCTCACAAAAACTCGAGTCTTTCATTGTGCTCAGGAGTAAAGTCTGATTTTTCATTTACTATCGATCTATGCACAAAAGCAAGTACATAACTCGAAGGATTATTGTAAGCGATACTAAGTGTATCGAGAAATCTCTGAATCTTCATAACCAGCTCCTGATTATCTTCGGCTTTTTTTCTTATGACCACTTGATGATTTTTATTTATAAATAGCCAAAAAACTCATAAATATAAACGAACAAGTATTCATCTATATGTATCAATATTCCGGATATAAAAATTATATAAAAAAAGCCTTTTTTTACAAGGCTTTATGAGTGGAACTATGAGAGAAAAATGAAAAATTAGATGATATATCAGAGGAGTCTGGTGCTGTATAATTTTCTATATCTTTGTAGAAATTATTCAGTATACCATTTACTATTTTCTTTGATGAGTCGCTTGAGTAGACCTTGGCCATCTCAACAGCTTCATTGATAGAGACCTTCATCGGTATCTCTTCCTTGAGATACAGCATCTCTGTAAGTCCTATAAATAGCGCTATTACAGCTGTTATATTCATAGATTTTATATCAAACTTTGGAGCGTATTTCTCTATGATAGCTATGAGATCTGATTCCTTTTCTATGATGAGCTTATACATCTCATCCATATATGGTTTATCGATTTCAAACGTAAAAATTTCATCAAAAAAAGACTTCTGAAAAAGTATTTCGTCGACATCTGTAAAAGAGCGAGCAAATACTTTCTGAAATAAAAACTTTCTGGTTTTTTTTCTAGAAGCCTTGGTTGGTTTTTGAGTCATGGTAAGGAGCAATTTAATTGAATCTAAATATAATTTAAGAAATTTAGGAGATTCAATGAAGATATAAAATACTTGAGATAAACGTACGAAAAGTACGTGTTCGAAAGTTTTTATAAATCTGAAGCAGAAGCTTAAAATTTATTTATTATATTTTATATTCTAGTTGTTTTTTTAGCTTTAGTTTTTTTCTTGAGAAGTTGTTCACCTTTGTACATACCGTTTTCATCGATAAAGTGAGAAAGGCCTGTTTTCTCAGCGTTGAGAGCAACTCTGTTTTTTAGCTTGAGAGCTGTTAGGTTTATCCAGTTACTTGTTCTTCTTCTTGATCTAGATTTCGAAGTTTTCTTTTTTGGTCCAAAAGCCATGGTTCTACATATTATTTATATAAATTCGTGCAGATTTTATGAAAAAATAAGCAAAAGGCAAGAGAAAATAGGACTTTTTTCTTATTTTATTGACTTTATATAAAATAATTTTATTATATAAAAAATATATATAAGCCTATTCTAGATATGCCAATACTAAAATTACATGAAACATTCTCTCCTCAAGCATTAGAATTCACAGAAGAATTTTGATGAAAAGCTGGTTTGTTAATGTATTTATGTGCCATAAATCCAAAATTGAAAGAATCCATACTTCCATGAGAATATCTTCCTTTTGAGAAAATAACTCCAGAAAATATTATAAGAGTTATTTCTGATAATAAATGGAGTACCACAGAAATAATAGAAAGAAATACCCATCCTGATGATGCTGTTGCTTTAATCTGAGCCATAGACAATCTAAGCACAGAGCAAGATACAAGTGAAGTAAAAATGCTAGAAATAGAGCTAGAAAAAATGAAGAGCAACATTCTATCTGAGGATCAAAAAGAATTAAAAAGAAAAGAACTAGCTAATAATGAAAAAAAGAAACTCGAAGAGTTAAAAATAAAATATGCTTTTATTTTTAATTTCATAGATGATGTTGATGAAAGTTTTTGAGATTGAGAAGTCTCTGCTTATTGTACGATGGCTGCAATACTAAGGATATTAGATATATTTAAATCTAATCCAAATTACATCTTTGATAACCACATATATTTTCCTTATTCTCAACGCGTGGATGAAGAAAGGAGTAAAAAATTCACACAAAATGTTCTTTGAACAGAAAACAGAATGGAAGAACTTTATAAGGAAATAAAGATCTTTATAAAGGATAAAACAAGTGCAGATATATGAGATATCATAGCTGAACTTAAAGAAATAGATATACCTCACTATTATAGCAACTATTATTATATGGGGTTAGACTATGAACTAGATGAAGAAATAAATAATATATGCTCAACTCAAGAAGAAGTAGATGAAAAAGAAAAAGAATTAAAAGAAGCTAAAACTAAACCCCTATGAAAGAGATTCCTAGAAAGAGAAAAATATTACAAAGATTTCATAAGAAAAAATAATTTAAGGTGATTTGATAAAACCTGATTATATATACAAGAGGATTTGTGACCTGATTGGAATTACTGAACCATGTTAGAACATCCTAACATTCCAGGGAAATTCATATTCTCTTGAAGGCAGTATGAAAAAGAGTGAGAATGGACGACGAGTAGTACAATGCCATCGATGTACCTAAATTGACAAATAGCCCCATGAGCTGTTGCATACCCATTAAAAAAATTAGTTTGAATCTATGAAGAAATAATAAAAACATGACTTTTATGTGATGATATATCTTTACAACTTGAAATCGCATGTAAATGAAATCAAGTATATATATTACAAGTAAGAGCGTTTAGAAAAAAAGAAATTGCGAATTGGAAGATGTGAAACTGATCAGGCATGTGAACGTATGCTAATACATTTGGAATAACACCTAGAGATGGGATAAGTATAAAATGAAAAGATATGAGATATATTAAAAATATTGCATATTCCAATGATAAACCTATCAAACCAGATATATTACAAGATATTAAAATAGCTATTACCCACGTTTTAGCTCCTTTTGATCATAGCATGACAGAAGTCGCTTATTATCCTAATGTATCAGTATTTTGATCTAGAGAAACAGAATATGATTTTCCATATATCCATCCTAATGAAGAAATAAACTTTTGGAGTGATGGAATAGATTATAAGTGGGAGATCAACTAAATCCTTGCATTCCTCGAAATATCGTTATAATCCTGTGTACATATCCAGAGCGAGTGAGAGAGAAATAGGCTCATTGACCACTCCAGCAACCAACTCAAAATAGAGGAAAGGTGCTCCATCCTACCCTACTGGGAAAAGATATCGATACAAACAAAACAAACTTTTGAATGAAATCTTTTCTGCAAACTGCGGGAAAGATTTTTTTTAATATAACTAAATCGATACTTGAAGCTTCTTCTCTCCCTCTGGGAGAGATTGAGAGGGAGCTCAGGAAAAATGGAATGTATTAATATTTTTTAATATATATAACATGAAACAATATATAACATCTGAATCAGTAACTTCTGGTCATCCAGATAAAATCTGTGATCAGATAAGTGATGCTATCCTCGATGCATGTCTCGCTGAGGATCCAAACTCGAGAGTGGCCTGCGAGTGTCTCGTAACTACTGGGACTATAGTAGTGAGTGGTGAGATCACTACTGACGCGTGGGTAAATTTTCAGGATATAGCCAGAAAAGTAGTGAGAGATATAGGCTATGATAATCTGGAGGCTGGATTTAGCGCAGATGATGTATCGGTACAAATCCTTATCAACTCACAGTCTCCTGATATCGCTCAAGGAGTAGATACAGGATGAGCATGAGACCAATGAATCATGTTTGGATATGCAAGTCATGAAAATGATGCCTATATGCCAACTCCTATATACCTCGCTCATAAGTTATCGAGAAGACTCGAAGTGGTAAGAAAAAAAGGAATTCTCGACTACCTACTCCCAGATGGAAAGACACAAGTAACCGTAGAATATGAAAACGATACGCTCATCAGAATAGATACGATAGTGATATCAAATCAACATAAATCATCAGTTTCTTTAGAGGAGCTACAAAAATGAATAAAACAGCATGTCATAGACCATGAATTATGAGATTTGATTGATGAAGACACTATCCTACACATAAATCCAACGGGCAAGTTTGTAATCGGGTGACCAAAGTGAGATTGTGGACTCACTGGTAGAAAGATAATCATAGATACATACGGTGGTATCGGAAGACACTGAGGATGAGCATTTTCAGGAAAAGATCCTTCAAAAGTAGATAGAAGTGGAGCCTACATAGCCAGATACTTAGCAAAAAACATAGTAGCTTCATGAGTATGTGATAGATGTGAGATACAGCTCTGATACGCTATTTGAGTCGCTGATCCAGTGAGTATATATATAAATACCTTTGATACAGAAAAAGTTTCAAAAGAAAGCATAGTAAAAGCCGTAAAGGATAACTTTGATCTCTCTCCTAATGGAATCATACAAAAACTCGACCTAAAAAAACCTATATACTGAAAAACTGCAACATACTGACATTTTGGAAGAGATGATGTATCTTGGGAAGAGCTGGATAGTACTGATATATTTAAAGAATTATTATAATCTTGTAAAATAGATATTCTCGGCTAAAATATAGGAAATATTTATATGAAATACTAATGCATGAAAAAAATATTTATCGTAGAAGATGATGTAGGAATATCTGAGTCCCTCAAGCTATATCTTGAGAACTCTGACTTTAAAGTCGTGCTTCATCATACCTGAGAAAAAGCAATAGAGAGAATATCTGAAGAAAAACCTGACCTCGTCATACTCGATATAAATCTCCCCAAAAAAAGTGGAATAGAAATCTGCAAAGAGCTCAGAGAAACCTCAGGACTCCCTATCATCATGCTGACTGCCAAGACCTCAGAGCTAGACAAGATAGCAGGTTTTGAAGTATGAGCAGATGATTATATAGAAAAGCCATTTTCTCCGAGAGAGCTCTCAGCGAGAATCAGCTCTATACTCAGGAGATCAAAAGACGAAGAGGATGATCAAGGAAAACTCGTATTTAAAAACATAGAAATAGATACAGAGAAAATGATAGTAAAAGTAGATGGAAATAAGGTCTGAACTACAAAAAATGAATACGATATACTCAAAAAAATCATAGAAGAAAACTGAAAAGTAGTAACGAGAGAAACTATCATGACCGAAGTTATTTGATATGAAAAATATATCTATGATAGAACCATAGATACACATATCAAAAATCTCAGAAAAAAGATTTGAGGAAAAGATATTATCCTCACCGTAAGAGGTCAATGATATAGACTTAATAATTAAATATTTACCGTGTCATTATCGAGAAAATTTATTTTTGTACTTGTTGGAAGTATTATACTGATAGCCGTTATTAACTTAGTGGCTTTTTCAGCTTTTTATACCACCTATACCAAAAGCTATATAGCAGAAAAAATTCAAGCAAAAGATAAAATCACGATAGAGTATGTAAATGAAATCATAGAAAAACAAACTATAGATGATATAGATAATATCTTTAATGATGCTGAAATAGACTTCTTTGAACTCTTAGAAGATAATGGCTGAGAGATACCACTAGAGAATCAATCAAACACTGACATAGTTATAAACTATCTGGTAAAAAGCTGAGTAACCCCTAAGTATATAGAAGAAATCATACCAAGTAATAGTTTTGAAAAAGTTCTGTGAAGCCTCCAAGATAGAAAGTCTTCAGAATACCAATTTTTAAGAAAACTTTCAAGATCAATTGTCTTTACCAATATATTTTCAATTCTCCTTATTATCTGAGGGATATTTATATTTACCAAAAAAACTATACTCCCAATCAAAGAAGTTACGGGAAAGATAAAAAGACTACGTCCATGAAGAGATTCAGAAGAAATCAAGTACGAATGAAAAGATGAGATTGGTCTCCTTATAAAAGCCATAAATGGTCTCAATAAAAAACTCAACGTACAACAAACTATTAGAAGTAGACTCCTAGCAGATATCAGTCATGAGCTCAAGACTCCTATCACTTCGATACAATGCTATCTCGAATGAATCTCCGACTGAGTAATAAAGCTCAATGAAAAAAACCTCGCTTCCATCACTGATGAGATGAAGAGACTCATCACGCTTGTAAATACTATCATGCAGTATGAAAGCTTTGAAAACCAAAACTTAGAGCTTGACCTCAAAGAAGAAAATCTCCCTCCTATCATAAAGTCACTCGTAGAAACCCACAAAAAAAGACTCAAAGAAAACAAACAAAAAATAAAAGTCGTATGAGTAGATGAGCTCATGATGGAGATAGATAAAGACCTGTTTACACAAATAGTTCATAACGTCATAGGAAACTTCCTTAAATACGCAGGAAACGGATCACAAATGACTGTAAATATCACAAAGAATTATATCGATTTTAAAGATGATTGAGCAGGAGTTAAGAGTAAAGAAATACCATTTCTCATGGAAAAGTTTTATCAATGAAAAGATGAAAAGAGTTGAGATATCAAACAAAGAGGTATTGGAGTTGGCCTCAGTATTGTCAAAAAAATACTCGACGCACATGACTGGGATGTATCGATAAAATCATCCGAATGAAATGGCTTTAGTTTCAAGATAAAATTCTAAAATTTAGCTTCACACAACTTTCACATTATAAACTAGATATTCTCAAGGGATTCATATAATGACCATTGAATTAGAGAGTCCAATAAAACTGGTTAAGCCTAAAAATACTATGTTATTATCTCGGGCTCTTTAATTTCCAATATATAACATATATAGATGAGAAAACTTTTTTTATTTTGTGCAATCTGATGTATATCGCTTTTAAGTGCTCCACTTACGAGTGGTTTTTCTGGTGATATAGATACGATTCCAGAGGATAAAACAAGCTCAAGCTGAAGTATAGTCGAAGTAGAAAAAACTGAAACTATAAAAGAGCTCAGAGAAAATATCAATGAACTCGAAAGTGAGAAGAAAAAACTAAAACTAGATTGGCAAAATTTTCTCTCTGAAAATGGGAAGCTGCAAGACTTCCTCAAAGATGATATACCAGAGGAAGATGAAGCAAGACTTAGAGAGATAATTGACCTCTACACCATATACAAACAAAGAGTTGACAGCGAACTACAAGTATCTGATGATCAGTCAGAAACTGAAGCTCTCAAAAAAGAACTCCTCAGACTCAAACAAGACCTCTATAAGAAGCTTGTATACTTCATAAAAGTCGAGAATCTCGATGATTTCCTCACCTATGTAAAATGGGATCTCTCAGTCAATGAAAAGAGAAAAGATGTAGATGAAGAAATAGATGAAGATACAAAAAAACTAGAAGAAAAAGTACAAGTAATCAGAGATAAAATACAAGAAAATAAAAAAGTTCTTGATGAAAGAATCAGGATGGTAATAGAGAAAAAACTGGATGAAAAGATATCAAAGATACTTGCTGACAAGAGATTTGCTCAACTAGACAATGACTCTAAGAAACAATTATTTATTATCACTTTAGAAAAACTTCGTACGAAGAAAGAGGGACTTACGTCACTCACAGAGAAAACAAGTCTTATAGATAAGAAAATAGAAACGTTCAATATAATAGAACAAAAGCTGATAGAAGTTATGAATTGATTTGAGACTGAATCAGAACAATAAAAAAAGACCAAATTGGTCTTTTTTTTGTCTCTAGGAAAAAGTGTTATTTCACTATATTCCTTACGTATTCATTGAGATCCTTTATAGCGACAACTTCTTGCTCCATAGAGTCTCTATGTCTTACGGTTACATTGCCAGCTTCATAGTTATCAGTATCAATAGTCACGCAGAGTGGAGCTCCTATTTCATCCATACGAGCATACCTCTTCCCTACACTTGATACTTCATCATATTCACATAGAAATTCTTCTGAAAGTTGAGCATAGACTTCTTTTGCGAGATGACCAAGTTTTTTCACGATCGGGAGCACTCATACTTTTATCGGAGCTACTTTTGGATCGAGTTTGAGATAGGTTCTTGTTTCTTCGATAGTATATGCGTCACACAGAGAAGCAAGAACTATACGACCAAGACCCATAGCTGGCTCTATAACGTATGGTATAAACTTCTTGTTGTTAACTGCATCGAAGTAACTCATATCTTGTTTAGAGTGAGTCATATGAGCCTTGAGATCATAATCAGTTCTATTTGCAAGGGTTTCTATTTCTCACCATCCAAATGGGTACTGATACTCGAAATCTCAAGCTTCTTTTGAGTAGTGTGGAAGCTCATCTTTTTTAATAGGAACAAATCTAACATTTTCCTTTGAGAGTCATACAATTTCTGTGAAAAATCTTTCTGATTCAGATTTCCATATTTGAAAGTATTCATCATCATCTCAAGGAGTTACAAAAAACTCTATTTCCATTTGCTCAAACTCACGAGTACGGAATATAAAGTTCCCAGGAGTTATTTCATTCCTAAAACTCTTCCCTGCTTGCGCTATACCAAATGGAAGTTTTCTACGGCTGGTTCTCGCAACTTGAGGAAAATCTACAAACTGCCCCTGAGCTGTTTCTGGTCTGAGATACGCAAGTGACGCACTATCATCAGTCACACCGAGATAAGTTTTGAGCATCAGGTTAAATCTACGTATATCAGTATAGTTACATGCTTTACAATCTGGACAGGCTATACTCTCAGAAGCTATATAGTTTTCTAATACTTTCGTATCTGTTTTATCTCCAGCATATCCTTCTGGCTCAGTTGCTCCAGCGAGCACGTGAGCATCAATAATCTTATCTGCTCTCCATCTTGCCTTACACTCCTTACAATCCATGAGAGGATCACTAAAGCCTCATACGTGACCACTTGCTTCCCATACTTTAGGATTCATGATGAGAGAACAATCTATCATCATCACATCTGTTCTTTTTTGAATAAATTCTTTCTTCCAGAGATCTCTGATATTATCCTTGAGTAAGCTTCCATAAGGACCATAATCCCAGCTATTTGCGAGCCCTCCATATATATCACTCCCTGGATATACAAATCATCTCTTTTGCGCCAGATTTACGACGTCTTTCATTGTTGTTTTTTCCATAGTTTTTTTATTTAGTTAAATTATTTTATATTTTCAAGATTCAAAGATAATAACTTCATTATCTCTAATAATTTCAAATTCTCTTGATTTTAAAGTAAAATCATCAGCTATGCCTCAAAGTTTTAGTTTATATTTAGGATGATTCCAATGAGGAATGATTTGTTTAGGAAACCAATCCAATCAATTCGATATAGATCCTTCTATAACTGAGGAGTCATCAACTATCTCATAGCCTAAAATAGATGGACAAGATGCTATACTTCCAGCACTTCATCCTGCATATACAATATCATTTTCGATGAAATCAGGTTTCAAATTAGCAAAATTAACCTTATTTAATATATCCATTAAATAGTAAGTATTTCATCCTCAAATCCAAACGATATCACTATAAATAATTTGCTCCCTTAAGCTATCTAATTTTCATATATAATCTCTTAAATCAAGAAAGTCATAATTTATTCAAAATCAAGAAAACACTTCTCTCATTTCATATATAAATCATTTTCTATCTTCTGAATAAACATCAGCAGCATTTTCTATAAGAGTAAATTTTAAATCTGAGATATCAATCTTATTAGTAAGTCTCAAAAGTTCTTTTATATGCTTATCTCCTATAGCAGATGATGTAAGAAAAAGTTTCATTATCTCTATTTATTTAAATATTTCTTCACATATATCTTTTTCATAGAGTGTACTCAGAGTGTAGAGAGTAAATATCATGCAGTCGGTATAATTGCTCCTAAAAATATATTATCAAAGCCGAGAAAATGCATAACTACCAAAACGACAATATAGGTAATTATTGCTACTGAGATTTTTCTTTGAGTAGATGTTTCCCATGCTTTATCTGCTTCTACTTTTGCATTTCTATCCTGGATCTTTTTTATCTCAGACTCCAAGTGTTTCATAGTAAGTTTTTCTGCCATAGCATCTCCTAAAAAATAAAAAATCCCCTAAAGGCTTATAGCCTCTGGGGTCCTAAGTAGGACGGTTCCACCCAAACGTTTTACTTTTATCTTAGTGTATTATCCTCTCCTTCGCGTTTCCATAACGAAATCGAACAAAGATAAATACCTAAGAACTAATCGTATAGTATGAAATTAAGGAAAATGGTCAAATTTTTAATTGATCCACGGAAATATATCTCTATGGAATTTATGCTGACGTAACTTGTACAGTGTAGCCTCATATTCAATCTTTGCTTTTTCTACATATACTCACTCCTGTGTTGCAAGTGCTTCAAATATCCATCCACGAGTTGCTGATGTGTCATAGTCAGTATACGTATCTGCAATGATTCACTTCTTAAATGCTGTTTGCATATCATCCTCTCTCCAATCAGAAGTTTTTTGAATACGAGATATATTTCTCACTTTGAGTATGAGCTTCATTGCTTCAGCTTTGGTCATAGCCTCGTTTGGTCTGAAGTATTCATCTTGAGCTACATAGGCTTTTTTCATTGCCCATTCTATATACTTACATCCCCAGTCATTTCTTACATCTCTAAATTCATAATCACACTCATTTTCTATAGGGTCTCCAGCCTTGTTTGCCAAGACTTTCATAAACTCTTTACGAGTCATCGTTTCATCGAGCTTATAAAGCTTCAGAGATGATTGTTCCACTATGATTCATGCTTCTCATAATTTTTTTGCAGCCAAAAACTGATCAGATGTATATGCTTGTACTGATCAGCTTACTATAAACAGAAATAGAAAGAATAGTATTCTTTTCATATTTTTTCACTAAGTCGCAAATAATTAAGTATATTTTATATATTTAATTATACATGTCAATATTCAGAGAAAATAAATTTGACTTTATCCTATAAATATAAATAATACTTTTTGTAAATATCTTGGTGGATAGCTCAGTTGGTAGAGTGCTTAAGATCAATTAAGAAGTCCCAGGTTCAAGTCCTGGTCCACCAGCCATTATATCTAGACTAACTAGATACGGGGAATAGCGCAGCCTGGTAGCGCGTCTCAAGGAATCTCTCTCTTTCTTTTGAGAAGGTCGTAGGTTCGAATCCTGCTTCCCCGACCAGTTTCAAAGTCGATGTTATATACGTCTGACTTAGAACATAATAAGCCCTCGCAATTGCGAGGGCTTTTACATATTCTATATTTTTTTAGAGTGCTTCATCACTAATAATTCATCCTTTTTCAAAGATTTCATCTTGTTTTTGTATCGTTGCAGTCGCGATAGAAAATATCCATCCACGATGAGCATGAGCATTAAAATCAGTATATTTACTATCTATAATTCCGTAGAAATACGCTGTTTCCATATAATCAGATTGCCAAGATACTGTTTCTCTGATTTTTTGGATTCATTTTGCTTTTAAAACAAGCTTCATAGCCTCTGTTTTTGTTATGTTATCATCTGGTCTAAAAGTATCATTTGCAGCTATATATCAAGCTGTGAGTGCAGTTTCTATATACTTGCACCCCCAATCAGCTGGTACATCCGAGAATACTCAGTTGCATGTATCTGGTATAGTCTTCCCTGAGAGTTTCATAACGATTTTCATCACTTCTTTTCTCGTGATGGTATCACTGAGTCTAAAGTCATTACTATCTTCTTGATTCTTAATAATTCATTTTGATCCGAGGAATTGAGCTGCTCATAATTCACTTTGTATATCTTTTATACTATTCTTATTAAGATTAATTCATTCATTAATCCCACACTCTCACTTATCATCACATATTTGAACGTTATTATTTGAATCAATTATATCATCAAAAATTCAAGCATTCACAACTGAAATTCATATTAAAAATATAGATAATCAAATAATCGATATTCTAAGCATAAGAAAATATTTTATATAAATAATGCTTATATCCTAAGGAAATATGGAAATTATCAAAACAAAAAAGCTCTTGACTCAGAGCTTTTTATTTTGTTGTATGAATTAGAGTCAGAGGAAAAACTCAATAAGTTCTTCTTCACTTTTTTCAAGAAGGTCTTCAGCATTTATGATATCACTGGTGTCTATTTGTACGTTGAAATCTGAGAAGGTTTGCCCAGCTGTTTTAAATATCCATGATCTCGTAGCTGAGGTGTTGTAGTCAGTAAATGCAAATGAGAGGAGTCATTCTTGTTCTGCTTTTTCTACATATCCTGCTCTCCAGTCCTCATTATCAAATCTCTCGATTCAGCTTGCTTGCATAATCATCTTGAGTGATTCTATTTTGCTGATATTATCAGCAGGTCTAAAAGTAGCATTTGCAGCTATATATCAGTTTTCAAGTGCTGCTTCACCATACTTGCATCCCCAGTCTCAGGTATTCATGTCGGAAAAACTCACATTAGCACATACTTCTTCTACGTTTTTACCAGAGATTTTCATCATGATTTTTAGCATCTCTCTTCTGGTAATAGTATCATCTAGTCTATATGCTCCAGCATCTGAACTATTGTCGACTATGACTCACTTATTAGCAAGAAAATTAGCAGTTTCCACATCACTGTTGGTATACGCGATAGCTCCAGCTACAGTAAGAGATAGAGCAGCAAGAGAAATAATTATTTTTTTGAACATGGTATTTTTTTATAAATTAACATCTACTATAACGATAGATAAAAAGAAAAGTGACATTTATATTCTCATATCTTGAAGATTTTTGATTCTATCATCGAGCTGTGGATGAGATCTGAAAAATCTTTTAAAACCTCCTTTTTTATCATTGGTACTTATCTTCATAGTTGCAAACTTAGACGAACTAGGTTTAGCCATAGCTTGCATATCCTTGAGCGCTTCGAGAGCTTTTATCATCTTGTCTTTTCATACATAGCGAGCACTTCCTTCATCGGCTCTATATTCTCTATGTCTACTAAACCACATCACGATAATAGAAGCAAATATACCAAATACTATATCAAGCACTATAGCAGCCGTATAGTAAATAAAAGTTGAGTTTCATTCTCCTCTAGAGAAATATGAACTCGCAAGATTTGCAATCACTCTTGAAGCAAATATTACAAATGTATTGATTACTCATTGTAGGAGTGTCATAGTTACCATATCTCAGTTGAGTATATGAGCCATCTCATGGGCCACTACTCATTCTACTTGGTCTTTAGTCATATTTTCTAGGAGCGCAGATGATACAGCTACGAGTGAACTATTTTTAGTAGCCCCTGTTGCAAATGCATTTGGATCCTTAGATTGATATACTCATACCTCTGGCATCTTTATCCCTTCTCTATTTGCGAGATCAAGTACGAGGTTATATACTGTTTTTTCTTTATCTGAAAGTGATCAGAGATTTTCAGCAGTAAATAGTTTGAGTTTATAAGCTCTTTTTGCTGACCATTTTGACATAAACAGACTGATAGTCGCACCGAGAAATCATACAATCAGTGCAAATACAAATATACCAGCATAGTCAGAACCTTGAGCTGTTATATTTATCCCAAATACTGCAGAAAGAATAAAGAGTATAATATTCAAAAGAACAATAACTGCTAGATTCGTCAGAAGAAATAAAGATATTCTTTTTAAAAGTGTCATGTTTTTTAGTTAAAAGTTAATGTATTTATACATTATAAATACTCATCTATTTTATATCCCAAGTCACATTTGTCAAAAATTATCATTTGCTGGTTTATCTTTATATGTTTCACCTGAAAGATAGAGTGTCATGATTTGTAGGTCATACTTTATATTGTGTCAGATAATAGTGATATCTGAGTCCAAAAGTGACTGTAAAAATGATTTCAAATTATCATCAGAAACCTGAGGTCAGTTGTGAAGTCTATTTATATAGTAGATATGGTCATCATCCAGATATATACTCACTCAGACGAGTTCAGCCTCAAATACATCGAGCGCTGTAGTCTCAGTATCTAACACTATTTCTTTATAGTTTTTTATATTTTTAGTTAGTTCTTCTAGTCACTGATTATCTCCTATTATTTGCACTTTTCTTCCGGTATCTTTCCAAGTCTTCAAGTCTTTTACATATACTTCTCAGATAAGAGAGTGAAATTCTAGTTCTCTAAAATAAGCTTTTACTTTATCATTGAGTAAAAACTCTGGTGAAAACGTATATGCGCTCAGATCAAAACAATCCTTTCCGTTTTTATCCAGAGCTGAGTGACAGAGTGTGAGGTCAGCATTGATCTCGAGAGTCGCAAGTTTTTTTGAGAGTAATCATGTTTCACGAGCAGCTTCAAACTTTTCGAGGGTCCTTCATTTAAATCACATATCTTCACCATTATCAAAGGCTTCATATATAGATTCTATAGATCCAAAAGTATTGATGAGACTCGTAGCTTTTTTCGGACCAAAACCTGCCATACCAGGTATGTTATCAGAGACGTCTCATACGATAGCGAGATAGTCAGTTACAAATTCTGGTGGCACTCAAAACTTTTTCTCAGCTGCTTCAGCGTCAAACACTTTTCTCTTTTGAGTATCGTATATCTTTACATTGTCAGTGATGAGCGCGTAGAGATCTTTGTCTCCAGAGAGTATGTATATCTCGTTATTACTATCTTGTCATAGCTGCACTGCAAGTGTTGCTATGACATCATCAGCTTCATATCATGGTATATCGATGATATCTACTCACATCATCTGAATCATCTTTTCTATGTCTTCTATCTGATCTCTGAGTGCATCTGGCATACGATCACGAGTTGCTTTATAATCCTTGTATATCTTATGACGAAAGTTTTCCCCCTTTGCATCTTTGATAAATACGAGATAATCAGGATTTTCTCTTTCGAGTTGTTTTACAAAGAATTTAGCCATACCAAAAATAGCATTGACCACTTTTCAGTCCTTGGTTGCAAACTCAGGGAGACCAAAAAACATACGATATATAAACGAGTTTCCATCTATGAGATAGATTTTTTTTGCCATAGTTTGAAGTTTTGATATTATACTAAAACGAAATCTAGTATAAAAACTATATACATATTTACAAATCTGTATGAAACAAACGATGTCTTTCATTCCTTGGGCTGAAAGAGAAAAAGTAAATCTTACTATAATTAATCATCATCAAACATGAGAAGATATTTGTTGGAGCAATAAACTTTTTAAGATGTGGAAAAGTGATTTTTTAAAAAACTATAAAGAAAAATATGGGAATACTTTTCGAGAAGATTTTCCAAATAAAAAACAAAGAGCATTTATTTATGAAGAAATATTTTGAGTAGCGAACAGCTGAATTTTTATACGACCTTTTGAAAGTATTCCAGAAGTAACAAATGAATCAAGGGATAGAATCGATAATATACTGATAAATATGAGTCAGTGGAAAATATAGACTTTATGCAATAGAAAAAGAGGGTTGGCCGAATTGCCAAACCCTCTACATACATTCATTCTAGTTCCAGTCTCTTTATGGACGAAATCTAGAAAAACCCACCAAATATTTTAGATTCTTGCCTGGGATGGCATAGAATTATGATTACGACTTCTGCCGTTACAAGCCTTCAATTTAGCGCGTCTAGCAACATTGCTGCCCCGTGCTTGTTTACGTTGCTTGCGACTTAATGGTTTATCACCAGTAGTTTGTAAAGTCATTGTATCCCCTTTTGGGCTTAAAGTTGTTCCACCATCTTTTGGTGGGCCGTCGACATGACGGTATTTCCTATACTAACAATCTTTCATAGTAATGTCAAATAGATTTTATAAATAAAAAAGAAGGATTCGGTTATACCGAATCCTCTTGTTATTCTGCTCAAAGAATACAAATAATTGACCTTCAAGCAGGACCATCATTTAAGCCGAAAGTGCAGACTCACGACCGAGCATAATAACACCTTTTCCGTAAATGTCTTTGCCGGCTAAAGCTTTTTTAATCCAATCATGGATATAAGTAAAAAGATCTTTAGTCGATTCTTTAGCATTCTTGGTTAGATTTGTAATCAAGGAAAGAGTTTCCTCTTTGCTGCGAATACGAAAAGCCTTTCGGACATCAGAAAGTACTTCCATAACAGCTTCAATGATTTCAATTGTATTTGCCTCAGACATTAAGGTCTCCTAATTTTTGGTTAGATTATATCGTTACATAACGATCCATCTACAATGATGGTAATATAATCTTATCTTATATTTTATTTTTTAGCAAAAAAAGAAAAAGACCCGACTACTTTCGTAGCCGGGTCTTCTAATTCGTTATTCTCGTACTGAATCAACATGCACAAAAAAAACGAAAATCCCTTATCACCTTACCTTCAAAAGTTGGACATCTGCACGAAGCAGAGTTTCTTTAGGTCCTTGCCATTTACCCACGATTACATCGTAAGCAAAATCAGCGAAATAATGAGGCATTCTTTTACCTTCTCTATTCGCTATGCTTCTCAAATTTCCAAGAAAAACATCAAGGTCATCTAAAGTAAATTTATGTAGCTTAGCTAAAAGACATAAATTTATAGGAAAATACTTTGCGTAAATACACATAATAATTCCTCCTCTTTTGATGTTAGGTTGCCACAAAGTGTGACTTTAGTATTTTACATCACAAAAACTTTTTTGTCAACTGGCTAGATGAATAAAAAACATTTTCTTATTGAATTCTTATACTTTCAAGTTATAAATAAAGAAGTTTAAAAAATAAAAATCTGTAAATATGGCAATGAAACAATTCACTGTTACAAAAAATATCAAACTCACTCATGATGTATATGAAATCCACTTTGAAACCGAGTCTCCTATAGATATGGACTATGGTCAGTTTGTTACATTTATCCTACCTGGTATCGGAGGGAGATCATACTCAGTACTCGAATCTGTTTGAAACACTATCAAGCTGATTATCAAAAAAGTAGAATTATCAGACTCTGGAAGATGAGGAAGTATATTTATCTGTGATAGTCAGGTGTGAGATATACTTCAGTGAGTTGGTCCAGCTGGTCACTTCGTACTCCAGAGAAATGATAAAAATAAACTCTTTATCGGAACTGGAACTGGTCTCGTGCCACTCTACAATCAGATACTCTGAATAAATAAATTAGACATCCAATGTAAATCCAAAATGCTTTTTTGAATCAGAAGAGAAAATGATTTATTTTACATAGATGAGCTCAACTCTCTCGCTGAAAATGATAACTTCTCATATGAAGTATATACCAGTAGAGAAAAAGTATGAGATTATCATGAAGGATATGTAACACTCTATCTCACAGAAGAAAATATAAAAGATTTTGAAGAGTTTTATATCTGCGGGATGCCAGCTATGGTTGATGCGTGCGTAGAAAAACTCACAGAGCTATGAGTAAATACAGAGAGTATATTTTCTGAAAAGTATACATAAATCAAAAACACAGCTTCTATCCCATCCACCCTTCGGGCACCTTCCCTTTTCTAAAAGGGAAGGAATAATGAAGTATATATTTTGCAGCCTTCTTTCCTTTGAAAACAAAGGAAAGAATACAAGATAGGAATTTAAAAAACTTATAATATAAAGTCGAGTATTGCCAGACTATTATCTAAAACAACTTCTTTTGATATATCTTGAGCTTCATCATGAACTCATTTGATGACTACGAGCTTATCGAGTGATTCTTTTTGTTTGAGATTTTCTAGTATAGAAAATGATTCTTCATCATAAATATCTGCTCCATAATCCTCTGGATCATGATCATCTGACATCTCACCACTCATACAAATCCCACTGAGTATAAGTCAGAAGTTTTTAAAATCGTAGTTTTCTCCCACAGCAAAATCCAAAAAGAAAGGAGTAGTAGATTCTGGTGATATAAATGTATTTGGAAGCACTACATCTCAAGAATGTATATCAACATTTCCAGATACTCCAACAAGTCCTATATGAACTATCTTAAACACTTGATAGGTTTCATAGATATGAGTAATAGTCTCGGAGATAGAATCTTTTGCTGTAGTGCATACAGCTAGGATAACTAATTCATTTTCATCGTCAGTCTCTGAAGTCCTATTCACTTCGTAGGTAGAATACAAATCAGTTTTCTCAAGTGGCTTCATAGAAAGTCTCTCGATGATAGTTTCTGCTATCATAGTATCTGATGTAATAATAAGTTTCGTTATATTCAAAAGTATTAAATTAAGAGTATTAAAAATAAATGTAAAAGAATAAAAAGGCTTGTAAAGAAAAAATTTGAGAAAACAGCTATTTTCTATACACTACTCTCGATCTTTTACGTATTTAACACTTATACTATTTTGAATACTAATCTCACTATGATGTTGTCGTTTGGACTTGCGACATTTGCAGCCGGTTTTCTCCTCACTCCATTCTACATAGACTTCCTCATCAGGATGAAAGCCTGAAAAAAAATCAGGACCGAAGGAACCATGTGAAAAGCAACAGAGTTTTTCAAACTTCACAAGAAAAAAGCCGGAACTCCAACTATGGGATGAGCTATCATCATCATGACTGTTTTTTTGATGGTTTTTCTCAGTATCATCTTTCAAAAACTTGGTTTTGTAAACAACTCTCTCTTAAACCAACAAGAAACTTATCTCAGCCTCTTTACACTGGCTACTGTATGATTTCTCTGAGGAGTCGATGACTATATGAATATAAAAGAATTCTGATGAAGAAAATGACTCTCAGGAAAATTCAAAATGGCCTGGCTTCTCATACTTTCGTGACTATGAGCATATTGGTTTTACAATAAACTTGGCTGGAGTGGTCAACTCCTACTCATACCTGGGTTTGAATGAATAGAGCTCTGAATTATGTTTATTCCCCTCTTTATTTTCATCATTGTAGCTGCTGCCAATAGTGTAAATCTCACTGATGGATTAGATTGATTAGCTGGATGACTTCTACTTTTTGCATATATCGTTTATGCGTATATCACCTATGATCAGTGACTCTTTCTCCTCTCTACACTCTGCGTGAGTATCGCTGGTGCGCTTATCTCATTTCTGTGGTTCAACGTAAAACCAGCCAAGTTCTATATGGGAGATATCTGAAGTCTTGCACTCGGAGCCAACCTCTGACTTATGGCTATGCTTACCAATACGGTATTAATATTTATCGTTGTTGGAGCTATTTTCATATTTACTACTGTTAGTGTGATTATACAGCTTACGAGTAAGAAATTTAGAAAATGAAAAAAGATTTTTAAAATAGCTCCATTTCATCATCATCTTGAAGCTATAGGTTGGGCAGAAGAAACCGTTGTATTTAGGATGTGGATTATAGGTATGCTCTGTAGTGTTGCCGGGATTATATTTTATATCATTACTAAAACGATATAAATGAATCCAATCATCATAAAACATACTTGAAAAGATTTTGCAGAATGCCTAGAAATAATAAATAAAGTCTGAGCTATAGCTGAATCTCATAATCATCATCCAGATATCAAACTCCACTCTTATAAACATATAGAATTTACTCTCATTACTCATGATGAGTGAAAAGTTACTGAGAAAGATAAAAAACTCTCTGAAGCAATAAAATCTATACTTTCTCAATATCAATAGTATGTGATTTACCATGATAAATGAATCATTTCAGTGTGAAAACTGCAAAAGAGAAATAACAAAACACCCGAGCTGATCAGCGAGAAATCACTGCAATTATTGCCTGCACTCGAAACATCTCGATGATATATCACCATGAGATAGAGCTTCTACGTGTCATGGAATCATGAAACCAGTATGAATAGATAAAAAGAAAAATAAAGGTTGGATGATACTTCATAGATGCAAAAAATGCCAAAAAGAAATCCTCAACAAGATTGCTGAGGATGATGATATGGAGGTTTTTAGTGAAATTAAAAGATAGAGCGATTTTTAGTATATTCTTGTATAAATTTTTGATAATTTTCATAACTTCATACAACCCTATTCCGTTCTAAATCAACCTCAGATAAATCATCCATAATCTTAATATATGATTTATTTCCATCAGAAATGATACGAATAGAAAGCGTATAAACTTCTGATTTCATATTAGCTATTTGTCCTATCTTTCTAGAAATCTCATCTGGAATAATTCTCTCTTTTATTAAAGAAAACACCTGTCACTTAAACATAAGATTTTTTGCAAAATGAGAATCAAGAGCATTTCTAAATAAATGCTCTAAACTTCATCAATAAAATAAAGTAAAAATTTGATAACGAGATATAATCTCAGCCATAACATGACCTGAAGATTGAGCCAATCATATTGATCATTTATAATTTTTACTTTCTCACAATCATTGTCATCAGAACCTGAAAGGAATATCTACAATAATCCCTTCCTCAGGAGTTCTTCATATGGCATAAAGAGTCTCTAGTTCTCCTTCTTCTAACTCTCTATCAATAATAAATTCAGGATGGAAATTATCAACTCTTCATCTGTGTGCTTGTAGATGAGTAACGTTACCACTCTGTTCAGCTTGAAATTCCATTATATAGTTATGATTTTGATCTAGTTTTTCATGAGATGATTTTGATTTATATGCATATATAACATGTTCGATTTCCATTAAATCTGAATCAGTTGCATCTCAAAATAAAAACTCAAAATCTCCTGATTTATAAGTGCAATGAAAAACATTGTTTCATGTAACATATATATGATATTTTCATTTAATAGCATTATCTTCTGTAATCCAGTAATTGTTACCAGATAATTTTTTCCAGGGAGTAAAAGTAAGCTCTTCTATAAAGTCTTTCTTAGTTATTCAAGTATGGAGGAAATAGGATTTCATTTTATTTTGTTCACAAAAAAGAGATCCCAGTAATTTATTTATAACCACATCAGATCTTTTTCATATACAGGCTATGATTTTTTCATATATTTCTTGGTATTCATCATAAGATTCTATATGCCAATCTTTTTTATTCTCAATCTCCTCAGTAATACTAACATTCAAATAATCTGGGTGCTTATTTCTATATTTTAAGATCAATACTTTAGATACTAAAGGACTATCAATCAATCATGAAGAGCCATTATAATCTTGAAAATGTTCACTTCTCAGCAAAAATTCTTTTCAACTCTCCATAGCTTCTGTAAAAGTATCGTATATAAGAGCATCACCACCAAGAGCTTGTACTATTTCCTTCTTCGGTTGCTTTGGTGGATGAGACAAAAAATAATCTGAACATTCTAAAAGCCTTAAAACCTCTAAATTTGATCAATCATCTGTATTTCAGATTGAAGCTTCCAATTCAGGAGAATCCTGATGTATAGATTCACTTATATTCATTAAAACAAAAAAACATTATTATTAGTTATATATTAATTAATAATAATGTTTTGTCAAAAATTTGATATCCTACTTCTTATCCCTAATCTAAGATTTACTAATTCTCTATAATTATAGAAAAATCTAAGCTTCTTATCAGCTACTGTATTTCCAGTAGGTTTTGCTCTGAGTACAAAGTAAGTAAAACTCTCAGCTATATCCTCTCCTGGATTAGTAGCAGCATAGTCAGTGATATACTTTGACTCATTTCAAGTATATACATCTCAACCCTCAATATGCGCTTTTTCTAACTCTTCCTTATTAGTCCAAAACGTATCGATAAAATCATCGAGGTATGCTGTCTCATGAAGACACCCTTCCTGGACAAAGTTGGTCTGACAATTTTCTGCAAATCTTTGAAGAATTCCTTCATCCTCTGTTTGAGGTGCATAACGCATCTGGGACTTATTCAGTGTCATCACGTGTGTAAACTCGTGTATAAGTGTAGCTGTCCCCTCATCTTTTATAAACTCTCCATCTTCATAAAGTGCAGCGAGATTTACATTCATATTCCATTTATTATAATCACCTTCATCTTGTACTACATGAGCTGCTGTATCAGAGTTTACATCATTTGTGATTTCAAAATACAGAAAATCAGTTCTGAGCGTTGTTGGGATGAGTTTGGTAAATATATTCCATACATCTTGATATTGATCTTTATCCTCACCAGAAATCAGAGTAATAGTATCACCTTGTATAGTATATTTTGCTAATAATGTAGATTCTCTTTCTTCTTCTTGATGATCGTCATGACTGAGATCATAATCTTCTCCTCATGTGTAGTCTTCACTATCATCATAATCATCTGAGAGTTCATCTTCGTCAAAATAACACTGCCTGTCTTCTTCATCAAAGTATTCATCATCATAACAATCATCTGCTGTCATTTCCTCATAGGCATAGTATCAAATTTCGTATTCATACTCTGTATCATCTTTGAGAATCTCGAAAAGAGTCCTTGCTCTATCAGAAAGATTTCTTTTTTCAAGTATCTCATCGATTCTATTTACCAGCATATCAGCAGAGATTCTAGGATTAGCATCTATTGCTTCAAATAGTCTTGTTTCTATTCTATCAAGTAAATCATTATCACTGTCTGTGAGCTCATAAGAAAAAGCATTTATGGAAAATGCAAGGAAGAATAAAGTGATAATACTGAGAATTAGTTTTTTCATAAAATACATATAAAGAAATAAAAACTTACTATGATAGTAAGTTTTTTATGGAAGAAGTGAATTTTTTATTGGGATAAGACTATCTTTTTAGTCTATTTCTTCAACAAATAAGAATAAATAGCATAAGTAAATCAAATAGAAGTATATATACAAGATATCAAGTACTAATAAAGTTTATACTAGAAATCGCAAGTATAGAAAAAGTTACTCCTACAAACTCAACCATAAATGCATATATATTCTCAGAATATGGATCATTTAATGTTTTTCTTACCGTTGGAAAACTAGAAAAAATATCAACTACTACCAGCAATATTACAGAAATAAAAGGATTTCAAGTAAAATACCACAAAGGTATTGAAACCAGAGCAATAATAAGAGATATTTTATCAGAAAAAGTTACATCCTCTGTTCAATACCAAAAAGATAAGAAAAATATAAGACACCAAAATAAAAATGTGATCCCGATATATACTGATCAAAATCATCCTCCATTTAGAATCTGACTATAAAATATTACTCAAGTTATTATGACATATAAAAACATAGTATATATATGTGGTTTGGTTTCTCTCTTTAAGACGCTATGCAAATAAATAGAACAAAAAACACAAACCAAAATTCATGAAATAATTCAATAAATAGCATTTAATTCCATATCTTATATTTAAGAGGATCATTTATAGATATTTTATTGTTATTTTCACTCAAGTAAATAAAATCATATTAATTAAATAACAGCACCCATGAACATCGAAAAATTCCTAGAAAAATACTACGCAAAAGACGAACCTATCATCCTGGCCTGCTCAGCAGGACCTGATAGTATGTTTTTGCTATACAAACTACTAGAAACCTCTTACGCAAAAAACTTAGTGATTTGCTATTTCAACCACAAGACTAGACCAGGAACAGATGAAGAAGAAGCTTTTTTGGAGACTCTCTGAGCAGAGAAGTGATTCAAAGTAGAGGTAGCCAGTTGTGATTTTGAGAAAATTATGCAACTCTACCCATCAAAAAGCTTTGAGGAGCTTGCAAGAGAAAAAAGATATGCATTTTTCAATGCTGTTATGAATATATATGAGGCAAATAAAGTCATCACAGCACATCATCTCGATGACAAGATTGAAACATTTATGTTTAACATGCTTCGTGGGAGCAAGCTCTCTGGACTAACAAATATCAAAGAATCTCATGGATGAATTCTCAGACCACTCTTGTGAATAGAAAAATCAGAGATACTCACGTATCTAGATGAGAATAAACTTGAATACAAAGTAGATGAAACTAATAACCAGAGTATATATTCGAGAAATAAGATCAGAAATGAAATCCTTCCGAAATGTGAAGAAATAAATGAAAAATACAGAAAAAATATGAATAATCTTATGTGTTATTTTGAGGATTTACAAGATCATATAAATCATGAGGTGTGAGAATTTTTATGAGATAGAGACTATTTTGAGATCCCAGACTTTAATAATCTCTCGAGCTTTCTTCAAAAAGAAGTTATTCGTTATATATATTATACTTCTAATGGAAAATCAACGATAGGCTTAAGTGAATCAAATATTAATGAGATAATTAGATTTATAAATGGGAAAAACAATAAAACAAAAAAAGAGATAAAGCTCTTATCTATGAGAAAAGATAATACACGTATTTATTTTTAAATGTAAGAGGTATGTAAGAAGTCACACAATCTTTAGACTCCAAGGGTTGATTTTTCAGTGTATTCTATATAATCCTCCCACTTATACATAAAACAACACATGAATTATTTATTCAAGCTCGTATCTATTTTATGATTGATATTAGCTACTCTGCTCTCATCTTTTCAATGAGCATTCGCTGACCTCAGCGGAAAAGATACTAAATTCATTGCTACAGCATATTATTCTCCACTCCCTGGTCAAAATAGATATGCAACTGGATCATATGCTGGAGACATCAGACTCAATGGCCCAGGAAAGACTACGGCTTCAGGAAAAGCAGTATTTGAATGATTACTCGCAGCTCCTGCAGGATATGACTATGGTACAAAAATACACTTCAAATGATACTGAGTCGGTCAAGTCGAAGATAGATGAGGAGCAATAGTAAGATCATGAGTGAGATGATTCGAACATGATAGGATAGATATATGGATGTGATATGGAGATGAAGGCCTCAACAGAGCTCTTAGATGGGGAAAAAGAACGATAGAATGAAAAGTTGTTGATTCCAGCGCAGAGCCAACTTTAAAACTAGGAAAAACATTTCTTGGAAAATACGGATGAGTAACAGTAGGACCAGATTCTCCTGAACTCGATATACTTAAACTTCAAGAACTCTTTATAGAAGTCGATCTCTATAGCTGAGAAATAGACGGAAAATACGAAAGTATAAAAGATGCTATTATAGATTTTCAAATAAAAACAGGGGTAGTGAATAGCAGAAATCATGATGAAGCTTGATACTTTTGAAATAAATCTAGAGATGCGCTCAGAGAAGACTTTGATTTCTGACCTCTCACTGAAGAACCTGCAGAACTCTATGACTGAGCTGTAGCACCCGCACCTCTCACTCAAGAACAAAAAACAATAATCCAATATGATGGTCTCGAAGTTTCTCCAGAATCAAGTTCTGAGTTGATAGAAAACCTTCAAAGACTCTTTTCTGAAGTAGGACTCTACAAATGAACTATAGATGGTAACTATAAAAGTATAGAATGAACACTTCTCAGCTTCCAAATCGGAGCAGGGATAGTTGACGATAAAGACGACTGGTGAGCTGGATACTATGGAGAAAAGACAAGAAAAGCTCTCTTTGTATACTTTGCTTGAGATGCATCACAGAGAGTCATAACTCCAACAGTTAAAAAAGAGCTTGAAACTACGCTCAGCACTAAAGAGATAAGAGAGCTAGATAGTCTGATCAAAAAACTCAAAAAAGAAGTAGAAAAGATAGCAAAGAGAAAAAATAAAGAACCAAGCGAAATATTCACCAGTCTATCTAAAAGAATAGATGTACTGAAAAAAAGAAATATAAAGCCAAAACTTAAAGAAAAGCTTATATACATTCAGAAAAACATATAAAATATTTGACATAATTATTTTTATGTATTAATATATATTTACGTCATAGTGAACATAGGTAGAAATAACCAAGGCATAGCAATGAAAGTCGATGAACTAATTCTATAGCCTCTACCAAGTAGCTATGATTTTTTTATTGTTTTTAAAAAAGTATATTATCAGCTCTCGAATGAGCGATATGTCAATATATTATAGCGAAGAAAAGAAGCATATATTTTAAAGAGTATATGCTTTTATGATACGATACATGTATATATAAAAATAAAAACAAAATACCTATGAAAAAGTTATTCTCGTTTATTGCCATGATTGCAATTATATTATCTCTATTTCCAGTTAACAATACTTCTGCAAGTGAAAGTGGATACTTTATAGTAACAGCTTACTACTCACCTCTTCCAGGACAAAAAAACTATGCAACTGGAGACTATGTAAGAGAAAAAATACTCAATGGACAATGAAAAGCATGAGCATCATGAAGAAAAGTATTTTCGGGTATGCTCGCTGCACCAGGAAAGTATAGCTTTGGAACAAAGATATATCTCGAATGACTTGGTATCGGTAGTGTGGAAGATAGATGAGGAGCAATAGTTCCAGCTTGAGAAAGAGGTTTTGCACATGATAGAATCGACGTATGGATGGGATATGGTGATGAATGACTCAGAAGAGCTATGTACTGGGGGAAAAGAAAAGTAAAATGACACGTAGTAAAAAGAAACTCAGGAGTGACACTCAACATGAAAACAATTCCAGCTCCAGCTTGGATCGCAAAATATATAAAAAGACCGAGTTGATCTTCAAAATATACAGCAGTATCTACTAGTTCTTCGTGACCTAACGTATTTAACAAATCAATTGGAACAAAATCAAATCCAGAAGACATAAAAACACTTCAAAAGTTTTTACAATCAATCGGAAAATATAACTGAGAAATAAATGGAATCTACAATGAAGAAATAATGAACTATGTATATGACTTTCAAATAGAAAATAAGCTTGTTACGAGTTGGAGTCATACCTATGCTGGTTACTGGGGAGCATCTGTGAGAAATCTTTTTGGGAAAAAGCATCTAAATGGTGATTTCAAAGAGATAGAAAAACAGGTAGAAGTAGAACTATCAAAACATCAAAAACTCGAAGAACTTTTCAAAAATCCTCTGAGCACTATAGAAGAAACTAAGTTTCTCCAAGAGGTACTCACCGAGATGGAGATATATACTGGGGAAATAAATGGTGTATATAGTGATATAAAAGATACTATACTTGACTACCAACTCGATAATAAAATTATCCAAAGAGCATCTGATACATGAGGAGGATACTTTGGACCAAAAACAAGAGCCCATCTAAAAAATGCGCGTAACACTTGGGAAAAAAAGCAAGTAGCAGTAAGGGAAAAAGAGGCAAAAATACATGCAAAAAAAGAAGAGATAAAAGCTAAGTTTAATACACTCGTAAAAGAATCAGAAGGAGAAGCAAGTGAAATAGTAAGTAATCTATGAAGTCCTGAGCTCGGTGAGATAGGAACACATGTTAGAGCATTACAAATAGAACTAAAAAATATTGGATACTTTGGATATAAGGATACAGCTATTTTTGGAGTGAAAACTCAAAATGCAATTATAGATTATCAAATAGCTAAAAATCTAGTAAGAAATGCAAATGATATATGAGCTGGAAGACTCTGACCAAAAACAAAAGGTGAACTGAAAAAAGATATAAAAGAATATATTCTCAAAGAAAAATTGAAATCATCAGGAATACTAGATACAATAGAATCACTTGAAATCAAATCTGATTCATCAGAAGTTTCAACTGAAAAAACTGTATCAGTAAATCATATATAATACTATGGAAAAGCTCTATGATCTAATAAAACACATATCTTTAGACGATGTATTAGAAATAGAGAAAAATGATCCTACATTCATTCCACTTATATCCTTATATAACAATATAAATAATAAAGAGTATTTTTTACCTCTCGTGGTAACAAATGCTCTTATTTGCTATCAATTATCAAGCACAGGAGAAGAATACTGGAAAGAATTCTCAGAATACGGATGAAAAAAAGAATATCATAATGAGAGTGATATTTTTGATTTTTTTATTTGATTTTTACCAAAGTCTAAATGAAACAAAAGACTCGTACCAACCAAGCTTCGTAGACTAGAAAAACTCAGAGGAAAGCTGATAGGTATCTGAGGAGACTCAGAAAATTACTACAATGACATGAAAAAATTGCAATGATATCTAGGTAATATTATGAAACAAAAGCATACAGATAAAACCATAGTATTTGCTGTAAAGATGTTTGGATACTGAGCTCGTATACATTTCTGAGAAACCAATATATATCCAAAAAATATAAATATACCTATCGATTCAAGACTAGAAAATATATATAAAAAATATGGTTGAAATATTAAGAATTCAACCATATTTTACGACAGACTATCAAAGAAGTTAGATATACCACCACTTCATCTCGATGCAGTACTTTGGATTAATTATGAAAAGTTTATTAACTAGCGACGACTACTTTTGCTACTCTGAGAACCTTATCTCATAGCATATATCACTTTTCAAACTCATCTATTATGAGCCCGATTTGTTCACCAGGAACTTGAGTCATGACTTCATGCTTGTTTGGATCTACTGGCTGTCCTAGAGATTCAAATGTAACAACTCAAAGTCATGTAAGATCTTTTTTCAATGCCTTTTCAAGAGCTGAGAGTCATTCATAAAGAGCTCCTGACTTCATGTCTTCTGGAGTATTTTTGAGCATTCTCTCGAGATCATCAACTCTTGGAAGAATCTTTCTCAGTATATCAGCCTTGAGGAAAAAGGTCATCTCCCCCCTATCTCTTTCTGTTCTTTTTTTAAAGTTATCAAAATCAGCTTGAGATCTAGAAAGTGCATCTCTAAGCTTTTCTACTTCATCAGAGACTCCAGGATGTAGAGCATCTTCGAGTTTATCTTCATTTATATCTCCTTCTTCATTTTCTATTTCGTGTATTTCTTCTTGCATTTCTTCTATGATATCCTCGTTTTCTCTATCTTGTTTATCGTGTTTTACCATGTGTATATTTATGTTTATAAGCTAATATTTTAGCAGAGAGTATTATATAAAAGTGGGGAGAAAATTCAAGATGAAAATAATGATTTTTAGAAAGGTACTTCATCACTTTTGAGATGCATACCAAGACTAATTAATTCTTCAAGAGAATACATTCATTTATCAATAAGAGTCTTCGAGCTATCATCATAGCAAAGATGCATACATGTAGGATCAAAATAATTTAATATAAATCTTAGGAAATTATGGTCTTGAAATTCATTCTCTGGAAAATCACAGCTTTGAGCTCTCATTATATCCAATATATTTACTAAATTCTCAAAAGTAATATTCTTACTATTACATAATGTATTAATGAGATTTCAGCTAAAAATATTACTCCAAGATTTTAAGCATTCTCTTTTTTTGGAGATAGAATTAGATACTGACTGATAGCTCACATAAAGCATACGAAGACTTTCATCAACATCTCAATATTGCATAAACATATCATGTAATCAAGATAAATTATCCATATTTACACCTCTTCATCTAAACACAAACCATATATCATCAGCAAGTAATCATCATCTTATTTCTTCTATTGTTCTCAAAACAGCAAGTCTATGATAAAAATCTTCAGTCAAAATTACCATCTTCACTTTTTTCTCAAAACTGAGTATATTATATTTATTATTAAAGAAATCAGTTTTGACATCAATTTTATGAATAATATCTAATCTCTTTAGGATTTCCTCAAAAGGTAAGGGACTCTTAAATATTCTTATAAAATGAGGAAAAAGTCTTAAGTGAAAGTACTTAGGATAGAGCTCTCAGATTTTTAATACCTCTAAAAGAGATGGGTTAATATCAATATTACTCATCTCAATAAATTTATAAAACTCTATAATCTTAGCATAAAGATTTGATCTTTGCTCAACCTTATTTACTACATTAGCAATATCTCCACCCCTCAATAACTCTCGCACATCGTTATTAAAAGAAGCAGTGATTGAATCAGATATATCAGAATCAACTAAGTCTATCTTAGCTATTGCTGCTTTTAAATCCCAAAAATCATTTTTATTCAAATTTATAATAAATCAAAAATATATTTTAAATTATTATATATAAATATACATAATTGTAAATATATAAGTTCTGAGAGTTTTTCTCTTCCCTATATTTTTAGATACACTAATTGCAAGTACTATAACTAATCTAAAACTATGAAAATAATCTCATGGAACGTAAATGGAATCAGAGCCGTAGCAAAAAAATGATTCAGAGAGTTCGTAGCTGAGTATAATCCAGATATCTTGTGCATACAGGAAACAAAAGCCTTTGAAGATCAGTTTTTAAAAGATGTATGAGAACTTGATTGATACGATTATATCTGGCATTCAGGTGAACGCGCTGGGTATGCTGGTACAGCTATATTTTACAAAAAACATCTGAGTGCAGAAAAGACCAAAAATAATTTCTGAGAAATAGAGCATTTTCATAACGATGGAAGAATGACTGAAGTAGATTTTTGAGACTTTGTCATCCTCAATGGATACTTTCCAAATGGATGAACAAGAGCAAATGGGCAAGAAATGCTCACTTATAAGCTCGATTTTTATAAACATCTCACCTCATACTGTAACGCGCTGAAAAAGTCAGGAAGAGAAGTTATTATTACTTGAGATTTTAACATCGTTCATACTAGAATCGATATAGCAAGACCAGATGCAAATGAAAATACTATCTGATTTTTACCAATCGAAAGAGAGACTATATGAAATTTCTTTGCTGAATGATATACCGATGTATGGAGGCACAAAAATCCATGAGTCGTAGATACATACTCATGGTGGAGTTATAGAGCAGGTGCGAGACCTCGTAACGTCGGCTGGAGAATAGATTATTTTGCTGTGACTGATGGTATACTAGAGAGAGTAACTGATGTGCAGTATCTATGTGATGTAATGTGAAGCGATCACTGTCCTGTGATGATGGAGATATAAAAAACACCTCGCAAATGCGAGGTGTTTTTTTGTTAGAAACATTAATTATCCATTTATTTGTAAGATATGATGAATTCTTTGATTATTATCTGAAATGGTACCAAAAATAATTGGACCTAATCTTTTTCCTTCCCAATATATAACAGTAAAAGGGGGTTTAACTTTTGCCAAAGCTCAAGGTTCATGATATTCTGGAAGTGTTTGAGATACACTATGAAAGTCGATAGTAAAAAAGTTGATTTTATCTCAATATTGTTCTAAAAATCACGCAGTTATATCACTAACTTGTATATTATCTCAAACACCAACTCTGACCACACTTAGCTGATCTGATTTAATGGTTTTTTCAAAATCTTTACTATCTTTTATATGTGTAATAGTTTTCTTTGTTTCATCTCCTCATTCGAGATCAGAATGCTTATGATCAATTGACATATTTGCTACGTAAATTAATTAATAAAATATTTTGTGCGAAGAAATATAGGTACAAATAAAAATAAGTCAAGAATTATGATTTTAAAAAATACATAAAATCCATATTATGTATATATACTCATAAAAACGAGATAAATGAACTCTTTTGAAACACATTTTTTTAAAAAATATATCCCTGAATGACTCGAAATAAAATGAGTAATTCATGAGCATATCGTAGTTATACTTGATAAGCTTATATTGTGGTTGAGTTTTGGTGCCATTATCCCCTCTTTTCTCTACTATCAATCAGATGCGTTCAAAGAACTTGTACCCTTTTATTTCCTAGAAATTTATCTCATTATTGCATTTGTAAAAATAGTTTATGAGATATTTAACTGGTATAACGATGTATGGATTATCACAAATGAAAGTGTTATCGATCTCGATTGGGCACTGTTTAAAACTGATGCGAAGAGTGTAAAGTATGAAAACATAGAATGAGTCGGTGTAGAACAAGATGGTGTCTGGGATAAAATACTCAATAAATGAACCGTAGTTATACATAAAATCTGAGACGATAGTTTCCAGATAGAAGATGCTGTGATACCCTATGAAGCCGTAAATGAAATAGAAAGAATCAGTAAAGAAAAGCTCTCATGATCATGAGAAGAAGATAGATTTGATCTCATGATGAACGCGCTCAGCTGAGTCGTAGATGACTATCTGGAAAGAAAATGACTCAGACAAGACTATCATAATAGAAATGGTTATACATATGACGACAACAGAGTTGAAGAAGTACAAGACCTAGATAATACTATAGATCTCAGATAATGGATACAAACGTGTTGAAAAATATCCCCAAAGAACCTGGTATATACCAGTTTTTTGATGCGAAATGAAATATCATATATATCTGAAAATCAGTCAATCTCAAATCAAGAGTAAACTCATACTTCAACGGAAAATCAAAACTCAATTTTGCCAAAAAGAAAATGGTAGATCAAATAAAAGAGATTAAAACCATCATTACCAATACCGATACAGAAAGTCTCATACTCGAAACCACTCTAATCAAAAAACATAAGCCAAAGTACAACATACTGATGAAAGATGATAAAAATCATCTCTATATAAAAATTACTTCAGATACGTACCCCAAAATAATCAGAACGAGAATCTCTCCGAGATGATGACTCTCTAGGCATAACAAAAACTATTTTGGTCCATACATAAACACCTACTATGTCAGTAATGTGATGAAGATACTCAAAAAGTATTTTGGATACGGAATAGCAAATCATCACTTTTTTCATACAAAACAGAGCTACAATCTTGATAAATACCTATTTGACTGAGATCTAAAAAATGCAAATGAAAAAGAGATCCATACTGCATACTTGAAAAAAATAGATGAAATACGAGAATTTTTAAAATGAGATTTTTCAAATATCTTGGAAGATCTTAAAGTAAAAATGCATGAATACGCTAAAAAACTAGAGTTTGAAAAAGCAGCAGAAACAAAAAAATATATAGAATCAATAGAGTCGCTAGAAGCCAGTCAGATAGTAAGAGACTGAGTAAAGTGAGATTATGATATTATCAATCATCTCGAAAAATACGATAAAAACTATATATGACTGATAGAAATTCGTGATAGCAAAATCACTGGATACTACAACTATGAGATTCAGGCTCACCTCTGAGAATCAAAAGAAGAACTTATAACAAATTTTGTAGAAGCGAGATATGGTCAATACTTAGAATCAAATCAAAACAAAGTATCATTTATCACCCCCGTGCTGATAGACTCTTTCCTCCCTATACAAGTCGAAGTCCCAAAGATATGAAACAAAGCTGACCTACTCAAGCTCTGTTATAAAAATATATATGAGTATGCACATAAAAAACACCTAGCTTCACTCAGCACAAAGGCATTTACAAAAAAGAGTATGCAAGAGCTTCTTGTCCTCTTAGGATTACAACAAATAAATAAAACACTTTTATTTGAGTGTAACGATATATCTCATCTCAGTTGATCCCATACAGTCGCATCTAGAAGTGTTATAGAAAATGGAAAAAAAGCGACATGAAAATATAGAAAATTTAGAATCAAAAATCTCGAAGAGTGAAAAGTTGATGACTTCAATAGTATGAGAGAAATAATGCTCAGAAGACTCAAAGAAGTAGAAAAAACTCAAAGCATACCAGACCTCATCATCATAGATGGATGAAAATGACAACTCTCATCGGTAGTAGAAATTATTCAAAGCTATGAAACTGTATCTGAGGAAAATAGAAGCCTTATAAACAAGATTCAACTTATCTGACTCGCAAAGAGAGAAGAGGAAGTGTTTCTCCCCTGAGAGAGCAAGTCAATCATACTTGAAAAATGAAGTGAGCACCTCAGACTCATACAAGCTATTAGAGATGAAGCCCATAGGTTTGCCATCACATTTAATCGTGATAGTAGAAGTAAATCAATGAAAAAAAACATCCTCGAATCACTCCCAGGAATATGACCAAAAACAAGAAAAAAAATACTAAAGGAATTTGGAAGCTTAGAATGACTTCAAAAAGCAGATAATACAAAGAGGAAACAAATCCTGAGTAATTCTGTATTAGAAATCCTTGAAAATCATGATCTCATTTAGTTTTTATATAGCAATTCTCTTGTATTTATTCAGTTTTAGATTATATTAAAAACAATATAAAATAACAGGAACACACTTAGTTATGAAAGATATTATAGGAAAGTATAAAAAACGCACCCTCATCAATAACCTAGGTATTCTCGCAGCTAGTCTTGTTATCGCTATCTGAGTAAACTTTTTTGTACTCGATGGACAGGTTTGAAGCTATGTAAAAACTAGTGTGCTTGAAGCTGGAGAAAAAAGCAATATAGCAAATATCTATCTATCTAACGATGGTGAAAATATAAAAGTATTTTCAAGTAAAAATATGAATGGTGTCAATGAGTTATCACTCTCTCTCGTATATAATCCAGAAAACATAACGGTTTGAAAGATATATTCTACCACTCTACCCTCAAAAATTACTAATATATCAAATGAAGAAGGACTCAATACGCTTCTGATTCAATTGGACAATCAATCTGATATATCTTCAGGGCAAGAGATACTCACTATAGTAACACAAAAGTGACAAGAAAGAACTGAAAATCTCAACATAATCAATGCAAATTTTACTGATAGTTCATGAGAAAAATATCTCCTTTCGACTTCAGGAATCATTTTTTAATACTATATGAAATTCATAGACACACACTGTCATCCCTATCTCATAAAAACCAAGGATGAAAATGAATGTATACAAAACTTTACCAAAGCTGGTGGAGAGTTTTTTGTTTCTATATGAGTTGATATAGAGACGAGCAATACATCGATTAAGCTAGCAAATAAATATGATTTTGGGAGATCAAGTATATGAATTCATCCGTGTGACGTATATGATTTTGATGTAGCTGAGAGCATCAAGTATCTCGAGGAACTCTATCTCAAAAACAAGGATAAGGTAGTAGCGATATGAGAAACTGGACTCGATTACTATTGGATGGAAAAAGACGCAGATAAACTCATATCAAGTATAAAAGACAATGAGAAAAAAGATGCGTTAAAAACAAAATATATAGCAGAAAAAAAAGAGTTGCAAAAAATATTTTTCAGAGCGCAGATACTCCTCGCAAAAACCTATAATCTCCCTCTGATTATCCATAATAGAGATGCAAAGCATGATGTGCTAGATGTACTCAAACAAGAAAACTACCAGAACTTTATCATGCACTGTTTTGCGGAGGACTTAGGTTTCGCAGAAAAATGCTTGGGTTTTGCTCCTAATTGCATGATTAGTTTCAGCTGAATAGTAACGTTTAAGAATGCAAAAGCTATTCAGGAAACGGCACAAAAAATACCTCTAAAAAATATAATCATAGAGACAGATAGTCCGTATCTCACTCCTACTCCTCATAGAGGGAAGGAGGAAAATGAACCTGCCTTTACTCAGTTTGTACTGAAAAAAATCCAGGAGCTTCGTAGTGAAAATCCAGAGGAAGTAGAAAGTCAAATACTAGAAAATAGTAAAAAAATATTTAAGATTTCTTAGCGTCTTATTTCGTAGTTGTTTTCTTTGTGGATTGAGTTTTTGTTGTCTGTGATTTATAAAACTCCTTGTCGCTGTTAAACACTTCCCTAAAACCTTCAGCATCTCCATAGTCAGCAAAGTGCTTCTGCCAATCATGAAGAGTTTTTGTTTTTTTCGCATGTTTTATCGGACACCAATACTTTTCAGTTCTTCCAGCTATTTCAACTCCATACGATAAAACTCCATTTCCGTATGAGCAATACAAACAATTAAACCTATCCAGAGCATTAAGATATTTGAGATGCTGTCTATCAAAAACTATATACTCTGATCTCTTTACCAGAGGAATGTTATACAAGCGAAAGCAAATGTTTTGATAAATAAATAATCATATATCCATAATAATAAAAGGGATAATCATCCCATATATAAAAGGAGCAGAGAGAATATGTTTGAAATTTTTATATGTTTTTATATCTTTAAAAACACTGTTTTTTACCTTCTTTTGGGCCTCTTTCGCTTTTTCAGAAAATCTTACTTTTCATTTATTTAGAGAGTAATCATATTTGTCTTTTAATTTTTCGTATTCTACTTTTAATTCATTTCATTTTGCTTCCATTTCTTGAAGTATTTCATTAATTCTTGATTTCATTAGATGATATAAATTAAATAATAAATAGACGTGTTTAATTCCAAAGATAAACAAGTTATGGAAAGAATCAAAGCTTTTTCATATTAATACCATGTTATATTCGCATAATATGGAATATGCATAGAAACAATAAGTCAATTAGTATAGTGTGGAAAATGTTTATTTAAAGCGAAATATAAGTATATTTAGTATATAAAATATAAAATATGTTTATGAAAAATAATATCAAAGCTTTTACACTAGTAGAACTGATAGTAGTAATAACGATTCTAGCTATACTTTGAACTGTTGCATTTTTGTCACTTCAAGAATACACCACTCTAGCCAGAAATTCTATACGAATAGATGGAATTTCAAAGATCTCAAGCGCAATACAAATAAAAAAACAATCATGAATAAACATGTTATCATTTGTAAATACTGGTAATGAAATCCCAAATATTCAAATATGAGGAACAACAGCATTAGCATGAGATGACTACAAAGCTTGACCAGTAAATACCTCAGCAATGGAGCTGAAAAGTACAGATTTCATTGATCCATCTAATGATAGATCATTCATTATATGAGCTACGGTAAAAAAATGATGAGAATACCAAGTAGTAGCTACTCTTGAACAAAATGGAAAAAATGAAGCTCAAATCAGCTGAACATACAAATGAAGAACGGTAGAATCAATAGATGGGAGCTGAACAACATGAACTAATAGTTTTACTCTTACTGACTTAGACAACATAAATAAATTATTTAAATGAGATATTATCACTTGAGTATGAGTCCCAAGTGGAACAAAAATTGATGGAATATCTGATGATGGGATGACATTGAAGCTGAGTAATAATTTCACAAGCAATACAACAGGTATAGAGCTCTGAAGTAATGAATCTGTAGGTCTAGTAGTATCAACTGATGGAACTACTCCTGTTACCAGGTGAAGTAAGGATGTAGCATACGAAGTTCTTAACTAAAGATATGTTTAAAAAAATAATAAAGTTTTCTTTCATGGCATATTCTGTATAATGCAGATATTGATTGAGGATTGAAAGAATATTGTTGATTAATAAATTATTTTTTTATCCTAAAACAAAATGACAGGAAATATAAAGGTTCTAAAAAACGGTTTCGGTTTCATTACTACTGCAGATGCAGAAGGTGATGTTTTCTTTCACGCTAGTAGTCTCGAAGATGTTGATTTTGATTCACTTCAAGAAGGACAAGAGCTTTCTTTTGAAATTGGTGAAGGAAACAATGGTAAAAAACAAGCTATAAATGTAACTCTCGTTGAAGCGTAAATATTACTACTTATTTAAAAACTCTTGGATATTCTCCAAGAGTTTTTAAATATCTAAAATATCTTGATTTTTAGAGTATTTTCTATACACTCTTGAAGTATTTTTTGGATTGATAGCTCAGTTGGTAGAGCACTCGCCTCTTAAGCGATAGGTCCCGGGTTCGAGCCCCGGTCAATCCACCAATACAATACTCAAAAAGGTGCGAGAAATAGAGGCTCTGATTTTCTATCTACGCGTAGCGTAAGAAGAAAATTATTTGCGAGGAATACGAGCAAATACCGATGGGTTTGGAGTTACTAACTGTGAAATAGTTTGTAACGAAAAACGAGCCCCGGTCAATCCACCAAAAATAATCTCTCAAGCAATTTCAATGAAATTTTTTGAGAGATTATTTTTACATATATCTATACGTTTTTTCTAAATAATTCTATGCAAAATATTCATACTATCCTGAAAGAAACCTTTGGTTTTGAAACCTTCAGAGAATGACAAGAAAAAATCGTAGAAAGCGTAATAGCTGGAAACAATACTCTGGTTTTTATGCCAACTGGCTGAGGAAAATCTCTCACATACCAAATCCCATGAATCGCAAAAAAATGAGTCGCTATCATCATCTCTCCCCTGATATCTCTCATGAAAGATCAGGTTGATTCACTTAGAAAGCTCTGAATCAGAGCAGAGCTTGTAAACTCAAGCATAAACTACTCAGAACAACAAGACATACTCAACGACCTCAGTAAAAATGATGACAATATAAAATTTCTCTATATAGCTCCTGAAAGACTCAACTCAAATAATTTTATCAGAGTACTGAAAAACATAGATATATCACTGATAGCTATCGATGAAGCGCACTGTATAAGTCAGTGGTGACATGACTTTAGGCCTAGCTATATGAAGATAAAAGGATTTGTAAAAACTCTACAAGAAGCTAAGGATTGCCCAGTTATAGCACTCACAGCCACAGCAACACAAAAGGTAAAAACAGATATAGTAAAGAGATTAGGTCTCGAAACCTATGAGATGTTTACTGCAGGTTTTGATAGAGAAAATCTGATTCTGATTGTAAGAGAAATAGGAAAAAAAGATGAAAAAAACGAAAAAACTCTCGAAATACTTTCAAAAACACCATGATCAGGAATCATCTACTGCTCCAGTAGAAAAGCTGTTGATGAAGTATATCAGTATCTTTCTGCAAATAACATAAAAGTATGAAAATACACAGGAGCTATGACTCCAGCATCCAGAGAACAGATGCAAAACAATTTTATGAATGATACTTATAAAGTGATAGTTGCTACCAACGCATTTGGTATGTGAATCGATAAAAAAGATATCAGATTTGTTATACACTATAACCTACCTGGTAGTATAGAAAACTATTACCAAGAAGTATGAAGAGCTTGAAGAGATGGAAAAAATAGCTTTTGAGTCGTGCTCGCATCATACCAAGACACAAAGATACAAGAGTTTTTTATAGAGAACTCTCATCCAACAAAAAAAGAAATCCTGAAACTCTATGACTATCTCCATAGAGTCGCTGATAATAATATCATCCTGAGAACTTATTATGATATAGCATCAAACTCAGGAATAAAAAATGATATGAAGGTATGAACTATCATAAAAATACTAGAAAAATACTGAATCCTAAAAAGAGGAGTAGATGATATGTGAGATGCCCAGTTTAGAGGGAGATGAATAACTCTCACTCAAGAAAAAAGATCTCATAGTCACCTACTGATAGATTGGAAACTTCAGTCACAGCTAGAAACAGAGGCTTACTATAAGCTCGATCAGATCAAAAGAATGCTTTTTCATCCTCATTGTAGAAGAAAATTTATTCTAGAATACTTCTGAGATGATGATGATCTGAAAAATTTATCAGATAATTGTGGTACGTGCGACTTTTGTATTGATATAAAAAAATACCAAACATGAGAACTCGTAGACATAGTGCCGATGAGTGTATTTGCTATAGTGCTGGATATGCTCCAAGAACTCGGTGAAAAGTTTGGAGTCTGAATGATAGTAAAAATACTCACCTGAAGTACTGAGAAAAGAATTCTCGATCAAGATCTAGATGAAAATGATTTTTACTGATCTCTCTCTGATTATAGCCCATGACTGGTAAAGGTAGTAATAGAAGCACTCATAGAAAATGATTTTCTATACAAAACCGATGGCCAATACCCTCTACTAGTTATTACAGAACTATGACAAAAAGCTATTTACAAAGATAGTCTGATAAAATCTGAGAATCAAAATCTCCAGCAATACATACATATGAAATATGTGCCAGAGACTAAAAAGAAAGGCTTAAGAGGTAAAAAAATATGAACATCTAAATGATCCACATATATTGAAACATTAGATGCATTTAAAGAATGAAAAAGCCTCAAACAAATCTCAGAAATGAGAGATATAAAACTACAAACAATAGAATCACATATCATAAAACTCTATCTTGATAGCAAGATATCACTGCTAGACATGATGAAGCTCATAGATTATGATAATGTAGTGATAATAAAAAATATTATAGAAACCTATTTTACCTCAGGAGATGAATCTCTTACAGATATCAAACTCAAATGTGAATCAGAATGAACTTCGGTAAAATGGTTTGAAATCCATGCCTGTAAAGCAATGATGCAAAAAAAAGATATATAATCACTATTCCATACAAAGCTCATACAAATAAGTCTTATATTTATGTGCGTAAGTCTATTTTACTTATGAGATAGCATTTTATATTTATAATACCATTATATTATGAAACTAACTATTTGATTAATTTTTATACTTCTCAGTGCTATGACTCTTGCTTCATGTACTACTCCTGAAGTCGTTCAAGATGCAGCAGATGCAACACAAGAAATAGCTGGAGATATCGCTTCTGGAGCAGAAGAAGCATATAATGATGTAGTTGAATCTACAGAAGAAACACTCGATAACATAAACGAAGGCATGGAAGATGCTGATAAGCAAACTAGTGCTAATGTAGTTGTTGGAGGAGCTGAAATGACTCCAAACCTAGATATAGTTGCAAATGCAATGAACTCTGAAGATCACACTACTCTCGTAGCTGCTGTAAAAGCTGCTGATCTCGTTGAAACACTTCAATGAGTAGGACCATTTACTGTTTTTGCACCTACAAATAGTGCATTCGCTGCACTACCAGATGGAACGGTAGATACTCTCTTAAAACCTGAAAATAAAGCAGACCTACAAGCAGTACTTACCTACCATGTACTTGCTGGAGAATTCTTTGCTAGAGATTTAGAGGATGGAATGACAGCCACTACGGTACAATGAAATGAAGTAACATTTTCATACACAGATGGAAAATGGTTTATCAATGACGCTGAGATATCTATCGTAGATGCTAAGTCATCTAACGGAGTTACTCACGTAATTGAGTCAGTTCTCGTACCTAGTACTGACGAAGCATAATAGCTTTGTACTGAATAAAAAAAGAGCACTTCTATAGTGTTCTTTTTTTTATTGGCTTTAAAAACGATATTATTATAATCATTGCATTATTATATAAACATAACTCATTTTGCTTAATAATCCCTACGTAGAAAAAGTAGAAAATCATAAAAAAATACTCATAGAAACAGAAGAAATATATTCTCACCAATGAAAATGGAATACGTATTTCAAAAACACTCACCCGATTCATCTCGAGATAGGTACAGGGATGTGAAACTTCTTTTGAAGAGAAGTAGTAGCAAATCCTGATATAAACTATGTATGAATAGAGCTTAGATACAAAAGACTCTTCGCAACAGCTGAAAAAGCCATGAAAGGAACTTGAGATAATTTTATAGTCATCAAAGACTTTGGACAAAATATAGATAAGATATTCCAAGCTTGAGAAGTATCTACTACACATATACACTTCCCTGACCCATGGTGAAAAAAAGAAAGACAAAAAAAACATAGATTATTACAATCAGATTTCTTGAAACATCTATACGATATAACAAAATCATGATGAAACCTGATTTTTAAAACTGATCATAGAGAGTACTTTGATTCAGTGATAGAGATACTTGCTCAGCAGTGATTATGGAAAAATAAAATAGTATCATACGACTATGAAGCTGAACTTTCTCACTTTGATACTAAAAGTATTACTGAGTTTGAAGCATACTACAGAAGATTTAAAACCAAGATTTGCTATCTAGAAGCAGAGAAATAATCTTGAATTTTAGAATACTTTCATTAAAATAATTAGGCTTAACATTTAATAACAAACATATGAATACTGAAATGCTACAAGGTTACATGAATCAAGCAATAGCTATGTGAATAAGTTATGCTCCAAAGATTATTGGTGCTCTTATCGTGATTTTTATCGGTTTCAAAATCGCTAAGATGATAGGAAATATGATAGAAAAAGTTATGGGTGCTAAAAAAATAGACCCAACTATCAGTAAATTTTCAATGAGTCTAGTAAAAAACCTACTCAAAGCTCTCGTGATTGTAGCTGCTATCGGTATGCTATGAGTACAAACTACATCGTTTGTAGCTATATTTGGTGCTGCTGGTTTAGCCATAGGTATGGCTCTTTCAGGTACACTTGGTCACTTTGCGAGTGGAGTGATGATTCTTCTCTTTAAACCATACAAAGTTGGAGACTTGATTGAAACAGCTGGTCATCTTTGAAATGTAAAAGAAGTACAAATCTTTAATACTATTATTACGAGTCTCGATGGGAAAAAAATCATCATACCAAACTCTGAAGCAATCTGAAGCAGTATCGTAAACTATTCTGCCCATGGAAAAAAGAGAGTTGACCTCGATATAGGAATTTGATATGGTGATTCTATTGATAAAGCTCGTGAAGTCATGCATAAAGTTGCTGATGATAATAAATACGTACTGCACGATGAATGAGTGACTATCGCTGTAAAAGAGCTTGGAGATAGCGCTGTAATATTCTTATTTAGAACTTGGGCTACTACTGAAAACTACTGGGATGCATATTTCAGTCTTACAGAAGAAGTAAAAAAAGCTTTTGATGCAACAAAATGAGAACTCAACTTCCCATATCCACAACAGGATGTACATATGCACAATGTGAAATAATCAAAATATCTCAAACAATAAAAAACTCCCATATGGGAGTTTTTTAAGTCATAAATCTAGAATCTGGAATCACTAATTCATTTTCTAACCAAGATTCTTTTGGTGTAAGGATTTGATCTAGTGTCATTCACATTCGTGCACAATAATCTTTAATTGTAGTATCAGACTTAGGAAGATCTTGAATATTTTCTTGCTCAAAAAAGTCTTGAATAAGGTTTTTAAGTTGGGTACACATTATAGAATAAGATTTAATATATATATACTTATATGTTACATATAATACAAATAATTTAATTATTGTCAAATAAGCTTTATAAAACCTCTTATATCCAACACCTCTACTCACAGCTCATTCGCTTTCTTGAGCTTACTACCAGCCTTCTCCCCAGCGAGAAGATAATCAGTTTTTTTTGATACTGAGCTCATAAACTCTCCCCCAGCTTTTTCTAGCTTTTCAATTAGCTCTGGTCTCTTGTAGGTATCAAAACTTCATGTGATACACACCTTCTTCCCTACGAAAAATCATGTTCATACTTCCTTTTTTTGAAAGTATGTTATATCAAGTAGTGATACTAATTCTTGTAATAACATTTTATTATCTTCATCATTGAAGTATTCATATACAGAGAGAGCTATCTCTGGACCTATATCATCTATAGATTCGATATCTTCTAATGTATAAGAAAACTCGAGTATATCAGACTGTGAAACAAAAAGTTGTGAGAGGTTTTTTGCTGTCTTCTTCCCAACTCATGGTATCGCAAGTGATTTGAGGAGCTTTGCTATATCGAGATGTTTTGCTTTTTCTATAGCATCTATCAGATTATCTACCGATTTTTCTTGAAATCATTCGAGTTCAAGTATCTCTGCTTTTTTATCTTTTAGTGTAAATATATCAGAAAGTTTTTCTATAAATCAGAGTTCTAGAAAGAGCTTTGCCTGCTTTTCACCAAATCCATCTATATCAAGTCCATTTTTCCCTATACTCCAAGCGAGCTTCTCTCAGAGTTGTACAAGACAACCAGTAGAGTTAGCACAGTAGTATCTTACTTTATCCTCGTCTTTATATACTTCTTCTCCGCAACTTGGACAGGCTCTAGGTATTTCTATAGTCTCTTCTGATCCATCTCTTGCATCTGTTACAACTGAAACTACTTTTGGTATGACTTCCCCAGCTCTCTTGAGAAAAATAGTATCTCAAATCTTTACTCAAAGAGATTCTATTTCATCATAGTTATGAAGTGTGGCTCTTTTAACTGTTACTCAACCTATATTAACTGGTTCTAGATTAGCAACTGGAGTGATAGTACCAGTTCTCCCTACACTATGCTGTACTGAAAGCAGCTTGGTAGTAAGTATCTCTGCTGGAAACTTGTAGGCTATAGAGTAGCGAGGATGGTGCTCAGTACTCCCTATTTCTGGCCAGAGATTTATATCATTTACTTTTATAACGAGTCCATCTATTTCAAAATCGAGTGTTTTCTTTATCTCTCAGATAGTATCTATGCTCGTAATAACTTGTTCTATTGAATCACACTCTATAAAATATGATGATATCTTAAATCAAAAAGATTCTATTTTTGATATGAGGTCTTTATATGATGAGATACTATTTTCTTTCACAAATTCCATATTATTCGCGAGATCATATCCATAAAAATCGAGCTTTCTCTCCTTAGTTACAGAGTTATCTATCATGCGTATACTTCCAGAAGCAGCATTTCTCGGGTTTGAAAATACTTTTCATCCATCTTGCTTTGCTTTTTTATTGAGATACTGAAAACTAGAAATAGGCATCACTATCTCTCCTCTGATTTCAAATCTATCTTGATAAGGTATTTCTTTTGG
>CALLBL010000026.1 GCA_937999345.1 uncultured Candidatus Altimarinota bacterium | reverse complement strand
AAAAAACTATGAAACACTTTACAGGAAATAAACATATCAAGAAAATACTTTGGGAATCTCTGACTGATAACCATGTATGAGATCTTCGCATAGTTTTAAATGGGAAATGACTTTCATATTATTTTGGTGAAGATTTTTCTGCTGACTATATGGAGGCAAGAATCATGGATAAAATATCTCTGAAAACTCTGAGAATCACGCAAAAAGATGATATATCTGAGTCTGATAAAGATTTTGACTGGTATATGCATGAAAAAAAACATGTCCCTTTTGAGATAAAGGATAAATGGACAACACTTGTTATCTGGGATGATAATGTAGCTATCTTCGATCTCGATAATCTGAAGTGTGAGATGCATACCTGATGAAAAGAATTTGAGAAATATGACCAGATGTTTAATGAGATTTGGGATAGAGAAGTTTAATCTTGATTTTCAGGAGCTACTATTAATCCATCAACTGCCAAAGAAAAGACCTTTAGTGCTTCAAATGTATCAATATGATATTCATCAATAGTTTCTCCATATGTATCTCATCCATTTTCACTTCCATCTATACGGAGTGTTTTTTTGAGTTTAGAGTTTAGTAAATTTGCAAGTTCATCTGAAAATCAGTTCTCTGGTTCTGTAATGGCTAACCAGTTTTTTCTGTACGAAATAATTTCCAATCTCAAACCTCTCATCTACCAAAAATCTCACTTATCTTCAAATCTTCGTTGATATATTTGAGAGCACTACCTATGTCATCATTTACTGTATGATCATTTGCTACTTTAGTGCTTACTATATGGATTCAAGCATCATAAAGTTCTTTTTTAATACATTCATTACTTTCTCTCTCATCCATAGATGATAAATCTGTTAGTAGTTCAGTATTCATAGTGATTTATTAGGCAATTATTAAAATATATATTATATAAATAATATAATTTGTCAATATTAACTCAGGCTTAAATATTTAAGGTCTTTTTTTATTTCCTGTTGCTATTTACCGTTGTCAAAAGTAGACTCGTTTTCTTAGCTTCTAAACAGGAGGTGTTTCTATGCGAAAGATTTTTCTCATACTCTGACTTTATTTATTATCATTCTCATCAGTTTCTGCATGATTATTTATTTCTGAAGTATTTCCAAACACTACTGATGATAAAAACCTAGAATATATCGAACTTATCAATATCTCAGAAGAAGATATAGATATCTCAGAATATTATTTGCAAGATAAATCGGAGAAAAAATATGTATTTCCAGAAGATGAAATAATAACTTCAGGAGAAAAGAAAAGATATCTGCGTCCAGATACTAAACTGATACTCAATAACTCAAATGAAGAGATATATCTCTATGATAATTCTGACCAAGTTTTAGACTCTTTGCTGTATACAACATCTGAGAAATGAGAAGTGATTCTATGAGAAAATATCCCAGAAGAAGCGAACTTAGATGAAACTGAGGACAGTGATATACTAGATGAATCAGAAGTTCCTGAATTATCCGTAGACGATTCTATATGATTATTATCATGGTTATTTGATGAAGAAATATCAGACCAAGAACTAGAAATAGAAAAGGTGTTGTTTCCAGAAGTGAGATGGAAATTTCAACAGCCAACATATCTAGAAAATAAAGATGAACTTATATATGCATATCAGTGTGATAGAGAGGATTGCAAGATAAATCTAGATCTCAGAGACTCATTTCACTCTGGCATGAAAGAATCTGACTACAGATGTGAGATAGATTTCGGATTTGAGACATGACAAGAACAAAGATGCAATCCAAATACGGTGCTTTTTTGAACGGGAAGTTTTGATGTTGAGATGAAGATATTCTCAAAAGCGAATGATTCACTCGTGAGTGAGTCTAGATTTATAGTTGATAATATACCAAAAACTATTTTGTTGCCTCTTTTGGAGGGGGAAGTCACACAAGATCTGTGACAGGGGGAATCTGAATATCAAGAACAAAATAATATAGATGAATATCAGGAAGAATGAATAGATGAAGATGTGGCTGAAGAGCAAGAAGTCTTTATAGCTCCAGATGTAGTAGTATGACTTCAAAGACCAAGTTATGTAGAAGAATCTCTATGATTATATACTTGTGATACTTCTCGTGAAGAGTGTAAAATAAACTTTGATTTTAGAGAGAGTTTTTCAGATGAACTTCCTGAGAGAGATTATATCTGTAAAACAGATTTTTGATTTGAAACTTGAGAAGAAAATAAATGTAATCCAAATACCATTACCTTTCCTATTGGAACTCATCAAGTAACTGTGCAGATAATTCATGAAGACGATGAGACTGTTTTTTCTGAGAAAAGATTGCTCATACAAAATGATGGTTATAGAGAAGCAGTGTCGTCAACGAGTAGTACGAATTCGTATGAAAGTAGCTGACTACCGAGAAAATACCTGGCTCCAGCCACTATAGATATACAGTCTGGTCTTGAGTATAGAGATGGGAAACTTTACTGTACCAAGGATGAATGCAAAATAAATCTAAAACATGAAAAGTCATCAGATTATGAAGTATGTATATGGGCCTTTTGAAAATGAGCTCAGTACAATAATGGAACTCAAAACAGATGTAATCCCTGATATGTGACTTATCCAAAATGAGAGTTTACTGTATATCTTCAAGTCTATCAAAAGGATCTATCAAATAACTTTCGTGAATCCCAGATCAGTTTTAAGAGCAAAGAATCAGAGCTAATATCTGAAGATATTTCAGTAGAAGAAGCCTTTAAAAACGATGAAATCATAGCTGTAAACACTGAAGTAGAATCAGGATCCGAGGAACTTAAAATTGTATTGCAGGGAAGAATTTGAAAGACAAAAAAGATAGAGGAAAATAAAATAACTTGTATAGAGTCAGAGAAATGTTATGTCAATTTTGATGCTGAAGGATGAGTCTGAGAATATAATTGGGACTTTTGAAACGGAGAAATATTTACATGAAAAAACCCAAAATGAATCTGGTTTAAATCATGAGAATATGAAGTAACTCTTAGAAGTTCTGAGAGCCAAACAGTATTTTTTGTCCATGTATATAGGGATGTTGAAATGGAATTATCTCAGTGAAATGAAGTACAAAAATCAGGAGTGGATGCATCAGAGATATTAGACTCAAATCAGTTTGAGTACTTTGATTATTCAAAGCTTGTTATCCATGCGCTATCACCAAATCCAAAAGGAAATGATGTCAAAGAGTGGTTCGAAATAAAAAATAACTGACCAGAAAAAATAAATCTCCTATGATGTGAAATCGATGATGATATATGAAAATGAAGTAGTTCATATAAAATCAAAGAAGATCTTATTTTAGACTCATGAGAAGTACGTAGGTTTTATAAACTCTTTACCAAACTCAATCTCAATAATACGACTGATAGTTTGAATCTGATCTGTAATAAGTGACTCGTTGATACGCTTACTTGGGACTTTAAAATCACTGATAATCTGGTGCTGAGTCATGACTATCCAAACTGAAGAATATCAACTAGAAAAGATACTTTTTATTCGGATGAGCAATATAAAGAATTCATGGAAAAGACGTTTATTCAGAATCAAAGACTCCTTAAGAACTGACTCAAAATATCTGGTGAAACACTTCCAAATACGAGCATCAAAATTGTCCTCTGAAATAATATGAAAGATATCTACGCACTTACAGATAATAACTGATTGTATGAAGTACTTTTAGATACCTGACTTATTGCCTGAAATATAAAAGTTGGAGTAGAAGTATTCGCTGATGATAATGTATATGTTTTTAAAAATGACGACGATTTAGAAATAACTTCTGAGTATATACAATCATTAATAGATACAAAGAAAAGGAAGACAAAAAAAGTGACCACAAAAAAACCGAACACGTATCTTGTTTCGGTTGCAAATGCATCTGAAACTTGAGATATAAGAAAAGAAAATAACTATGATATATTATTATTTCTGATTATCATTTTTTGATTTCTCCTCAGTTTTCTTGCGATTAAAAAGAGGTGAATATTAGATTAAGATATCATCACATACTTTTGCTACATATCAAATCAGTCAGTATGCATGATTTGATAGTGTATCTGA
>CALLBL010000025.1 GCA_937999345.1 uncultured Candidatus Altimarinota bacterium | reverse complement strand
TACGTGTTTAAAAAATAGAAATAAGAGGATAAATAGATATGATACTTTGCGTATTCACTACGCTGTATTTTTTAATATCAAGATAGTGCACAAAAATAAAAACACATCCTGATTTACACTTATTGAGACGCTCGTTTGAGTGCTCATTTTTTCTATTGTTATTGTTGCTGGTTTTTCAGCGCTGAATGCTATATTGGTTTGAAAAGTAAAACTTATCGAGAAAACAACGATTCAGAAAGAGGCTTTTTATTTTTCCGAAAAGCTGTTTGAAATGATAAAAACATGAGGAACAATTGATTATGAAGAGTATTGGAATAGATATTCATATGATACATCTTATGGATTTGGACATTTTATAAATGCTACTGGTTTTTGAAATTATGGAGATACGTGAGTACTCGGAACAAATACTTTTTGAAATCAGTCATATCTGTGTAGAAGTTGAAATACGTTTCCAGTTTCAATAGCAAGTCAGTGATATAATTGATGTCTCACTGCGAATAACAATGCTTCATCTTCTCAAGAAAATGCTCTTCAAAGATATGGGCAGTATGAACTCCAGTTTGTTGATTATAACTCTGATGCGGATAGTAATCTATGAGATGAAGATGGAAATGGAAATATCGTGTGAGATGATGATGATTTGTTTTTGTGACAATGACCAGATGCTTTTCCTGAATGAGTAGATGTATGAGAGCTCTATCTCATAAATGCTGATGGCAATGAAAGGAGTTATTTTAGATTTAACGTACAGTTGGATCCAGAGGCTCCTACATGATCTACATGTACATGAACTCAAACCATGACATGAACATGATGTTTATGAACGATAGAGTTTTTAAAACTGAGATGACAAGATGCTTGATTTAACCATCAAGATACTAATGCTGCAGGAGATAACGATGGACTTATAGATACTTGGTTTATAGATGAAGAATTCTCTGATGGAGCGACTGTAGTTGCTGGAGCTAATGCAGTAGATTATTGGCAACCACTCTTTCCTGATACTATTCATGTAAAGGATGTAAAATTCTTCCCGTATCCAAACAAGGATTTAGAATATTCGTGGAGAGATACTGATTCGAGTGTAAATATATCTCCATATGTGAGAATATCTATGACGCTAACTCCGAGCTGGAAATCGAGGAAAAAGATTCGTTGAAAACTTCCTGAGATTGAGATAAATACTACTGTGCAACTTACTGATATTTTTAACTAAATATATGAAAAATATATGAAATAATAACTCTTGATTTTCTATAGTTATTGCGATGGCAATGACTATATTTATATGACTTACAGCCTTATATATACTCGAATATATAATACCATTTGGAAGAAATGTAAAAGGAGTAGAAGATGCATCAAAATCATATTATCAAGCTGCATCTGGAGTAGAAGATGCACTCTGGTTTATAAATCAAAATGATACAGGAGATGAGTATGATGAGTTGATTTCGAGTACAGAAAGAATCGATTATTGATATGAAATGACATCAAATGGGTCTCAGATACCACTACTTTGAACCTGAAATAGTGAATATGATAATGATTTCAATGTACTTTCAGGATCTTTGCCAATTCAATTAGAAATTTGAAATGGAAGAGTTTCAAACTGGGGATGAGTGGATGTATATATTCGCGTACCAAATACTACCTGAGGAAGTACACCATACTCACTTGATGATACGGTAGATTCAATAGTAAATTGGCAAATATCTAGCCCAGACAATACACTTAACTCTGATGGTACTACTATCACAGCTGCAGAAATAAATTCATCTTCTGCTATTTCACTATGATCTAGAAATGGGATAGATTTACAAAATAATACTTCTAGATTCTCTGATTTCTATAATACCGAATGTACGTCTGGAATTTCATGTATTTTAAAACTTAGTATTATTTCTAATTTAGTTGCGAATGAAAATAATACCTCTATTCCATACTTAGAATACCAAATAGATTTTTGATCAGACTCAGTGCCACTGAGGTTTGTTCAAATTGAAGCGATAGGGAAATCAAATGGTTTTAGAAAAGACCTCAATGTGAGAGTTCCACAGCTTACCGTAGATGAAGCTTTCGACTTTACAGTACTCCAGTAAATAAAAAAGTTTCTTTATATTTTGCATTTAGATTTCATAAATTCGCTCAATGTACTATCAGTACATCTCACTAAAATTCATAAAATCTGCATACAAACTATTTTGAAATTTTCATTTATTAACGTTTTAGCTATATTTAGAGCAGTAATTTGATACTAAAAATATGAAAGAATTTTTAATCACAGAAAATGATGCCGAGCAAAGACTCGACAAGTTTTTAAAAAAGCTCTTTCCAAATGCGGTGAGAAGTCTCATCTATAAACTCAATAGAAAAGGGAAGATAAAAATAATTACCCTTGAGTGAAAAAAAACAAAACAGGACAATGAGTATAAACTCCAAATATGAGAAAAAATCCAAATATTTCTCAGTGATAAAGAGTTTGATGAACTTTCTGAAACTAGAAAGCTTCCTGCAAATAATCTATCTAAATTTAGAGCTGCTGATTTTAAAAAAGATATAGTTTACGAAGATGGGGACCTGCTTATCCTCAATAAAAATCCAGGGATAAATGTACATCCATGAAATCATAAAACTACAGAAGTTTCTGTTATAGAGCAAGTTCACGACTACTACGCTTGAAAACTTAATAGTCTTACTTTCAAGCCATCTCTGGCGCATAGAATAGATAGAGATACATCAGGAATACTTATGATAGCCAAGAAAAAACAGATACTCGTAAGGCTAACAAAGGATTTTAAAGAACATAAAAATATCAAAAAAACCTATAGAGTATTAGCGCTCGGAAGATTTTCAAGAACATCATGAACGATTACAAAAAAACTACTCAGAGTAGAGGATGCAAAAAACCAAAACAAGATCCAAGTTTCAGAAAAATGACAAACTGCTATCAGTCATTATAAAGTTTTGAAAGAATATGAGATAGATACAAAAGAAGGAAAGCAAATAATCTCAGATGTGGAAGTCGAAATAGAAACAGGAAGAATGCATCAAATCAGAGTGCATCTCATGGCTATTTGAAATCCAATTATTTGAGACAATAAGTATGGAAATAAATCATTTAATCATTATATTGAAAAGCAGTATGGTCTCGGTAGACAAGCTCTCCATGCGAGCCAGATATCGTTTATGCACTATGGGAGAAATAAGCAGATGAGCCTGCAGGCAAAACTGAAACTAGATATGATAGCTTTTATAGATAAGATAAAGTAAAATGGAAAAATATATAAAAATCTCAACTACAGATGATATGGTCATTCCATGAATCCTAAACTCAAAATCATCATCGAGTAAACTCATTATTTTTGTGCATTGATTTACAGGAAGTATGAATGAAGCTCATTATTATTCTGCAAAAGAATACTTTCTAGAAAAAGGATATGATGTTTTTCGTTTCAATTTATATACTAGTGGAGAAGATACTCGTAAACTTCGTGATTGTAGTGTAAAGATTCATGCCCAAGATATACAACTCGTAAGTGAATATTTTCCTCAGTATGATGAAATTTACTTTGTAGGTCATAGCCTTGCTTGACCTTGCCTTGCTTGAGTCGAAGCATTTCCTCAGAATATTAAGAAAATAATTCTTTGGGATCCAGCTTTTGAAATGAAAACAACAGGAAAGAAGTTTTATCAAGAATGAGGTCAAATCAGATATCAATCAAGTGGAAAGCATTTGGAAATATCTCCTCAGATGCGTAATGAATTTCTAGAAGATACATTCCTAGAAATTCTTTCCCAGCAAAATTTTTCTAAGAACAAAATATTTTCTATATTTGCTGATGGTGACAGACATGTAAATCTTAAGCCTGATTTAGAAAACCTATGAATAGAATCTTGCATCATAGAGTGAGCCAATCATGGATTTACACAAGAGTGAAAATATGAAGAACTTTTTGAAAAAAACTTTAGAATATATAAATAAATAAAAATTGTGTATATACTAGCTTTTGAGACATCCTGTGACGACACCTCTATCGCTCTTTTTAACTGACCAGAACTCATCACTATGAGTACAGCCAGTCAGATAAAAGTGCACAATAAAACGGGCTGAGTGGTGCCAGAGATAGCGAG
>CALLBL010000024.1 GCA_937999345.1 uncultured Candidatus Altimarinota bacterium | reverse complement strand
ATAATTTCAGATAGCAGTTTTGCTATCTTTTTTTTGTCATGTTTATAGTAGCTATCGCGATCGAGTAAGTCTGCTTCTATATATGTGATTTTTCTTCTTTCGAGCTCACTTTTTTCTCACTTTGAGAGATGAAGAAAATCTCATCACTTCACACTGATATGTGATTTAAACTTTTCTTTTTCAGCATCAGATAAGTTGAGACGTTTATCATTGCAGATAAATACATCTATCCTTCTTCAGAGAAATCTTTCTATTTTATTCAAAAAATCTAGGTATGTGAGTCAGCTTGTTTCTCATCATTTATTAGTATTATTTCCTATATAAATAATCTTGGCCTTGGAGCCATGGATAGCTTCCTTTACTCATCCAACTACAAAGTTTGATATAGTCGAAGTAAATAAATCTCATGGAGATATGATGATATAATCAGCTTTTTTTATAGATTTAAATACATCTTTATGTTGATATGCATGTTTTGAGTTTTCCATCAGTTCTAGATCAGCAATCCCAGAAGTGTATCATCATGCATTGCTTATTCTATCTTGAGTTTCTATGATATCTCAGTTTCATAGGACAGCTTTGATATATGCTTTTTTCGTAGTAACTGGTATGATTTCAGCTCTCACTTCTAAAAGTTTATGCATCAGAACGAGCATGCTATGATAGTCTTTTTCTAGATTATAGTACAGATTTGCCATGAGTAGATTTCACATCTTATGTCATTTACTCGATGATTTGAGTGGGAGAGAAAAATCAAGTACCCCCTCAGCCTTTCAGGCAGCTCCCCCTAGATTTAGGGGGAGCATATTTTCAAGATGGTTTCTAAAATCATTATCAGCTCCAACAATCTGAAAATAATCCCAAATCGTAAGCTGAGATATAGGTGCATCTATCTGGATGACCGTTTCAAGGTACTGCTGAAACCTATCTCTCTCTGGAGAATCTGACATCATAAAAAGACATCTTCTCAAGTCTCATGGTGGTGGGAGATGGAGTGAGAGGTCATCCTCAAATTTTCTCATGAGTTTCCCTGTAGTTCTTCCATCGTCACTCATAGATACTATAGATGATACTTCTATAGTATCCATATCCATATAGGTATAGATAGCATCGAGGAGATTTGATTGACCATTTCCTCATCAGATGGTTACGAGCTTTTTCATACTATATATCGAGCGATTGTATAAACTCTATGAGGTCATCCTTGAGATCAGGTCTCTTGAGAGCGTAGCCGATTGAAGCCTTGAGAAATCAGAGCTTACTCCCAGCATCATATCTCGTTCACTCTACTTCAAGTCCATATATGTCTTCTGATTGCCTCATGAGTTCAAGTGCGTCAGCGAGACGTATTTCTCAGTCTCCGAGTCATCATTCAGCTTGCGATAGATAGTCAAATATATTTGGAGTAAGTACATATTTCCCTATAGCAGCATTACGAGAATTGGTTTCATTATTTTTTGGTTTTTCAAAGAATTTTTTTACATCAAATAAAGCATTTTCTTTTTTTCATTCGAGTATTCCATAGCTTGATACTTCTGACTCTGGAACTTCTATAGTCGCAATGACAGAAGCTGCATTTTTTTCATAGGCTTCTACGAGTTGCTGAGCTGCACTGATGTCATTATCTATAAGGTCATCTCAAAAAAGAACTAGAAATGGTTCATCTCAAATAAGATTTTTTGCTCTCAGTATCGCATCTCAATCTCACTTTGGATATGGTTGTCTGATGTACACTATATTAGCCATTTCATTGAGGCCTTTTACGGTTTTGAGATAGTCAAACTTCCCTGATTTATCCAGTCTCTCTTCAAGCTCAAAGTTTGAATCGAAGTGATCCTCTATCGCTCTTTTACTTCTTCACGTAACGATAATAATATCTGTACATCCTGCTGATATCGCTTCTTCTACTAGGTACTGCATCACTGGTTTATCAACGATTGGAAACATCTCTTTTGGAAGCGCTTTGGTTGCTGGAAGAAATCTTGTTCCCATACCAGCAGCTGGAATGATACATTTTGTTATTTTTGTCATGACTAATTGGTTAGCAAAATTTTTATGATTATAGTGAAAATAAACAAAAAATAAAGCTAAGCTTTCTTTATATCTTCTTCTATTTCCGGTAATCTTTCTTCTAAAAAGAAATGTCATCTATCGTTGAATTCCCTAAATGTTGCTTCTGGAAAATACTCCTGCAATTTCAAAAAGTCAGAAAATGGTACACAATCATCATCTGTGCTGTGGTAACAAATAAGGTCTCCCATTTGTGAAGCTATCATAGGAATCTTGTCTGTATCAAGAGCAAAGGTTCCAAGTCTCTCTTGCTCAGTAGGACGAAGTGCTGCTGCGACCATGATGAGTCTTTTTATCTTTACTGGAAGTTTATTTTCATAGAGGTACTTGATAATAAAGGTACTCCCAAGTGAAGTAGTAGCAATAATAACATCCTCTCTTAAATATGGGAACATCTTCTCAAAAAGTATCTTCCATGCTTCGTAGTCAGCAAATTTCTCATTACATGAGGGACTTCTCAGGTATTCAAAATCTTCTCAGAGGTATTCTCAAAGTTTTTTATTCCAATTAAGAAAAGGAGGCTCATAAGGATTATACTTTATCTTCTTTTCAAGATAGTGATAGTATGAACTATAGTTCTCTTTTGGGGTTGCTCAGGTGATAAATATTACTTGTTGTTTTTGCATAATAATCTTTTAACTTCTAATTCCATATCCCTTTTTCAAAAGGTAGAGTATCCACACAGAAAGTACTACTATGAAAACTACCAGTATACCAATCGCTGTAATCACATTGATATCTGTAAATCCGATCATCCCAAACCTGAGTCCATTTACCATATATAAAATAGGATTAAAGAGACTAATAGATTGCCAAAAAGGAGATAATAGCTCAATAGAATAAAAGACTCATCCAAGATAAATAAGAGGTGTAATAACAAATGTAGGAATAATAGCTATGTCATCAAAACTCTTGGCAAAGATACCGTTAAACAGTCACATAAGTGCAAACAAAAATGAGCCAAGAATCAAAAATACAAAAGTATAGAAGTAGTTATATATCTGCACATCAGCCATGAAGTATCCAACTATAAATACGAGTAGTCATACGATAAGTGCGCGAAGCACTGCTCCAGCACAAAAACCAAACATAATCTTTGGATAACTAATCGGTGAAACAAAAAGCTCTTCTATAGATTTTTGAAACTTAGATCCAAAGAAACTCGATGAAGTATTTTGATAGGCTGCCATGATAACTGACATCATGAGGAGTCCTGGAAATATAAAATCTATATATGCTATACCATCGACGATATTGATCCTATCTCAGATAAACTTACCAAATATAAGCAAGTATAAACTGGTAGTGATAACAGGTGGTATCAATGTCTGTTTCCATACACGAAAAAAACGTGCTATTTCTTTACTCGTGAGTGTGATTACATCTCTCATATTATTTTTTCGTTAGATTTACAAATAATTGCTCTACTCTATTGGTTTTATTTCTGAAGCTCAAGATTTCTATTTTTGCCTTATCAAGGATTGTAAATACATCGTTGATACTATCTCCTGCTTTTACAGTCAGTTCAAAATCATGAGTTTCCCTCATGGTTGGATTATATTTGTCTAATGCTTTTGGAAACGCTTTTATTGCATCTTTTGCATCAAAAACAAATACTTCACTATCTAGGGTTTTGATGAGTTCTTTTACACCTGAGTTTTTGATTATTTCTCCGTCCTTGAGTATCGCTACTTTATTACAAAGGGCCTCAACCTCTTCGAGATAATGAGTAGTGAGAAGTATCGTAGTTCACC
>CALLBL010000023.1 GCA_937999345.1 uncultured Candidatus Altimarinota bacterium | reverse complement strand
TATTGCTTATTGAGGATACAGTACTGAGCATTATGAAGTCCACTACAACCAAAACAATCCTTGCAGTTAATACAATAATCACAATAATAATTTCTTTCTGGATTATTGAGTATGAGTAGACCAAAAGCATTTTTATACCCTCATGCTCCTGATCACATCGTCTCATAAAAGAGTGTAGCATTTTCACCTGAGAAACAACATCTTTGAGAATCAGAGAGATGAGGAAATCCGTTGAGTACATCTTTGCAATCCTCGGACTCTGACATGATATAACAGTTGTGACAATTCTTAGAATCTATTATGTATTCCCCTGAACAATTCTCAGAGTTAAAATTGTAATTTACTCTCTTTGAAGCTTGCTTTTTTAAGTGTGTAAATGCTTCTTGGTATTTACCAGGATCTTTCTCGATCTCTTGTACCTTTTTAATATAATCCTCTTTTGAATATGATTCATTGAGAATATGATATGTCTTATTTTTTAGTCCAACACACATATAACAATCTGAGCATCCATTGCAATCATCTAGGTACTGAGAGTTGGAACAGTCCTCACAGTGAAGAGAATGAAATACTCCATAACATTTTGAAGAGTGTATGAGCTCATAACAATTTTCTGATTGAAAAACAAAAAGGCAATCTATACAGTTGGTAGATTTTTCGGCATTATAACAATATGAGATATTTTCAGAATAGTTTCATGCTGCACAGAGATAACAATCCTTACAAAACCCGTTAAAGTTTGTGTAGTCACAGTTTTCAGAATCCATAGTAATCATATGAGGGTGAGCAGTCGCTTTGGCAATCTCAGCAAATTGCTCAAAAAAAGATTGAGAAGAATCATAGAATCTTGAAACTGGAGTATAGTTTTGTGTCCACCAATCTTTACTACTAATTATATTCCAATCAGTATCAGGTCGATACATCGATATATAATCAGAACCTCCTATAGATATACGATAGAAATTTTTATCATTTCTCCATACAAACTTATTTTGAATACTACAATCGCTACATACAGATGGTGATGGTATCTGGTATTTCTTTCCGTTCAATACTGGAGATACTTTATCGTAAAAAGCGAGATCATTTTTAGTTACATGAAAACTTGCTTGGCATTGTACACATGTTTTTGTTTGATCTGTTTTCATAGGATATAGATAATTTTACATCTATATCTAGGATACTTTTATCATTATGATTTTCAAGTATTAGTAGGAAATGAATTCATTCTATCTAAGTGTCTCCTATCTGGATGTCTCTTTGGGATTGGTAAGTTATGTTTTCTATAAAACTCGAGCTCTGGTTTTATAATTCTAAATGGCTTTTTTGTAATCTCACACTCTATAGCCCAGTTGAGTATATCATCTGGAATTTCCTTTATATTACTTGGAAGTTTTGAAGCTGGAATTATTTTCTCTACTTTTGGAAACGGAGCTTCATAGTCTGACCAGTTGAATCATTTCTCCAGAGCTTCTTTTTTAGTAAGTGGAAAGTATTCATTTGCTACGGTTTCATTGTATCCAAATGGGCTCATATTTGATGGAAAGAATTCTCACCATTCTCAATCATCTATCATCTTCTCTATGATCTTTGGAACAAGTTCTTCATATTCTTCTTTTGTATATTGTTTGTTGAGGATGCAGTATGATTTATTACGAAATCAAGTACAACCAAAGAGATGATGTGAACTATGACAATTGGTTGAATAATAAGTGTCATGTATGCCATCAAGAACATAGCAAGAAAAAAGTACATTATCTAGATTGGTACCTGCCATAACTTCGTAGCATCTAGATATCTGAAATCCTAAACGAGTACAATCATATGAATCCTTGATTCACATTCATACATAGATATATTTTGCATCTTGTATATCTTCCGAACCGTATACTTCGTAAGCATTTTTACTATCCTTTATATCGTCTCCTGAAACTTCTTCTGAGTTTTGGGTGGTGTTATTTTTTGATGCATGTAAGTCTTGTAATGCTTTGAGATCGGAAAGAAAATCTTTGAAAGCTTCTTTATTTGAAAGAATACTTTCTATTTTTTGATGATATTCATCGGGAGTATACTCAGTATTGAGAATATGATATGCCTTATTTTCTAGATGCACGCAGCCAAAACAATTCTTAAGATTTCTACAAAAACTCGAGTGAAATACATCTCGACAACCATAACACCAATGACTATAAAAAAGCTTAAATGAATCAAAGCATTTATACGAACTATAACAATGTTTTGAACTATCTAACCAATAACTATCAAGGCAGTCCTCGGAATTGAATACATGAGTATTATACATACAATCTTGATTGAAATGTCCTCATATATTCATATAGCAATTCTTCGAATCTGTTTCAAGATTTACGTACTGACTATTTTCATTATTCGAAGCAATGAGGTTGATCTTTGGAACTTCTTTATATAAATCATTATATTGATCAAAGAAACCTCTTGAGAAATCAAAATCTCTTCCATAGTCCATAGGATCCCAATTATCACTCCACCAGCTTTTGGATTCATATACTTTGTAGTCACTATCTGGATGATATATGGAAATGATAGATGTTCCGGTCGCATCACAAGTTCTCTTATACAGACTTCTTTCATTTCTCCACGAGAGCCTTCTTCTCTGTCTTTCTTGTGGACAGAGAGTTGGAAGTGGCACTCACATACGCTGGTAAAACTTGATATCAGCATCTGTGATTTCAAATTGTTTTCCGGTAATGCTACAAGTTTGTTTCATGATTTAATATACTTCATTATTATAACAACTTTCACAATAAACAGACTTTACTCTGTCTGGACTATATGTAGTAGAAATATCTACACTACACTTATCACACTGCCTCTCGTAGAGTTTCCTCGGGTTTCTGAGTTGTATCTTTTCTAGTATCCTCCTATCTGGATGCTTTTTAGGAATTGGTAAATCATGCTTTCTGTAAAATTCTAACTCAGGCTTGATAATTCTAAATGGCTTTCCGGTGACTTCACATTCAACTGCCCAATTGAGTATATCATCTGGGACATCAGATATATTTTCTGGTAATTTAGAAGCTGGAATTATTTTCTCTACTTTTGGAACTGGATTTTCATAATCACTCCAATTAAATCATTTCTCTAAAGCTTGCTGTTTATTTATAGGATAATAATCTCATGCTACCGTATCAGCATATGGAAAGGTGCTCATAGAAACTGGAAAGGCTTTTCCCCATTCTCAGGTTTTCTTCATATGATTTATAATTTTTGGGACGAGCACTTCATACTCTTCTTTTGTATATTGTTTGTTAAAAATACAATACTGCTTATTTTTAAGACCGACACATCCAAAACAATTCTTTATATTCATACAAAACATAGAGTACATAGAGTCACTAGAATTAAGAAAGACATTCGCGCAAAAAGCCAGGTTTGTACAGTTGTCTCACATCGCTACACACTCATAACAATTCTCAGAGTTTTGCCCCCATGAGTAAGTATCATAGCAGTTTTTAGAATCATGGAACCAGATGTTGTATTTACAGTCTTCAAGATTACTTACATCAAAGGAATGAAACGTATTTTTTGTGCTAGTCATATAATTTCCAGTACTATTCTCATTCATATTTCCTGACATAAACTTCACAAAATCTCTCGTAGGAATTTTATAATTTTTTATATTCTTAATCTTTTCTTGATATTCTTCTTTTGTATACTGAATATTTTCAAAACAATATGATTTTCATACCAGATTGGTACAACCAAAACAGTGTTTACAGTTTATGAGATCAAGACTATATGAACAATCAGATGAATCTACTGAGTTCATACAGTACTTCATATTGTAACAATTTTTCAAATCAACTGAACTATAACAATTTTCTGAATCAAAGACCATCAAGCAATCAACACAATCTTTGCTATCATTGAGATATCATGAATAAAGAGAATCTTCATTTTTAGAACATGCAAAAGTAAGATAGCAGTTTTTTTGGTAATTAGCACAGTTACAATAATCACTATTTACACCAAAATATGAATACAGTCATGGAAGTGGCACCTCAGAAATAAGCTCTTGAATCTGAGGAAATATATCACGAGAAAAATCAACTTCTCTTCCATAATCAAGAGCTTCCCAACTATTTGATAGCCATATATCTTGATGATATATTTTGTGAGTATTTTCAGGATTATACATACTGATTATCTCCTTCCCAGTTGCATTACATTTTCTCTTAAAAAGCTTTCTTTCATTACGAAAACTCATACGATTTTGCATCCTACAATCAGGGCATTTTTCAGGAGCTGGTATGTTGTATTTCTCTCCTGCAATCACTGGGGATATTTGTTTATAAAACTGAATATCTCTATCAGTAATATCAAATAAAGTATTACACTGAGTACAAGATTTCACCCCAGGGTGCTCTCTCTTGTCTTTTCAAGACAATTCACCTTGTTTTTCTACGATGGTTTCTTTCATAGCTTATTTTTAATAAATAGTTTCATTATAACACTCTTCACAATACACGGTTTCTTTTCTCTCTGGAGCGTAAGTAGTTTCTATATTTTTCTGACATTTATCGCAGTTTCTTTCATTTAGCTTTCTTGGGTTTCTTAGGTTCATTCTATCTAAGTGCCTCTGATCTGGATGTCTCTTTGGTATTGGGAGAGAGTGTTTTCTATAAAACTCGAGCTCTGGTTTTATTATTCTAAATGGCTTCTTGCTCACTTCACACTCTATAGCCCAGTTCAGAATATCATCTGGAATATCTTCTATATTCTCTGGGAGTTTATCTGCTGGGAGAATCTTTTCTACCTTTGGAAATGGAGCCTCGTAGTCTGACCAGTTAAATCATTTAGATAATGCTTCTTTCTTACTCAGTGGAAAGTATTCATTTGCTACCGTTTCATTGTATCCAAATGGACTCATGCTACTTGGAAAAAACTCTCACCATTCTCAGTCCTTCTTCATCTTCTCTATGATCTTTGGGACTAACTCTTCATACTGTTCCTTAGTATATTGTTTGTTAAATATACAATAAGATTTATTTTGCAATCAAACACATCCAAAAAGATGATGTGAATCTCTTACGCAATATGATGAATACAATACATGCGAAGCGCTCCCCCATACACAATTACAAAAAAGCATATTTGAGATATTTTCTCACACTCAGAAGCAATCATAACTCTTTTCTCCAAAATGCCCCCACTTAAAGACATCATAGAGATCTTTTCATCACTTGATGCTATAGCAGTATTTTGAATCCTCAAGATCAAGACAATCAAAACAATCTGTTACATTTTTACAACCTATGATAAAATCTCCGTTCGATTTTTCATTATTTTCTCCGTTATAGAATCTACTTATTTTTTGAGATAGATGTTTTTTGATATCATTTATCATCTTTTCCCTTTTTACTCATGTGAGTAATTGAAATTCTTCTATCTTCTTGTCATACTCTTCCTTGGTGTACTGCTTATTAAGAAATACGTATTTTGCATTTCTCAGTCCATGACTTCCAAAACAGTATGATGATCAAATAC
>CALLBL010000022.1 GCA_937999345.1 uncultured Candidatus Altimarinota bacterium | reverse complement strand
CAAGAGAAAAATTTCAAACAGCTCTTTCAAATGCAGTAGCTTCTGGCCTCAAGCCAGCAGTACTTGTACAAAAAGATGGTGTAACTAACTATGTAGCTGAACAACTAAAAAATCAAGAACTCGCAGCACAACAAGTAGCAGAAGAAGTAGAAAAACTCCTTCTTACAGATGATAGACTGAGCTATCTTCCAGCTGCAGACAGAAGAAGAGCTATAGATGCTGTAAAACTCGAAGCAGTAGGTATGATAATCGGAAATAGAAGTGCAGTTGGTGCTTCATTTGATGTAAGAGGACTTACTAAAGATCTTATAGATAACGCAAGTATCGGTATGATGCAAAGTTCAGATGGTACACCTGTTCCTGGTATCGCGCTATCGAGAAATATAGTTAATAAAAAACTTGCTGGTAGAAATGTAAGAGTAGATGCTGGTGCAGCAAGTGCTATCTCTGGAGGAATCAAATTTGTACCATTTGTAAATGTTGCTGGTGAAATCATCCCACCAAGTGCAAATTTAGAAGGTCTTTTTGATAAAGATATAAAAGCAGGTGCTTCTCTCAGTGGTTTTGTAAATATTTCAGCAAAACTTTCAGCTGGACTCGTACTCAGTAGAGTAGATGAAGGAACTTCACTTGGTATCAATGCAATGGTTGATCAAATGGATTCTACTCTTGCTCAAGTACTTTCAGATGTACAAGCTGGAAACATATTTAGCTCTGCTAACTATGAAGGTAAAACAGAAGCAGATAGAGATATGTATGAACAAATCAAAGGGCTCTATGAAAGAGGAGCAAGAAAACTTACTACAGATTCACAAAGACTTGTATACCTTGCATCTCTGAAAAATGGATACATGGAAAACTATGCAAGTGAACTTCATGATAATGCAGAAGGATATAAACTTACAGGAGTATGACTTTCATACTTAGCTGGATGTTTCCCTGTACCAAGTATTCACGGAGAAAAGATTTATCATAAATTTGTAGAAAACAATAATGATGTATGAACAAGAGCTGAACAAGTAATTTCAAGAAGAGAATCATCTCTTGCAGAACTAGGAGGTGTTATTGGTGAGATGTCTGAAGAATTATGAGGACATAGAGTACTTTTCATTCCTAACATTACAGAAGTATATGCTGGTCCAGAAGTACAAGTAGTTAGACATGGAAGCGCAGGTGTATCTATATCTGGTGACCTCAGAGGTCTTTGTCTGAAGGTAAATACTCACGCAGGTACAAGAGGTGAAAATAGAGTTCTCTATATAGAAGAAGCTACAGCTACAAGAAATACAGAACTTGTATTCGCAGGAAATCCTACAGAAGGAATCACTTCAGATGTAATGATTGATAGCGGAATCCCAGAAACAACTGATACAAGACCGAAATCACAATTTGGAAATATGGAAGGATGGACTTGGGTTCAAACTGAAGCTGCAAGAGCATCAGTAGCTGGAGCACCAACTGCAGTAAGTGAACATATGGTTATCTCTGAAAATATCTCAGAAGAATTCAAGGCAGTAATGAGAGCTATTGATTCTACAGTAAATGTAGGATGGATAGGGAAATCATGAACACCTACTCTTATGGCAGAGTTCCAAGAAATGGTATATGCTTCTCAACAACTTGAAAGTGATAGAAGACTATCAGAATCAAATGTAGATAGAGCTTATAACTTCCTTGTAAAAAATATGCTTGAAAATGGTATAGCAGGAAGAAGTCCAAGTAGTTGGGCAGGAGTAAAACTCCCAGATGCGCTTGCTGAGGCAGGAGTACTTGAAACTATTAAATCAGCTTCTACAAGAAAAGAAAAGATGATGGTAATAGAATCTGTTATGCTTGCACTTAGAAATGACGCTTCAACAAAAGGAGAATCATTTAGTGATTCATATGCAGTAGCAGGAGGAAAAACTCTTGAAGCATTCTCTACACAAGTAGCACAATGAAGTGTAAATACTAGATTCGAAGTGTTCTCAAATGTACTTGCAAAAGATCTTGGTATTAGAAAAGAACTTATCAGTCAAGCTCAAAGAGATTACCTTAAAGAATTTGTGTTTGATCAAAATTGAAATCAAGTATTTAATACTGATGGTTCTGCAAAGACTATAGGTCAAATGAAAGAATTAAAAACAGCATTTATTTATAATGAGGCTTCTGCTTCTACGACTGCAGCATCACAGCTCAATAAAAATGGTATCAAAGGATGAGTACACATGGACAATGGGGTACAGGAATACGTAGTAAATGGAAATGGTACAGTAGTAGAAGTATCTATCTGGAATCTCAGTACACAAGAAAGAGATCACAGAATTGATAGTCTTTCAGCTGATTTCCTAGCAGCTCACCTAAACGAAGTAAATGCTCATCTTGGAACAAATATGAGTATGACTGAATTTAAACAAGCAATTAAACAAGGACAAGCTTCAACAAATGGTAAAAGTGTAAACCTAAACTATGCTATGAAATTTGCTCTTACTGGTAACTGTCTCAATGACCATATCAGAGAAACAGTATCTATAGAAAAAGTAACAATGGTTGAGGGAACTGGTAGCGTAGCTATAGAAGAAAGAGGATACTACCAAAGAGCTACTGAGGGGCTCCAAGTACAAGAAACAACAACTTCAGGTACAAATACAGCAGTATATGGTTCGACAGCAGCAGCTGTAGGGTTTAACTTCGATGGAGGTGGAAAAGAAGATGATGCAAGCACTAATCCAGGTGAAGAACCAGAAGTAGATGCAAGTACAAATCCAAATGAAGATGGTGTAAGTGATAATATCTCTGACAGTTCAAATGATTCATCTTGAAGTGGAACAACTGGTGGATGAACAGATGGATGAGATTTACTCTGATGAAGTTCAGATGCTACTAATACCACTGAAAATGGGATGAATTGAACTACTGGATGAATAGATGGATGACCAGTATGAGAAGCAACTCCTGTAAATAAAAAATGATCAATACTATCAGGTCTATGATTTGGTACTGGAACTATGAAAACTAATAAAAGAAATAAATAATAATATTTAAAAACATACAATTATGCATAAAATTACTACGTGTATTGTATTTGCTCTATTGATGATACTGAGTTCATGTGGACAGGTTTCAAATCAAGAAGCAGATATTAATCTGAACCCAAATCCTTCTGATGAACAAGGAGAAGTAGTAGAAGATTCTTCTACTATCATATTGGATGAGACTGCAGATCCTATTGAATCTGGAGTGCAATGATGAACTGATTGAGAAGAACTCTCTCTATAAAAAAATAATAATTATATCGGCTAAATTTGACAAATGTTAAAAAATGTTTGACAAATATTATTTAGCCGATATAATCAAACCCGTAACATGAGGATAACTCCCTTATTTAACACTTTATATCTTATATTTTACTTATGAAAAAATTACTCTTAGTAGCATTTTCTTTACTCATTATGTCATTTACATGACATGCGCAAGCATATGATGAAGTAAGTTGTTCTGCTTTTGGAACAAATGCTAACAGTTGTGATCAATGTTTTAATGGAGGATCAAAATATGTTTGAGATGCATTCCATGTAAACGATGTTTTTAATGCATGATCAAGAGATAGGCTGTATTTTGATGATGAAAATCCAATTACATATGCTTTTCAAACATTAAATTCAAACACTACTTGGTCTACATCTAATACTTTATTACAGTATCCTGACTCATTTGTATGGAACTTTCTAGATAATAGAAGAGTCCATGTGTTTAAAGCAGGTACGAATGAAAGATTTCTTGAGCCATACGTAGACCCAGTTACTGGAGCAAGAGGATGAATTAAGCTTCAAAGTGTAGCCAACGATTCAGTAAGCCCAAATGACCCAGCTTATAAACTTACATTTATCTCTAAGTATAGAACATGGTGAGGAGGAAGAGATATAGGAGATATAATAGAACATAGAGAATGTGTTTTCTATAACCCAAGTTATTGTGGTGATGGAGTACTTGACTCTGGTGATGGTGAAGTATGTGACCCAAATGATCCATCTAGAACAGGATGGGGAACTGGTGGTTGTGATACAAACACTTGTGAACCAGTAGAAGCTCCTACATGTAATACTCTTACAGTAACTCCAGTATCAGGAGAAAATCCTCTTACTACTACAGTTAGTTGTGAAGGTTTCCTTGTAAATACTTATGAGATAGATTGTGGAAATGGTGATGTCTTTACTGGAAACGGTAGTGGTATCGGTACTGAACAATTTACAAGAGAATGTACATATACTGATGATGCTACATATACTCCAACATGTACTATTAACGGAAATATTACTGGTCCAAGTTGTAGAGGTAGTGTTAATGTATTTAATCCAACTCCTGGTATTACTATAGATAAAGTAGATCAAAATTCTGCTGATATCGATGGAAATATAGGGAATGACACTCAAACTATTGAATCTGGAGATGCAGCTATTTTCCAAATCACAGTAAGAAATACTGGTGGAGAAGGACTCAGAAATGTATCTGTATCAGATGAAAATGGTTTAGATTGTAGACTCACAGAAGCACAAGCTCTTACGAGAATACAAGCGCAATGAAATAGAGATAATATATTTGATATAAATGAAAGTTTTACATACATGTGTTCAACTTCAGGTGTAACAGCAGATTATATAAATACTGCAGCAGTAGTTGGGACATGAGTTATTTCAGGAGATGTAGTAAATGATACTGATCCTACTACTATCGTTGTAGCTAGAGATTTTGATCTTGCACTCGTAAAAACAGTAGTTGGAAACGATACAGTATTCTCTAGAGGTGACCTCATTACCTATGCTATCACTGTAATTAACCAAGGAGATATAGATGCTTCAGGTGTAGTAGTAACTGACTATATACCTACTGGATTTACTCTAGAGGATTCAGCTTGGGCTTCAGAATGAAATATAGCTTCAAGAAATATAGGTGATATAGCAGCTGGTACACAAAGATCAGTAAATATAAGATTAAGAGTGGGAGATAATGTAACATGAAGTGTGGTTAACTGGGCTGAAATCTCTAGAGATGGAGCAACAGGAAATAATACTGATGTAGATTCAACTCCAGATTCAAATAATAACAATGACTGTCATGGAGGACTTGGAAGAGATGAAGTTGATCCAAACTCTGATGATAGAACAGATGGAACAGGAGATGCAAATGGAAATGGTAGATGTGATGCAGGTGAAGATGAAGATGATCATGACCCAGCTGCAGTTGTTATCTCGAATGCTCAAATTTCAATCGATAAAACAGATGCAAATGTAGATGATCTCGATGGAATAATTGGAACAAATGATAGACAAACAGTAGCATCAGGTGAAAGAGCAGTATTTAAAATCAGAGTTACTAATACTGGTACAGATGATCTTAATAACATCGTTCTTACTGACGCTATAGCTCCAAATTGTGCTGGTACGGTAACTCTACCTAGTACATTCCCAAATACTTGGTCAAATATAGTAGTTGGAGGTTCTGGAAATAATGCTAACGCAGTACTTGAGCCAGGTGAATATGTAGAATATACATGTACAAGAGCAAATACAACTGCAAATTATACAAATATAGCAACTGTAAATGCTGATTCAGTAGTTACTGGAACTGCAGTTCCAGAAGTTTCTGATCCTACACAAGTTATAGTAGAGCTTCCATATGATCTTGCACTTACAAAATCAGTAAACTCAGACAATGGAATAAACTTTGCTTCTGGTGACATCGTTACATACGATATCACAGTGATTAACCAAGGTGCAGTAGATGCAAATGATGTAGTTATCACTGACTATATACCAAGTGCTCTTGAACTTGCAGATGACTCATGGACACTCTCTGGATCAAATGCTACAAGAAATGTAGGTATGATTAGAGCAGGTGAAGCGAAGATATTCTCAATCAATCTCAGAGTAAGAGATAATGCTACTAATGGTACAGTAATTAACTGGGCTGAAATCTCTTCAGATGATGGAGATGATGTAGACTCTACTCCAGATTCAAATAATGATAACGATTGTCATGGAGGACTTGGAAGAGATGAAGTTGATCCAAACTCCGATGATAGAACAGATGGAACAGGAGACGCAAACGGAAACGGAACTTGTGATGCAGGTGAAGATGAAGATGATCATGACCCAGCAGTAATCACTATAGGTAATCCTATATTTGACCTCGCTCTTATCAAAGAAGTAACAGGAGCTGCTACTAGCTTTACTCCTGGTGATATAATCCCATTTGGAATTACAGTAGTAAACCAAGGAACAGCAGACGCTACAAATGTAGAAGTAACAGATTATATCCCTACTGATTTAGAATTAGCAGATAGCAACTGGACACTTGTAGGAACAAATGCAGTAAGAACCATTGCAAATCTCCCAGCTGGTCAATCAGTAACTCTCGGACTCAATCTTAGAGTAAAAGCAGATGCTACAGCAGGAGATACTATCAACTGGGCTGAAATCTCTTCAGACGAAGGTGATGATGTAGACTCAACTCCAGATTCAAATAATAATAATGACTGTCACGGAGGACTCGGAAGAGATTCTGTAGATCCAAACTCTGATGATAGACTCGATGGAACAGGAGATGCAAACGGAAACGGAACTTGTGATACAGGTGAAGATGAAGATGACCATGACCCAGCAGTGATAACTATTGTTCCAGGTGTATTTGATCTCGCACTTACAAAATCAGTAACAGGTTCATCTACGAGCTTTGCTCCTGGTGATACACTTACATATGATATAACAGTAATCAATCAAGGTACTATCGATGCTACGAATATAGTAGTAACTGACTATGTACCAGCTGGTATGACTACAGCAGTATGAGGAGATACATTTACTCTTAATATAGCTTCTCTCGCAGCAGGTGAACAAGTAACTATTACTACTCCAGTATTTACGATTGCAGCTAATGCTACATCAGCAAATACTATCAACTGGGCTGAAATCAGTTCAGCAGACGGAGGAGTCGATGTAGACTCAACTCCAGATACAGATAATACAAACGATTGTCACGGAGGACTTACAAGAGAACAAGGTGTTTCTGATTCAGATGATGATAGAACAGATGGAACATGAGATGCAAACGGAAACGGAACTTGTGATACAGGTGAAGATGAAGATGATCATGACCCAGCAGCTATCACTATAGTAAATACTGCTCCATCAATTACTATTGATAAAGTAGATAATAACGCTGCTAACGATGAAGATGGTTCAGTAGGAAATGATACACAAACAATAGATAGAGGAGATGATGCTATATTTACCATCACAGTTACCAATAATGGATCAGAAGATCTCGATACTGTAGTAGTAACTGACTCACAGGTTGCAGCATGTTCTCTCTCTGAGGCAGATGCACTTGCTCTTATCCAAGCTACTTGAAATAATGATGGTATCTTTAACTCAGGTGAAAGCTTTGAATATACATGTACTGATACAAATGTAGCATCTAGTTATACTAACTCAGCTACAGTAACAGCTGTATGAGTTGAAAGTGATACCCCAGTAAATGATACTGACACTTCCCCAGTTGTTATTGATACTCCAGGTAGTTCTTCTTCATCATCAAGTGGTGGTGGATGAACTTCACCTTCTTGTGGTACCATAGAAATAAACTGAAGTTTAGTTACATGTTCATGAAATTCAAGAGTTAGAAGTTATAGAGTTGACTGTGGTACAGATGGTCCAAATAATGAACAAAGCCATATTCTTAATATTCTTGAAAGAGGTAATCCACATACATTTGATTGTGAATATAGTGAAGAAAATCCTCAAGTAAGAGCTGCTCAATGTTTTGTTTCTGGTAATAGTACTGATAATGCTCAAACAACACGTTTTGCATGTCAACAAAACCCTGGTAGCGTTATCCCTGGATCTTCTTCAGGAGGTGGATGAGGATGAAGTTCATCACTCCCAAGATGTGGTAACGGTATACTTGAAGTAAATGAAACTTGTGAAAGAGCATTTGTAGAAATTGGTAACTTTGCAGTACAAACTCCTATTGCAAGTGAGGCTGCATGTAGAGCTCTTTGATGAAGTGTAACTATTGTAACTGGTTCAAATAACCAATGTTTACTTCCATTTGATGACAATATCTGTAATTCAACTGGAACTACAAATCAATGTAAAATAAAAACTGTTATCCCAACAGAACCAAATCCAAAAAGACCAAACAGAACGGTTCCAAATCAAGGAGATATTATTTTCTCTCCAAGTACGAAACTTATTATCGGTACAGATAGATTAGTATTTGACGAAATCGGGGCAGACGAAGGACTTAACCTCCCAAGAATACTCAATGAATCAGATTACGATCTTGTATTTGATAAGCTCTGTATATATAGAGAAGGAACAAGTGTAAACTCAAACTCAACAAGAAAATGTAAAGATATAGGAACACTCTATCCATATGATGAAGTATTCTTCACTCGTGATGAAATTACTGATTATGTATCAAGTACTGCAGGATTTGGAGCGAACGAAACATTTAGAGATACTAAACTTATCGTAAGTCTCTTCCATGAAGGAACAGAATATAAAACTGCATACTTTGCTTCTAACTTTGATGTCAGAGTAACAAAACCAACTATCGTAACGGTATGAGGTGGTACGACATATGTACAGGATACATCTGAAGTTGCAGATACAAAAGACCTCGGTCTCTTCGTAGACAATGCTAATAATAGAAACTTTGAATGATTCAGTGTTTCTGATAATAATGCACTCTCAAATGCAACTGATACTCAAACAGATGAAATAGAAGTAGTTGAATCAATTAGAGAAGACAAAGTTGAGACTGAAGATATAAAAGTTGAATCAACAGCAGCAACAAGTAATAAAACTCTTGCTCAGGCAACTACATCTTACAGAGGAATTGATAATGTATTTATCGTAAAAGGAAACCTTACTATAGATGACGCAAGTCTTCTAGAAAATATCTCTGCTCCAAGAACATATGTAGTAGAAGATGGGAACCTTATTATAAACGATAATATTGCATCAAATCAAAATATAGCATTTGTAGTAAAAGATGGAGATATCTCTATTGGATCAAGTGTAAATAGCCTCGAAGGTACATATATCTCTATCGGTGGAAGTATAGGATGAGATACAACTGATGAAAGACTCGTAGTAAACGGATCTCTCTATGGTGATATCAACCCACTGGTTGCAAGTAGACAATATGTAAAATCAGATGATGAAGGTAACCTCAGTGTTTGAACGATAGTAAACTTCGGTTCAAGTATCTTCAAAAAACCAGCTCCACTTGTTGGACAGTTTGTAGGAGAATACCTCGCATCAAGCAAAGTAGCGAAATAATAATTCTATACTTTTCTTCAAAAAACTCTCAGCTAAGCTGAGAGTTTTTTAGTATTTAGATGTTTACCAAATCTTTGGAATAAACTTGTATGTCACTTTCTTCTTATAATCTATATAATCAGGATCAAGAGAGAGGTGTCTCTCTTCTGTAATAGCTCTCATATAATAGATAAAACTCCATCCAGAGAGTGATATGATAGCAAATAAGACGGTTTTAAAATCGAGAGCAATAAGAGCTATCCAGATGATAGGTAGTCATCCTATCCACCATGAAAGGTTTTTACATATATATGCTGGATGTCTTATGTATTTGTATGGTCATTTTCTGACGATTCATCTATTTGTCAGATTACTCGCCTTAAATCCGAGACTGATAGAGGCCCAAGAGTATATTCACATGAGTATGAGTATAGCTATGTTGAATCCGACATGTACAAATGCGTTGGCAAACTGGGGAAACTCTGTCGAGTACCAAGATATGATATCAGTCAATCCACTGTTAAAAGGAGGATAACATATAATAGCTACCACCCATCAAACCATGGTTGGCTCTACTGATTTTATTTTGTTTTTTAGTGCTGGCATCTCGATAAGATATCAGAGTGTAAATAGAAATACATCAAAAAAGAGGATAGTCGTAAAGGCAAGCCAGAAGAAATGTCTATTGAAAAAAGCCAATGCGTCCGTTGAAAATAATTCAATATCATTATAAGAATAATATATGTTATTGAGCATATTAAAACTATGCTCAGATAGCCAAAATATCATAAGAGGAGCAAAAAAAGCTTTTACTATCCATGCGAGAATCGCTGTTTTTTCATATGGTTTCAGATTTCTCTTTTGTTTAAAAATAAAATCTGTGATGACTTTTATGATGATACGAGCCTTACTTTTTTCCTTGTATACTACATAAAATGGTATCAGGAGTATTATATAGAGAGCTATTACCATTTTAAATATTGAAGTGCTGGTTGCTCTGATGCTTTCAGTAAAAGTAAGAGAAAAATCTCATGATAAGAAGTCTTGATAGTATGGTATGTTTGAATACAAAAGATATACTCAGACTATAAATAAGAGGGTAGAAAAATAGTTTTTTAGAAAGTTCATGTGTGTTTTCTTTGTATGTATTATTTTCAATCTTACAAAAACTCTCTGTTCATTCAAGAAAAAAGACAATTCTGTCTAGAATAAAATTGTAAAATAGTTAAATGTCTATATGCTAATTTTAGTTTATTTACTATGATCAATTTTTGATGAAAAGGATATTAACATGAGTAAAACCAACAGGTGATGGGATGCATATTGGTAATTATTTAGGTATGTACAAGCCTTTTATGGAAAATATACAATGAAAAGATGCATTTTTATTTATTCCTGATTTACATTCTCTTACATCAGTCCATGATTGAGAAACACTTAAGAAAAATAAGAAAAGACTGGCAGCTGAGATATTTGCGCTCATGCCAGAAGGATCTGAAGTAACGGTTTTTGAGCAATCAGAAGTAAGAGATTTAAATAGTATTGTTTGGGCTATATCAAGTGTTACTCCATATAGTCTGATGCTCAGAGCTCACAGCTTTAAAGATAGCCAAAATAAGAATACCTCTATTAATATGGCTACGTTTAACTATCCTATTTTGATGACAGCTGATATCATAGGATATGATGTAGATATAGTTCCAGTTTGAAAAGATCAAAAGCAACATATTGAGTTTGCGAGAGATATCGCTCAAAATTTCAATAAAACATACGATGTTGATTTTTTTAAAATCCCAGAATGACATATCGATGAAAGACTTATGACTATTCCTGGTACTGACGGGAGAAAGATGAGTAAGAGCTATAATAATTTTATCTGAATCTTTGATGATGAAAAGAAGCTCAAGAAAAAAATCATGTCTATAGAAACAGGTTCTGAGACACTAGAAGAACCAAAAGATCCTGATAACTGCAATGTATTTGCGCTGATAAAGTTCTTTGCTGATGATAATAAACAAAAAGAAATAGCGGATAAATATAGAGCTGGAAACTATGGTTATGGTCATGCAAAGCTAGAGTTCTTAGACATACTTCTAGATTACTTTGCTGATGCTCGCGTGAAATACCAAGCTTTTATGAATGATTATAGTTTAATAGATGAGAAACTAGCCACTGGAAATAAAAGAGCTAATCAGATGATCATAGATAAATATGTTGAGCTAAAAAAGATTGTTGGGCTTAAATAAATATTCAACTCACCCCTAACCCCTCTCTATACTAGAGAGGGGAATGTAACCTTCCATTGAAAAGGGAAGGTGGCCGAATGGAATGAGGTCGGATGGGTTGTTTTTTTTAATCATAACTTCACATCGTGTAGTCATACTTTCACTTTTCAAAACTATACTCATATATGATTCAGTATTCTCAGTACTGCTGTACATCAGTTGGGAGGAAGTCTATATATCCGTCTTCGAAGAGAAATTTTGCATTTCTTATATTTTTTCATGGATTTTCTTCTCTAAATCTTTCGTTTCAAGCTTCTATGTATGCGAGATTTATTTCTCTGATAGCTTTGTGGACAAAGTTAGCACATTTTGTGTCTCAGAAAAACTCTTCTTCTTTCTCTTCAGTAAATTCTCAAAAGATCTCATCTCTAGCATTTTGAAGTCCTGATATTATTTCTCCATCCAGAGGAGTCCTAGTACTGAGTATATTTTTAAAGTAGCCATCAAGTTCATTTGCAAATACCGTACATACTTCGTCTGATGGTTCTATTTCTTTTGCGAGTCATAAAAACATCAGTGTAGATTTTTCTCTATTTCCTCATTTTCATTGCATGATAGCAGCTAGAGTCTTGGCTCCTTCTGGACTATCATCATTGGCTGCTGCTATCTTGTAATAATCAGATGCAGTGAGTGAGTCATCGAGGTAGAAGTGATAAATAAAAGCGAGATAATATGCAGGAGCATATGATTTACATGGATTTTTGTATGTTTCATTTTGCCAAACTTCAGTGAGACTTTCTTCTTTTACGATACGATTTACTTTATCCATATCACAAAAGTTTTCTACTCACTTGAGTCCGAGCTCTACTCATTGTTGCACATATCTGTCTTGTTCTTCTTGACTGAGCGACTCGTATCTCTGATTGTAGCTTGGTATGAGGAGTTGTCCTACGATATATGGTTTTTCAAAGTATGGATTGAGGTCAGTGATGAGATCAAGTACTTCAAATAAATATTTTTTATATTCAGATTCGAGCGCATTTCCACCTATATACTGAACTGCTTGTAACCAGTACCAATCAGCTTTTAGATTTTTAAATCCTATGCTCGTGATTTCAGCGAGATGAGTTTCTGGCAAGCTATCTGGATGATTGATGACATTTTGCTGAATTTCTTTTTGTTTTTCGTAGTTGAGGGCATTTATCTGATAAAAGCTCAGGATAGAAATCCCAAGTGCTATGAAAATAATGATGTTTTTGATTCAGAATATTGTTCCTAATTTCATTTGATAGTAGCCAAGTGGTTAAAAGTATTATAAATGAGAAGTTCGAGGAAGATAAATTTTTCGGCAGGTAAGCGTACAAAAGTACGTGCCTGAAGTAAAATTTATGTATGACGAAGAAATTCGAAATTAAGAATGCTTTTAAATATCGTCTCCATCTATATCTATGCTAAGTTTTTCTGCTTTTTTGCAGAGTGACATCCTTCTATCTTTTCACTCTCATTCACTTTTTGTGAATATATTTTTCCCAAGCTCTCATACGTATGAGTGTACTTTTTTTCTTTCATATGCTGTGAGAAAAGGGAGCTGTAGGTCTTTTCCAGATTTTTCTACTATAGCTATTTTTGATTCTATGAAGCTAAATAATCTTTCTTCTTTTGATTTGAGATAGTCGTTTACTTCGAGGTGAAGAATTACGTTTTGCTCCATTTGTTTTGATATGAGGAGTTTGAGGAGAAACTTGATAGTTTCTAAGTTTTTCCCATGTGGACCGATGACGAGCCCTGATTCTTCTGTCTTCACATTTATGAGAAAAATACCTTGTTCTTCCGCAGTGACTTCACACGAATCAATTTTGATCGTAAGCCTCTGAAAGAAATCCTCTGTCAGATTTTTGATACTCTCTTCCATCTTTGCTGGAGCTAAAAAGTAAAGTTATTTTCTGGTTTCAAAGACTAATGAAGTTTTCGTATTTTTCAAGTTTTTGTTCTTGCACCTAAAACTCTAGAGAAAAAAACCAGATTTTTTTGACAAATAAGCAAAAAATCATATATTTTTTACCAGATTTTCCTTTGAAAATATAAAGCCTCATGTAAGGCTTTGTTTTATAGATAACAAAAAAATATATAAATGGGAGTAAAAGATAATGGTGCAGTAGATGATTATTACTCAAATCTTGGTTCAAAAGATGAATCAAATGTATCAGGGTGAGCAAAAAAGAAGCTCAAAATCAAGCCAAAGAAGAAGCTTATAGTAAAAAAAGTAGTGAAACCAGAGACTCCAAAAGAATCAGTAGATGCGAGTCCAGTAGAGCCTCAGGCTCCAGAAAAAACTCCAGAAACTACACCTGAACCAAAACAAAAAAAACCAGAGTTTACTCCACCAAAGAGAAAAAGCAGTTTTCAGGTTATTTCAAAGGCATATACTCCGGTAAATAAATCAAAGAGTAGCTCAAGTTCTTCATCTGCATGAAAAAGCAACCAAGCAGAAGAGAGAAAGAAGACATGGACCAATGATGCTCCTGCATGAGGATCAAAAAAATCTGATTTTTCAAACGACAAATCAAAAAAATCTAAACTCTCACCATATCAATGAAAAAGATACAGAGGGAAAGTCCACTACAGAGATGAATCGAGAGATTCTGGTTTTGTAAGATCAAACAAGATAAAAAATCAAAAAAAGGCTCCGAAGTCAGCTGCTGATATCGTACAAAATCTCGTAGATAGAAAATGAGAGAAGGTAATGATTCCTGACGTACTTACTCTCAAAGAATTTTCTGAGAAGATTGGTATTGCTATGAGTAGTCTCATCGCAGAATTTATGAAAAATGGTCTTATTGTAAATATCAATTCAAAAGTTGATTTTGATACGGCTTCTATTATTGCTGAAGCATTTGAAATTATTGTTGAAAGAGATTCTGAGACAGGAATCACGGTAGATGCGCTTCTCGATGGTGATATAAAGGATCTTCTCAGAGAAGACGATACTTCAAAACTTCAGGATAGACCTCCGGTTATCAGTATCATGGGTCATGTAGATCATGGGAAGACTTCACTTCTTGATTATATTAGAAATGAAAAAGTAGCTGATGGAGAAGCTGGTTGAATCACTCAGAGTATAGGTGCGTATCAAGCTGAATCAAATGGACAAAAAATCACATTTATAGATACTCCATGACATGAAGCCTTTACTATCATGAGATCGAGATGAGCAAAATCAACTGATATAGCTATACTTGTAGTTGCAGCTGATGAGTGAGTAAAGCCTCAAACGATAGAGAGTATTTCTCACGCAAAAGAAGCTGGTATACCAGTTATAGTCGCTGTAAATAAGATGGATAAAGAATGAGCAAATCCAGATCATGTAAAGGGTCAGCTCTCAGAACATGGGCTCGTTCCTGAAGATTGGGGTGGAGATACTCCAGTAGTCCCTGTATCAGCTAAAACAGGTTTTGGTATAGATGAGCTACTTGAGATTATCTTACTCGTCTCTGAGATGCAAACTCTCAAGGCAAATCCTAACAGACCATGAGTAGCTACGGTTATCGAGTCTCATCTCGACTCAAAACTTGGTCCTGTTGCAACAGTGCTTGTAAATACTGGTACTATCGAAAAATGAGATAACATCGTATGTAAAGACTCATATGGGAAGGTAAAGGTTCTGAAAAACTTTGCTTCTATCTGAGTAAAAAAAGCTATTCCTGGTGATCCAGTATTAATAGTTTGACTTGATAATGTAGTTTGAGGATGAGATATCCTCCAAGTAGTAGCGAGCAATGAAGTAGCCCGCGAGAAATCAATAGAATATAAAGAAGCTCTTGCTCATCAAAAAGTACTTGATGCGAGTGGTATCGATGTACTTATGTCTAAAATCAAGGCTGGGAATCTCCAAAAACTCAAAATAGTTCTCAAGGCTGATACGAACTGAAGTCTAGAGGCTATTCGTAACTCTGTACTCAAGCTCTCAACAGAAGATACTATTGTTTCTGTTATTCATTCATGAGTTGGTAATGTTACCGAAGGAGATATACTTATGTGTAATGGGAGTGAGGCTATTTTGATTTGATTTGGTGTCTCTGTAGTTCCTACTGCAAAGAGACTGTTAGAAGAAACAAAAATCGAATACATAGATAGTAAGATTATCTACCATATAACTGAAAAGATTGAAGCTATCATCACTGGTATGTATAATCCAAAAGAGATAGAAGTACCACTTTGTGATGCAAAGGTTGGAGGGATATTCTTCACTTCTAAAAAGTTCTCGATTATCTGACTCATCATCAAGTGAGAGGATGCGAGAATAGAAAACGGTGCAAAGATAAGAGTTACCAGAGGAGATGATCTCGTAGGTCACTGAGAAATACTCTCGCTTAAGCAATGAGTTGAAGAAGTGAAAGCAATAGATTGACCAACTGAGTGTGGTATCAAGTTTAAGTGAGACATTATTCCTGAAATGGATGACAAGCTTGAAATATATAAAACTGAATTAGAAAAAAGAAAATAATTATGCTAGAAAACTTAGAAATATTTTCAGAGTTAGATGAGAGAGAGCTTGATGAGCTAGCGCTATTTTGTCAGAAAAAATCTATCCTATCGTGAGAAAAACTTTTTTCTCACTGAGACGCAGCAAATACTCTTTATGTAGTAGAGACTTGATCGATTGAAATACTCGATGAAAATAATGAATCGATTTGAGTAGTATCTGATTGAGATATACTCTGAGAAATGGCTATACTATGATGAGAAGAATCGAGAACAGCATCCGCAGTTGCTCTCTCTGACACAAAACTTATAACTATTCTTGGTTTTAGTATGGAAAAATTAGCAGAAACCAACCAGGAAATATTTGAAAAAATACAAAGAATTATAACAAAGAGGAGACAAGAAAATATAGATATGTAAACAAAAAAAGTCTTTTACAAAAAAAGATTTGCCTTTTATCTGTTTTTCAATACACTCTTGAAGCTTTTAAAAATGACAACGTTTAAAACATATGCCTAAAGAGGAAAAAATCGAGGTTGAGTGAACAATAGTTACAGCTCTACCCGGTCTGGTGTTTGAAGTTCAACTACCAGATACTTTTTGATGATGAATTGTTAGATGATACCTCAGTGGTAAAATGAAAAAACACTACATCAAATTGATTGAATGAGATACGGTTACGATCGAACTCAGTCCATATGATTTAACAAAATGAAGAATTACCTTCAGAGGAAAAAAAGAAAAAGTTCTCGATCAAGAGAATGTTTAATATATATTTAAAAATAGATACATATGAAAGTTGGAACTTCTGTAAAAACTATATGTCCAAGCTGCCAAATTGTGAAGAGATGATGAATCGTAAGATGTATTTGTAAGGCAAATGGAAAACATAAACAAAGACAAGGATAAATTTTATATTATTTAGATTATTATAATTATGGCAAGAATTGCTTGAGTAGTACTCCCAAATGGAAAACATGTAGAAATTGCTCTTACCTATATATATGGTATTTGAAAAACTACATCTAAAGCTATTTTGGAAAAAGTAAAAATAGATGGAACTACAAAAATAGAAACTATTTCTGAAGTAGATCTCGATAGAATCAGAGATGAAATCAAAAACCATATGGTTGAAGGTGACTTAAGAAGATTTGTTTCTGGAAACATAAAAAGACTCCAAGAAATCAGATGTTACAGAGGGATAAGACATGCAAAGAGACTTCCTGTAAGAGGTCAAAGAACCAAGACAAATGCAAAAACAAGAAAAGGAAAATCAACAGCAGTAGCTGGAAAGAAAAAATAGTAAACACTTAATATATTAAATAAATTTTTATGGCTGACGCAAAGGTAAAAAAATCAAAGAAAACCAGAAGAATTGTTCAACATGGACAAGCTCATATCATGGCTTCTTTCAACAATACTATTATTAGTATCACTGATGAAAAAGGAAATGTTCTCACATGGGAAAGTGGATGAAGCTCTGGATTCAAAGGGGCAAGAGAATCAACTCCATATGCAGCTCAACTTACTGCTGAAAGAGCAATAGAAAAAGCAAGAACACTCCATTCTATGGAATCAGTAGATGTATTTGTAAAAGGTATTGGTATCGGGAGAGAACAAGCTATCAGATGACTTATATCTGGATGAGTAGAGCTCAAAGCTATATTCGACATCACTCCAGTTCCACATAACTGATGTAGAAAAAAGAAAGTAAGAAGAATGTAATTTTATTTTATTCCAGCCAATCTAGTATTTGGCAAATATTAATTATCAACAAAAACTATGCGTTACACTTGACCTAAAAAGAAACTCTGTAGAAGAGAAGGAATCAACCTTTTCGGAACTGATAAATATGATCTCAATAAAGGAAAGAGACAACCAATGAGAACAAGAAAATCGAGTGAATTCGGTGTTCAGCTCAGAAAAAAACAACTTGCAAAGAGAATGTTTGGTCTCTCAGAAAAACAATTTCTTTCATACTATAAAAAAGCTCAAAAGAAAAAAGCTGGTACTGGTACTACATGAGAAAAGATGCTCAGACTTCTCGAACTCAGAATAGACAACGTAGTATACAGATCAGGTTTTGCAAGAACAAGAATGCAAGCAAGACAATTTGTATGACACGCTCACTTCACTCTCAATGGTGTAAAGGTTTCTATACCTTCAATCAGCCTCAAAGTTGGTGATGTAATCGAGCTCAGACCTAAGCTCAAAGAGAGTGCTCTCTACAAATCACTTTCAGAGGAATTAGAAGAATATGCAAAAGAATCGAAAGGAAAGATTTCTAGCGCAAAGTGGATTGATGTAGATATCAAAAAACTCAAGATAACAGTAAATGCTCTTCCAGAAAAAGAAGACTTCGAAGAAATTATAGATATACAAAAAATTATCGAGTTCTATTCAAAATAATATTTTTACCTCTCATTAATCTATACACATATGCATATTATTCATAATATAGTAGGAGTTCCAAAGATAGCTCAAAAAGATTCAGCAGAAAATACTTCAGTATTTACTGTTTGACCACTTCCTAGAGGTTACGGTGTAACTCTTGGAAATTCACTCAGAAGAGTTGCCCTTTCTACTATTCCAGGAACAAAAGTAACGGGTGTAAAAGTAGCTGGTGTCAACCATGAATATGCTACACTTCCAGGAATAAAAGATAGTGTCATTGATATGATGCTCAACCTAAAAGACCTAGTAATAGAAAAAAAAGATAACTGAGTAGAGTGGATAAAACTCGAAAAAAATAAAGCAGGAAAAGTTACAGCAAAAGATATAAAAGTCCCAGCTGGAGTAAAAATCCTCAACCCAGACCTATATATAACAGAAATTGATCAAGATAAACTCAAGCTCGATCTTGATATAAGAATAGAAAAAGGAGTTGGTTACCTTTCAATCGAAGAATTGAAAGAAAGAGAAGATGATGTATCAGTGCTTCTGATAGATGCAAACTTCTCACCAGTGCAAAGCGTAAAATATGATGTATCAACTACGAGAGTAGATGATATAACAAATCTAGAATCTCTTGAGATGACTATCTCTACCAACGGAGTTCTCTCTCCAGTAGAAGTAATCAAGTTCTCAGGAAGCATGTTAGCTTCATACTTTACTCTCTTCAACGAAGATGCACTCCAAGTAGAAGGAAACTTTATCGGAGATGTAAAAGATCTCATCAACAAAGAAAAAGAAGAAATAAAAGAAGAGCTAGAAAAAGAAACATATACACCAATAGAAATTATGGGGCTTTCTCCTCGTACACTCAATGCTCTTATCAATGGAAATATTCTTTCTATTGAACAGCTCACAAAGTGTACAGAGACAAAACTCTCTTCTATAAAAGGATTCTGAAAGAAAGCGATGACAGAAATCAGAGCTTCACTCAAAGAAAGAGACCTAAAACTCCTTGGAGACGACTAATATATATAAGAAAAATTATTAACTAAAAATTATAAAATGAGACATAGAGTTAGAAAACATCTCAAGTTTAAGAAAAAAGATTTCAGTCATAGAAAAGCTATGCAAAGAAACCTTCTTACTTCTTTTTTCCTCCACAAACAAATTAAAACTACAGAGAAAAAAGCAAAATTTATCGTACCAATGATAGACAAGCTTATCAACACTGTAAACACTAAGGATGAGATGAATGCTATAAGATATGTTATGGAGTACCTCTTTACAAAAGAATCATCTCTAGAACTTTTCAAAAACGTAGCTCCAAAATACAAATGAAAAAAAACTTCTGGTTTTACGAGAATTACTCCTATCAAATATAGAGATGGAGATAATGCTAAAATCGTTCTACTCGAACTCATTTAATTTAATATTTACTCATATATTTAAAAATAACTCAGATGAAAACAATTACACCAAAACAGATAAAAGGAGATGAAAGACAATGGTACATCATAGATGCTACTGGTCTTACTCTTGGTAGACTCTCTACTGTTATAGCTACTACGCTTAGATGAAAAAATAAAATTGCATTTGCTCCTCATGTAGACAATGGAGACTATGTAATTGTTACCAACTGTGATAAGTTTAAAGTAACAGGAAAGAAGACTACAGATAAAATGTACCATAGACATACAGGATATCTTTGAGGGTTGGTATCAACTCCTCTTGATAAACTTCTTGTAAAGAAACCAAGTCAACCACTCAAGCTTGCTGTAAGTGGTATGTTACCAAAGAATAAGCTCAGAAAAGACATGATCGCAAGACTAAAGCTCTTCTCTGGAAACGAGCATACATTTGGTGCTCAACAACCAAAAGAATTAAAATTATAATTTTAAAAAATAACCACTATTATGGCTAGTAAATATATATACACTATTGGGAAGAAGAAAACAGCTTCTGCACAAGTAAGACTTTTCGAAGGAAAAGGAGAATGCATGATTAACGGAAAAAAAATAGGTGAATACATCAGTAGAAAAGACCTATTTGATATCGTTTATACTCCACTCAAACTTTGTAAAGTAAAAGAAACTACATACTTTGAAGTAAAAGTAGAAGGATCTGGTGATTCATCTCAAGCATATGCTATTAGACATGGTCTTGCAAGAGCATTAGCTGGAAAAGATGCTCAGTTCAGAGCTATTCTTAAAGCTGAAGGACTTCTCACAAGAGATGCAAGAAAAGTGGAAAGAAAGAAACCAGGGAAGCACAAAGCGAGAAAGTCTATGCAATGGTCAAAGAGATAATTTTGACTTTGGGTCTTATATTTATATAATCTGCCCGAAAAAATTTATAATAAAAATACTTTTAATTTTAAAACAACAAGATGCCTACTATTAACCAATTGGTAAAAAAAGGAAGAAAAGATAAGAAGAAAAAGAGTAAATCTCCAGCTCTTCAAGTAACAAAAAACTCAATCAAAAGAGGAAAAATTGTTAAACTTCCAAAAGGAGCTTCTATGAAGAGATGAGTATGTACGAAAGTAACTACTATGACTCCTAAAAAACCTAACTCTGCCCTCAGAAAAGTGGCAAAAGTAAGACTCACAAACGGATACGAAGTAAACGCGTATATCGGAGGTGAAGGACACAATCTTCAAGAGCACTCGGTAGTAGCTATCAGAGGTGGAAGAGTAAAAGATCTTCCATGAGTGAGATACCACGTAGTGAGAGGTGTACTCGATTGTGAAGGTGTACAAGATAGAAAACAAGGGAGAAGTTTATACTGAACTAAAAAACCTAAAAAATAGAGAAAAGAAATATAAGCATTGAATTTCTTCGTTAGATAATTTTTCTCTCGAACGTTTACATCAGTAAACTTATCTCGACTCAAAATATATCTGCCTTGAACTTCTCGCTTCAATTCCTTTTCTTGGATAATAGTAAAAGACAAAAACACATATAAAAATTTCTCCGGAGTAAGCAGGCAATTGCTGAAAATATTGCGAGAGAATGAAAACAATTTTAATTGCTAATAATAACAATATGGCAGAAGTAAAAACTACAGATCAAAACATAGCAAAATTTGTAAACTATGTAATGCTCGATGGAAAAAAGAGTGTAGCACTCAAAATTATGGATGATACATTTGCAGAAATTAAATCAAAAGGTCAAAAAGATCCAAAAGCTATTTTTGCAAAAGCATTAGAAAATATCATGCCAAAAATAGAAGTAAGACCAAAGAGAGTATGAGGTTCTATATACCAAGTACCAAGTGAAGTAAAACCAACAAGACAACTCTTTCTTGCAAGTAAGTGGATTATAGCTTCAGCGAGAGCAAAGAAAGGAACTGACTTTTATAAGTTCCTAGCAAATGAACTGATAGAAGCTGCAAATGAATCTGGAAATGCATTTAAGAAAAAACTAGATGTGTACAAGATGGCAGAAGCGAATAAAGCATTTGCAAGATTTGCAAACAGATAATTTTCTTCATATTTTTGAAAATTAAACAAACCAATAAAATTTTAATCTATAATTAGAGAACTATGGCTCACAAGAAGGCCCAATGATCTACGAATAACTGACGTGATTCGAATGCGAAGAGACGTTGAGTAAAGATCTATGGTGAACAACCAATTAAATCAGGAAATATAATCATCAGACAAAAAGGAAATAAATACTGGCCAGGTGAAGGTGTTGGTCAAGGAAGTGATTTCACTCTTTTTGCTTTGACTGATGGTGTTGTAAAATACTATGAAAAGAAAAGAAGAAGATATGATGGCAGAGTATACAAAAATACTTACGTTAAAATCGTATAAAAATATATCTTTCTTCATATTTTGCACTTAGGTTTTCATAAATTCATTTATCGTACAAGCGTACGACTCATTAAAATTTATTTAACCTGCATACAAACTATTTTGAAATATAAATTTTTCAGTGAATAAGCCATCATCCGATGGTTTTTTCTTTTGCCACTATAGCTCAGGGGTAGAGCACACCCATGGTAAGGGTGGGGTCTCGGGTTCAAATCCCGATAGTGGCTCCATAATAAACCTACCCCAAACCCCTCCCTCTTCCAAGGAGGGGCTTTTTGTATCTAGATTTGAACTAAGGCTTATGTGATAGATTGTAGCATAATTTATTTGACAAATATCTTAATTATTGTTATAATTTTATTGATAGTTTAAAATATAATATTTGTAGTATATGAAAATTTTAAAAAGTATTCTAGGTGATAATGCTAATTCTGTAGAAGCTAGAGAAAGAGGAGAACATGTAAAGGCAGAACTTGAAATTCAAACTGCTGAAAAAGCTTCTGCAATTGACGCAGCTCATGCCATTCAATCTGAAGCATTAGATGCAAAAATGCTAGATACAAAGAAGGCAAGAGTGTTAAGTCTTTTTGTGCAAGCAGAAGGTTGAATTGCTGATATCTGAAAACTTCAAATTGAATCAAATGCTAGAAGAAAAGAAAAATTTCCTAATAATCCAGAACGTCTTACATATGATATAGATTGAAAATCTCTAATTTCTTTAAAACACTTTTTATCAAATGTAGGATCATCATATTCTGATCAAGAGCTTATAAGTTATGTACTTACTAAAAAACAAGAACTTAAAGATGTTTACCTCACTAGAGTAGCAGAATTAGAATCTCAATGATATATATTTACTGAGAAATTTGATGAATCAGATTTTGAATAAAATAAAGCCCCGAAAGGGGCTTTATTTTATTGAGGACTTTTCATATATACAAATCTCTTTGAACCTGATTCAGGTGAGTTATTTACATTCTTTCCGTATCATACTTTTTGAAATCATGATTTTTCAAAAGCTTTCTGAGAAGCGATATTCTCTTCATCGATATCTATACACATATGTATATTTGCAAAGAGACCATCATAATAACCCGTACAAGCCTCTATAAAAGGTTTAGCAAGACCCTCTCATCTTGCTATAGGATATATGCGCACTCAACTCGTATGAGTAGACTGTTGATTTGATTCAAGCACTTCATACACCTTTTTATCTAGAATTTCTCTGATGTTAGGCATTTTTGCTGGTCTTCACCACCATATTCACACCACTTTCTTATTTTCTCATAAGAGAGTAAATGGATATCTATTATCATCTTGATACCAAGATGATAAATTTTCTATAGATATAAATCTTTTTTTCCAGTCACTTGTTCATTTGCGTAGCGCTATGTCAGTTTCATCTAAACTATAATCGATTATTTCTTGAATCCCATTTTCTGGTATACCAAGGTGAAGTTCAAACTCTCAAATATTCTTTAGATGACGAGTATCTCATAACTTTGGTTTTTCTAGGGTATTTACTCTTTTAAAATCTTCTGGAGTAGTAATATCTATAATATCATGTTTGAGATGTATAAGCTTCAATTTATGATCTTTTACAAACAAGTTAATTGCATCGGTAATCTCTAGCTCTCACCTTGGAGATAATTCAATATTTTCTATGTATTTAAAAATCGAATCATTTATTTTGAAGCATCAGAAGTTTGCGAGATTTCCAATATATTTTTGTGGTTTTTCTACAACCTGAATTGCAAAATCTTCCTCATTAGCTTCAAATATGCCATACTTTTCCGGATTTGGGACTTCTTTCACAAATACTGCATGATGAGATTCGTTCATAATACTAGATATATCTTCCTCTGATATAATCGCATCAGCATATACTATAACTACTTCTCATTTTAGATTTATTCAATCTATGGCTGCACCTGTACCTTTTTCTTCTCATTGTTCATGATATGTGATTTTTGTTCACTTATATGAATTTCAAAAGTATTTTATAATTGCCTCTTTTTTATATTTTACAACAATTATAAATTCTTCTACATAGGGAAGTAATCTTTCCATGTTATACTCGATGAGAGGTTTTCCGTGAACTCTAACCATAGCTTTTGGAATATTCTCAGTTATAGGCATTAATCTCGTTCATTTTCCAGCTGCAAGTATGATAGCTTTCATAGTTTTTTTGTTAATTATTTCCCTTATTTTAAGAAGATTCTACATTATTTCAAACCTTTTAAAATTCGCGAGGTTTTTTCCTCTCTTTTTTGCTATTTTCTCTTGAAAACACTTCAAAAAAAAGTATAGTATTTAGGACGTGTATGAGCTAATGCAAGCAAAACTACACATTTATTTTTTAGCGATATATTTGATGGCAGAAAATAGTAACGACTCAGTAGGTGAAAATGGAGAAGTTGACGCTTCATGACTCTCAGAATCAATCAATAATTCTATAGTATACTCTTGAGATAAAGATAGAAGTATACGCTCAGAAATGGAAAGCTGTTATATGGATTATGCCATGAGTGTAATCGTATCGAGAGCACTTCCAGATGTGAGAGATGGGATGAAACCAGTTCATAGAAGAATACTCTACGCAATGCATGAAAATGGACTGAGAAGTAGCGCAAAGTTTAGAAAGTCAGCTAAAGTAGTTTGAGACGTACTCTGAAAATACCATCCTCATGGTGACTCATCAGTTTATGAAGCTATGGTTCGTATGGCTCAAGATTTTTCACTGAGATATCCACTCGTACATGGTCAGGGGAACTTCTGATCTATGGATGGGGACAATGCTGCCTCTATGAGATATACTGAAGCCAAGATGACAAAACTCGCTGAATATATGCTCAGTGATATCGAAAAGAAAACAGTAGATTTCAGAGACAACTACGATTCAACAGAACAAGAACCAACAGTACTTCCAAGTAGAATTCCTAACCTCCTTATGAACTGAGTGATGGGTATCGCTGTTGGTATGGCTACCAATATACCTCCACATAATCTTAGAGAGCTTATTCTCGCTATCGAGCATCTCCTACAAGCTAAGGATATAGACAGTGTAAATGTAGAAGATCTCATGGAGTTCATCCAAGGACCTGATTTTCCTACTGGATGAATCATCTACGATAAAGAAGCTATACTAAATGCATACTCAACTTGAAGGTGATCTATCATAGTGAGATGAGTAGCTGCAATCGAACAAGATAAAAAGGGAAGAAATTTTATCAATATATCAGAAATCCCATATGGACTCAATAAATCGAGTCTGGTAGAAAAAATAGCTTTTCTCGTAAAAGAAAAAAAGATAGTAGGTATCAAGGATCTCAGAGATGAATCATCAAATAAGGATGGAGTGAGAATTATAGTAGAACTCAAAAAAGATAGTTTTCCTAAAAAGATACTCAACCAGCTTTACAAACTCACTCAACTGCAAACAAGCTTTGGTTTCAACACTATCGGTCTGACAGAGAGATGAATGCAACCAAGACTTCTCAATCTCAAAGATTTCCTCGTAGAATTTATAGACCATAGAAAAGAAGTAGTAACCAGAAGAACTCAGCACGAACTCGCAGTAGCAGAAGCGAGAGCACATATACTCGAATGACTCAAAAAAGCTCTCGATCATATCGATGAAGTTATCAAAACAATTAGAGCTTCAAGTACAAGAGATGATGCAAAACAAAACTTGATGAAGCAATTTGGGTTTTCAGATCTTCAAGCTCATGCGATTCTCGAGATGAGACTCCAAAAGCTTGCAGGACTTGAAAGAGAAAAAGTTGAAAATGAGCTCAAAGAAAAAATGCTTCTCATAGCTGACCTCAAAGATATTCTTGCAAAACCTGCTAGAATAGTAACGATAATAACTGAAGAACTTCACTATATCAGAGATACGTTTGGTGATGATAGAAGAACCAGAGTAAATGCTGGTAAGGTAGGAGAATTTAATCCAAAAGATACCATACCAAATGAAGATATTGTTATCGTATTTACAAAAAATAGTTATATAAAGAGACTGAAATCATCAGCCTTTAGAACACAAAGAAGAGGTGGTAAATGAGTAACCACTGGATCAAAAGCAGATGATGAGATCAAGCTCATCGTTCCAACTCAAAATCATAGTGATTTATTATTCTTCACCTCTCAATGAAGAGTATTCAGCCTCCCAGCCTATGAAATACCTGAAACATCAAGAACAGCAAAAGGGCAACCAATTATAAACCTGATCAATCTTCAAAAAGATGAAGAAATAGCTGCTATTTTAGATATTACTAGAGAGAAAAACAAAAATCTTTTCTTTGTAAGTAAGATGTGAATAGTAAAAAAACTCAATATGGACCAAGTTCAAAATATCAGAGCGAATGGTCTCAAAGTAGTTTGAGTAAAAGACTGAGATGCTCTCAGTTGGGTGAAAACTACCAGTGGTTCTGATAATATTTTTATTGCTACGAAAGAAGGGAAAGCTATACAATTTGATGAAAATGACGTAAGGCCAATGGGAAGAGCAGCTGCGTGAGTAAGATGAATTAAACTCAAGCCAGATGATAAAGTAATAGAAGTTGCAATCGTCTGAGAAGAAAAAGAGTTCGTACTTATCGTGACTGATAATGGTATGTGAAAGCTTACACAAATCGAAGAATACAGAAATCAAAAGAGAGGATGAGCGTGAGTAAAAGCTATGGCTGTTACGAAAAAAACGGGTAAACTTGTATCTGCTAAAATGCTCTCTGAGGATGATAGAAAAGAGTGTGAAGTACTGCTGGTTAGCAAATGAGGTCAGACTATCAGAATAAATCTCAAATGAATGAGAAAGACTTCAAGAGTCACTCAATGAATTATTCTCACGAAAGTAAAAGGAGCCAATGATAAGATAGTCAGAGCTTCGGTTATACGTGAAGGTGAAGAAGAAGATGTAGCGTAATAAAGAGAAAAAGAAAAATCCCCGAAAGGGGATTTTTTTAATTAACTATCTTAAAAAGATTCTTGGAATTTACTATGATTGAAGACTTGAGAAGATTCTCTTGGTATAAACTTATCGATAAATAGTTTAGTGATTTTACTATCTCAGAAATGATTTACATCTTCGGTTGATAGTACTCAAGATTCTCAATTTATATCTTTTACTAAATTAATTGCTTCAGGAAGAGATCATGTATTTTCAAGACTTAAAACTCTAGCTTCATATTGTTCTCATAGTTCATCTTTTACCGAACCAACTACCATAGCCAATATGAACTTAAGTTCAGCAGGATTTACATAATTTCAATCTGTAGTGTCAAATCAAAGAGTATTCATATTTCCTATTGCAGTGAATATGATATCCCTATTTTCCCAAAAATAATCTAGATTAGATTCTTCTAATATATGCTTCATATCTACGAGATTATCCCTTGCTTCTTTGCTTTTTGATACCTCTTGAAACTCTGTTTGTGTGAGTCACTCTATTTTTTCTCCTTGAGGAGTTTCTATAGTATAAGTTCATTCAGTTGTTCTCTCTGAGGCAAAAGCTTGTTGTATTCCTGTTTCAATTATTTCAGGTTTTAGTAATACAAGAGTTTCTTTTTCTTCAAATCTTTCCATTTTTTTAGCAAAATCCTCATCTCTTGCTTTTATGCCTTCTATTACTTTTGTCATTGTTTTTTCTCAACTTGCAACTTGCTGATACTCTTCAGAATTCATTGCCTTAGCAACAACTGCATTCATGCCTGCTTGGTTTAGGTTGGCTTTTGCAGTCTCTATATTCATTCTTTCAGCTTCTGCAGCTTTTGTATCTCAACTAGCTTCAGCTTCTGCAGCTCTTCTTTCACTTTCTATTATTATTTGAGCTTGGGTTTGCATTTGAAGTTCTGTGATGCTTTTAGTAGTAGGTTTCAGATCTACATCCATACCTAAATCATTTATTGTTCAGATTATAGTTTCAAGGTCAGCATTCTCTGTTATTAATTTCTCAATAATTATCATTACCTCTTCCATTCTTTCATTTACTTGCTCTTGAGAATGTTCTGGGTATTTTTTAATAAGAAACTTTTGTATATCTACTCATAATTTCGATTTTAACTCATTAATATTTTTTTTGATATAGGTAAGAGCTACTTTTTGCTCTTCTTCTGTTTCTAGTTTATCAATACTCTCAATTATACTTACTTCTGTATTATTTGGTGAAAAATTTGTAATTATATTTGTTATATAACTTAGTCATCTGCTTTTTAATATTTGAGCCACTTCCCCTGATCAATCTTTTCCTAATATATCTTGTAAATCTTCAAGCTTATTAAATGGCAATCTACTAAATAGGGTATTTATTCATTCTCATTTTGAATCTAAGTAATCTAGATAATTGGCAAGTCCCAGAGGGTTTAGATTTCTTATATCTTTAGTTTCAAGTATTTTTTGATTATAATCTTTTACTTTTATTGGGTAATAAGATAATTCTTCAGTATGAGCTATTATGAGGTTTGCTCAGTTCGCATTAAGTTTATTGATCATATTTCTCTGAACTTCTTCATGTGCAGGTAGATTTCTCATAACTAATGGTCTTTTTGCTTTTTTAAATAAAACGGAAAGTAATAAGAGAGAATAATCTTTTCATTCCCAGTTTATTATTCATTTGATACTTCCTATCCTATTTATTTCTTGTTTAATAGATTCTTTTAAAAAAGGATCTTCTATATCTAGTTCTCACATCCATTTTTGTAAATCATTCCTAACTCATTTCCTTCTACGAAGTTTATTTACTGTATCAATTCAAAGAGAACCTTTATCTAAAAAATCTTCTATTGCTTGTCCGTTATCCGCATCAAAATCTATTTCTTTATGTCTATTTAAAAATACATTTTGAGCTTCATCTTCATATTTACTTTCTAGAAAAGCAAGATAGAGACTTAACGCTTTGATATCAATTTTATTTATATCGACCTCAATAAAATCTTCTTCAAAGGCTTCATTATTTATCAATCTATATCAAGTTTTTGTATCATAGGTTCTCATTTTGTGTTTACTCAGTTCAGGATGTGTCTCAAATAGATGCTCTATTAATCTTCTCTGGAAAACATCTCTTTCATTATTAGCTTGTATTTCTATTATTTGATTAGTATTTCCAGCACGTCAAGGAGCATTTTGTAAGATATAGTCCTTTTGTGTATGATTAAGAGCAATCATACCATCCTCTAATCAATATTCTTTTACTTTTTTTCTTCTATCTATCTTCTTCTCATTTTCTATAAAATCTTTTACTCAAACTTTCAATTTTCCAGTTTCTTCCTCTATTTCATTTCCTATATGTTGAAATCATCTTTTAGTATCTTGACTGAATTCTTCAGATTCTTCCCTTATTTCATTTCCTATGTGACTAAATCATCTCACAACATCATTTACATATTCTTCAGATTCTTCTGCTACCTCACTTGCAAAATGATCATATCATCTTTTTAATTTATCCCTATATCTTTCAGAGAGCTTATGAATATCATCAAACTCTTTTTTTAAATCTAATAATTCATCTTTGAGGATTTTTCTATCATTGCAAAAGGCCTTTACAGTTACGCTTTGTAATTCTTCACGTTCTTTTAACATAGTTGCATACTTTTCTCCATATTCTTCTGGGTCTTTTTTTGCAAGCTTTGCCATATGAGAAACAATCTTGTCTCCTTCGCTGAGAAGCTTTTTAGTTTCTTTTGATATTTGAGAATCTGTTCAATTATCTAACTCATTAAAAATATCTTCATTCGTAGCTGAAGAAGGATTATCGCAAAATGTAGGCTTTAATCTATCCATTTTATATTTTATTCATCATTTCTCATATTTCTAAAGTCTTAAACGGTGGCTCTCATCATATAAATCATTTGTTTCTGAGTTCATTTACAAGTTTTCATTCACCATTAAGACCATGTGTCTTCCCATCAGTTATATTTGACCCTGCCTCTGAGTACTTCTTTAATTCTGCTTTCATTCATTCAAAAGAGCTTACTTGTACTAATTTTTCTTCATCAGGTCATTTTAGATTGTTGATAAGATTTATAAGTTTGATACCCAACAATGTTAACTCTTGTTTAGAGATTGAGTTATCAGCTATATTGATGTCTTTCGTTCATGCTGCAGTTATAAATTCTTGTCTATAATGAAATACTCAAGGCAAATTTATTTCTTTGAAGAAAGCATAAAAATTTACGAGATTATCTAGTGCCTCGGGGTTATTTTTTGCTGCTACTATTTCTTCTGAATCTAATCATGATATCTCTCATGCTTCTGTAACAATACTATTATTACTTTCATGAATGATACTATATTCTGATTGGTATTTTTCCGGTGACGTAGTATGTATTTCATTATCTTTCTCATTTTCATTTTGTATTTCACTCTCTTCTTCTGCTTGTATATTCTCTTGTTTTTTTATTCCTTCTATCTCTATAAGAAGCTGACTTATTTCTCTTTTTGTTTCTTCACTAAATTCAAAATACTCTTCTATAGATTTAGTTCTGATATTTTCATATTCTTGTTTTATTTCTTCTGTTCAGATTCACTTACAGGTATTATGAGCTTGGATATTTAAGTCTTCTGTACTTAAATCTCAAAGACTATCTAGTCAAAAGTCTATATCAAATGGGCTATCATTTGGAGTATTTCATGGGTTTTCAGCCATAATTTTATTTTATTTTTATTTTTACTTTAAAATACTATCATATTTTGCTCTCTAGAGCAAAAAACAGACTCTTTTATATCTTTTTTTGAAAAGAGCTATTTTTTTCTTATAATAATCCTTATTCAGATAGGCTTACAAAGCGAGAAAAATACACTTAATTATTAGACAAGAAATATGAAATTAAACAGTCACGAAATCAGACAAAAATACTTCGATTTTTATCAAGAAAGATGACATGCAGTGATACCATCTGCATCACTTATTCCTGAAAATGATCCAACCACTCTCTTTACCTGATCAGGTATGCAACCTATGGTTCCATACCTACTTGGAGCGAAACACCCACTCGGAACCAGGATAGTTGATAGCCAAAAAGCATTTAGAGCTGCTGATATCGATGATATTGGAGACAATAGACATACGACATTTTTTGAGATGCTTGGAAACTGGTCACTTGGAGATTATTTTAAAAAGGAGCAGATATCATGGGCTTGGGATTTTTATGTAAATGAAATGGGTCTCAATCCTGAAAAGATATACATATCTGTATACAGAGGAAATGAAAAGTTTTGAATTCCTCGTGATGATGAGGCCGTAAAACTCTGGCAAGAAAAGTTTGAAAGTGTAGGAATCGATGCAAAAGCAGTTGATATGGCAGAAAGAGATGGTATGCAATGAGGAAGAATTTTTTACTTTAATGAAAAAGAAAACTGGTGGAGTAGAGCAGGGGTACCTGAAAATATGCCAGTAGGGGAACCAGGAGGTCCAGATAGTGAGATGTTTTGGGACTTTGGAGCAGAACTGGAACTTCATGAAAAATCTGAGTGGAAAGACCAGCCATGTAATCCAGCATGTGATTGTGGAAGGTTCTTAGAATTTGCCAACAACGTATTTATGCAATACAAAAAAACCGAAGACTGATTTGAAGAACTAGAAAATAAGAATATAGATTTTGGAGGAGGACTTGAGAGAATAGCTGTTGCAATCACTGATACTCCTGACGTATTTATGGGAGATCTCTTCGATGGAATCAGAGGAAAGATAGAAGAATTTAGCGGGAAAACATATGGTGAAAATGAAAAAGAAACAAAAGCCTTTAGGGTGATTATGGATCACCTGAGAGTGGTTACATTTCTCATCGGAGATGGAGCTGTACCATCAAATAAAGATCAATGATACTTTACCAGAAGAATGATGAGAAGATCGATTAGATTTGCTCGTGATCTCGGTATAGAAAAGGGTCTCTCAGCAGAAGTAGCAAAAGTAGTGATAGATGAATATGCTCACGCATATCCTGAACTCGAAACAAAAAGAGACTTTATTATCTCAGAAATAGAGGCAGAAGAAAAACAATTTCTTGCGACTCTTGAAAAAGGTCTGAAAGAATTTGAAAAACTCTTAAATGGATTCCAAATAGCATTTGAAAGAAGTGGAAAAAAGATTACTCAAATTGCTGGACCAAAAGCATTCAAGCTCTATGATACGTATGGATTCCCACTTGAGATGACAGAAGAGTTAGCTCAGGAGAGATGACTCACAGTTGATACCGAAGGATTTGAAAAAGCATTTAAAGAGCATCAAGAAAAATCAAGAGCAGGAAGTGAGCAAAAGTTTAAGTGAGGACTCGCAGATAGCTCAGAGCTGACTACAGCTCTCCACTCAGCTACGCATCTCATGCTGGCTGGTATGAGAAAAATTCTCTGAGATCATGTCCATCAAGCGGGATCAAATATCACAGCTGAAAGACTCAGATTTGATTTTACGCATCCAGAAAAAGTAAGTAGAGAAGACCTCGATAAGATAGAAGCGTACGTAAATGAAGCTATAGAATCAGGACTCACTGTGAGTATAGATGAAGTAGCAAAAGATGTAGCAGAAGCTGACCCAGAAATAGAGGGAAGCTTCTGGGAAAAGTACCCAGACGTAGTAAAGGTATACTCTATGGTATGAGAAAATGGAGTTGCATATTCTCGTGAACTGTGCGGGGGACCTCATGTAGAAACGAGTAAAAATATGGGGAGATTTAAAATCAAAAAAGAGCAGGCAAGTAGTAGATGAGTGAGAAGAGTAAAAGCAATACTCATTAAAGATTAAAACCTGCGAATTCCTTTGTCAAAATCAATGATTATTTTCGAACACGTACTTTTGTACGCTTATCTCAAATAACATTGTTTTTCCTCGGACTTCTTGCTTTTAATACTTTAATCAACTTTAGTAAAAAATTATAAAAATGAACAAAAAAACAAACATCACCGTAATCGGAGGATGATCAGGAACTTTTAATGTACTCTATGGTCTTAAATGACTCAAGATGAGAGAAGATCTCAATCTCGCAGCTATCATAGCAATGACCGATTCAGGAGGGACAACTGGCCGTATCAGAGATGAGTACGGGGTGCTTCCACCTGGTGATATCAGAAGAGGGATAGCAGCACTAGCAAAAGATACTGGTATGGTGAGACAGCTCTTTGAATACAAGTTTCATGAAGACTGAGTCATCGGAGGAAATAAGATAGGAAATATCCTCCTCACAGCACTCTGAGATATAGGAGGTAGCTTCGAAGCTGGACTTGATATAGCCTGCAAGATGTTTGAGGTACAGTGAAAAGTTATCCCAGTTACACTTGAGGATGTACACCTCGGAGTACGTATGGAGGATGGAACTGAAGTGATAGGAGAAAAAAACATAGATGTAAGCGACACCAATCCAGGAGAAAAGACTCACGATGCCAATCAAAACGTAGCAGAAGCATTTCTGGTAGGAGGAGAATGAAACCTCAACCCAAGAGCGAGACAGGCATTACTAGAGTCTGACTATATCATTCTTGGACCTGGTGATTTTTATACGAGTATCATACCAAATTTACTTTCAAAATGAATGAAAGAAGCACTTGCTGAGACTGATGCAAAGATCATCTATGTCTGCAATATCATGGCAGATAAAGGAGAAACTACTACTTATGAACTGACAGATTTTATCGATAATATCGAAAAGTACGCAGGTGAAGTGATCGACTATGTGATTGTAAATTCATGACATATATGAGAAGAAGCTGTAGAAAAATACAAACTCAAAGAATCAAAAAAACCAGTGAAACTGAAACCTGAAATGGATTTCGCAGGGAAGAGCTATACGGTGATAGAAAGAGATATGGTAAATGATAGTGACTTGGTTCGTCATTCTCCTCCAAAGATTGCAAAAGTCATAGAAGAATTTATAGAAAAAAAGATATCGTAAGATATCTTTTTTATTATAGCTCTTCTAGTTTCTTCTCTAAATCTTCTAATTCTTTCTCTTCTGCAGCAAGTTCTCATGATGTCTCAGCTTGTTTGAGTTTTTCAGCTGCAAGCTCTCTTGCTTTTTTAGCATCACGGAGGTATTTTTTTATCTGACCTCTCGTCATGCGAGCACTTGATCATCCTGGTGAGAGTTCTGACGGCATAAATGCATAGTAAGAAAATAAATATTGTTACTATTTTAGTAGTTTTTTGTTTGTTTTCAAGCTATCCTACTCTCAATCCCTTCCTAGCCTTCCCTTGCTCTCAAGGGAAGGAATAAAAATCTCCCTTTGAGAACAAAGGGAGTGTTTTCGCGTTTGCGAAAGTGAGGGAATTGATATTTTATATCTCTTTTCTTTCTTTGAGTGCGTTTATCAGTGTCATGTTATCAGCGTACTCTATGTATCCAGATGAGAGCCCTCTACTGAGTCTTGTCAGTGTAGTCTTGTGTTTTAGTCATCTTTTTGTTATTTCTTCTTTGAGATATGATGTGGTGGCTTCTCCTTCTATATTTGGATTGGTAGCGAGTATGAGCTCTAAGTTTGTATCTGAATTCTCTATGCGCTGAAATAAACTTGTGAAGTTGAGATCTCAGACAAAGACTCAGTTGATAGGAGAAACTGCTCCTCAGAGTATGTGATATACTCATGAGTAGTTTCAAGTTTGTTCAATAGTAAGCATATCTAGATATTCTTCTACTATACAGATATTACTTTTATCTCTAGAAGTATTGGAGCATATTGCGCACATTTGTTTTCATTTATCGGTGATAGCATGACAGGTTTCACATTTACCAGTATTTTCTTTGAGATCTGTAAGATTTTTACTAAAGTCATCAATAAAATTACTATTTGCATTGAGTAAGAAGAAAGCCAGTTTTGTCGCTGATTTTTCTCCTATTCCCGGGAGCATATTGATACTACGGATGAGTTTTTTGAGTGATTCTGGCACAGAGCGTTACTAAAAAATAAGTTTGAAATAATTGTACGAGAATTCATTTGAAATACAAGACTAAAAAACTCCCTTCCGGGAGTCTTTTTTTAATTGTTATATACATACTGAACATCTGATTTTATCACTACATAGTTTGGATCTTGGATTGGAACCATATCTCACGAATCTCAGTCTTCTATGATATTAGTTATACTTTCTAGCTCTGCTATCTTTACATCAAGCCTTTCTTTTTCTATCATTAGGTTTCTCTTTTCGATTTCTAGTGTTCTTATGTTGTACCCCTTGGTTGCATTTATGTTGAGTATCCATACATAGTAGATGAGGAGAAATCCTATTACCGATAGCATGATGATATACGTGCTGGTAAATCAGAATTGGAGTTTTTCTTTTTCTATCTTTCTTTTTGAGAAGAAGCTTCCTGCTTCTTCTTTGAGTACTACATTTGGATTCATAGGGGTGCAAAGGGGGTTATGAATATTAGATTTTTTTTGCGTGTCTCGCTTTTGCGCTACGACTACGTGAGTTTTGTTTTTGTTCTTCTTCGGTAGGGAGTATTGGTTTTTTTGTCAGTATTTTGAGACTTTTTTCATGTCCACAACTACAGATTATGTCTCTACATATGCAGTCTTTTGATTCTCTTTTAAATTTTTGTTTCACGATCCTGTCTTCGAGTGAATGAAAACTGATAACAAATATATTTCCTCAGATTTCTAGAAGTTCTATTGCATCATGTAAAGAGATTTCTAAGTTTTTCAGTTCACTATTTACCTCTATGCGGAGGGCTTGGAATATTCTCGTTTTACTCTTTGGATATTTCGATACTTCTCATATCAGGTCTGCGAGATCTTTGGTCGTTGTAAACTTTTCCTCTTTTCTTCTGAGAGCAATTCTCTCAGCTACTTTTCTACTCGATGGCTCTTCTCAGTACTGAGAAAAGATTTTTTCGAGATCATCCTTGTGATAGCTGTTTACTATTTCTGCAGCTGTGATTCATGATCTTTTATCAAACCTCATATCGAGTGGACCATCATTCTGAAAACTAAATCATCTAGTAGGGTTGTCTATATGAACCGATGACAGTCAGAGATCATAGTAGACACCCGTAACACTAGAGATTCAATGCTTTAGAAGTCACTCTTTCAGGTTCAGGAAGTTCGAGTGTATGAGAATGACTTCAATTTTGTTTTTGTTTGATTTTTCTATTCTTTCTTTGGCGAGCTTTAGGTTGTTTTCGTCTGCGTCAAATCCGATAAACGTGTCACCAGGATTCATCTTTTCTATCATCTTGCAGGCATGTCCTGCGAGCCCGAGTGTACAATCAACAATTATATTTTTCTTATCTGGATGAACCTTTATGGCTCATATAAGTTCGTCTAGGAGTACTGATATGTGTAAATCTTCTACTTTTTCACATGAATTCATGCTCCGTTTTGTTAACAAATTGTTAAATTTTTAGTTTTATTCCTTATTTATAAGTAAAACTTAATATAAAAGTATTCTTTTTTAAAAACATGTCAAACTTAGCTCTATATAAAGAGCTAGACTTTTTCGAAAAAAAGTAGTTTGCTTTATAAAGCGAAAACTAATAGTTTTTTAACATTTTGTGCACTAGAGCCAAAATTAAGTCCAAATTAACCTTGTTTTTTGTTAAATATTACTAAAATAGTAATGTTTTAAAATTAAGCTATAAAATAGTGATTCAAATACAAAACCTCAGAGCATGAGCATGAGATAAAAAAATACTCAAATGAGTATCTCTCGATTTCCAACCAGGAAAGAATTATTGTATTCTCTGAAAAAATGGAAGTGGAAAGTCGACACTCTCTGCGGTGGTTTCTGGGAGTCCAAAATACGAGGTAGAATCAGGAAGTATATCTATAGATGATAAAAACTTACTTGATATGTCTCCAGAAGAGAGGAGTGCAGCTTGAGTATTTCTCTCATTTCAAAATGTACCTGAGATAACAGGAATTAAGCTCAGTGAATACCTCAGAACGATTTACAACATTCATCTCAAAAACAAAAAACCAGATACTAAGGACATTAGTCCATTTATCTTTAGAAGGTTTATCAAAAAGCATCTCGATGAGCTGCATATATCAGAAGATTTTTTAGATAGAGATCTCAATGTAGGATTTAGCTGAGGGGAAAAGAGAAAAATAGAAATGCTTCAGATTAAATTGATAGAACCAAAATACATAATACTTGATGAGATAGATAGTGGGCTTGATCTCGATGCATTTAAGCAAGTCGTTGAACTGCTTAAGCTGATAGATAGTGAAGAAAATAGTATCATAATTATTACTCACTACTTCAAGATACTTGAGCATATCGATGTAGATACAGTGTATTTGATGGAAAGCTGAGAGTTAAAAAAGCAGTGAGGGAAAGAGCTGGCAAAACAGATAAGTGAGAATTGATTTACTAAACTATAGAATATATTTATTCTGAACTTGATTCAGAATCTTTCTGTTTTGAAGGGTTTTGATAAAGTTGAGAATAAAAAAATGCCCACGCGAACGTGGGGCTTGTAGTTGGAGTTTGAAGTGAATCATTGTTATTCTGATTCTTCTTCAGATATTGGTTTCAAAAACATATCACGTGCGAGATCAATAGCGATTAAGCCCATTCCTAGAAGGATTATAATAAATCCAAGGAAACGATAATGGTCTATCTCTGAATAACAGAGTTTCGCTGCTAATACTAACATAATGATACCTAGTATCTTCAATGTTGTGAATATCTTTATCATGTTTTACTCCTTGCTTTTAATTACAGGTGTTCATTCGCTGTTTGCGAAGAATCTTATATTAATACCTTTATAATTATGTAAAAGCTATCTAAATTATAACAATATATATTAAAATAGTCAAATAATTTAAAAACCATGTCAGTAACCGTAGAAAATACCTGGGATTTCAAAGATGATATCACCTACACAACCAAAGCGATTCAATGAATCACAGAAGAAGTAGTGAGATATATCTCTGAATCAAATAAAGAACCATCTTGGATGCTCGACATCCGTCTGAAGGCTCTTGGGATTTATAATCAGAAATCTATGCCAAACTGGGGACCAGATATATCTGATCTTGATTTGGATAGTATTTATTATTTTGCAAAACCAGAAGGAGCAGGAAATAATAAAACGTGGGATGACGTACCAGAAGAAATAAAAAATACTTTTGATAAGCTTGGGATTCCAGAAGCAGAGAAAAAAGCTCTCGCTGGAGTCGGGGCTCAGTACGATAGTGAAACTGTCTATCATAGCTTGAAACAGGAAATTGCTGACCAGGGAGTAATATTTGATGATTTATCTCACGCACTTCAAAACCCTCAGTATGCTGAAATCATAAAAAAATACTTCGCAAAATCTATCCCACTCTCAGATCACAAGTTTGCAGCTCTTCACTACGCTGTTTGGTCTGGGGGAACTTTTCTCTATGTACCGAAATGAGTCAAAATCTCAGAACCACTCCAATCATACTTCCGTATGAATGTGAAAAAAGGTGGACAGTTTGAGCATACGATGATTATCATCGAGGATGATGCAGAGGCTCACTATATAGAGGGATGTAGCGCTCCAAAGTATGATGAAAACTCTCTTCATGCTGGTGGGGTAGAAATCTTTGTTGGAGAAAATGCAACGATGAGATACTCATCTGTCGAAAACTGGAGTCTCGATACCTATAATCTCAATACCAAAAGAGCCATAGTAGAAAAAGGGTGATACATGGAATGGGTGTGAGGAAATATGGGATCAAATACTACCATGCTCTACCCATGCTCGATTCTGAGAGGAGATAACTCAAGAGCTGACCACCTCGGTATCGCTTTTGCTAATGCTGGACAAAACCAAGATACGGGAGCAAAAGTTATCCATATCGGGAAAAATACTTCGTCTAATATCATCACGAAGTCACTCAGTAAATGAGGTGGAATATCGACCTATAGAGGACTCGTAGATATAAAACCATCAGCAACTGGAAGTGTGTCAAAAATAGACTGTGACGCGCTACTACTAGATGAGATATCTGTCTCAGACACCATACCAGACATACGTGTCTGAAATAGTGACAGCGTCGTGGCTCACGAAGCCAGTGCCGGTAAGATAAATGAAAATGATCTCTTTTATCTGCAATCCAGAGGAATAGGAGAAGAGGAAGCAGCTGCTATGATAGTGAACGGATTTATTAGCCCAATCGTAAAGGAGCTTCCACTCGAGTATGCTTCAGAAATGAATGTACTTATTTCCATGGAGATGGAATGATCTATTTGATAACCCACCCCAACCCCTCCCTAGCAGGAGGGGCTATGTTCCTCCCCTGTTAGGGGGAGGTTAGGAGGGGGATTAATTTAAGAATGTATATGTGAAAAATATTGCAAAACGTAAGTAGGCTGACATCTACTAGAAAAACTCTTAGAAATAATGCAACAAAACCAGAGCAAATAGTATGGCAGCACTTGAAATGAAAACAATTAGGAGTGAAATTCAGAAGGCAACACTCTATTGGTAGATATATATTAGATTTTTACTGTGTTGATAAAAAACTTTGCATAGAAATTGATTGAGAAAGTCATTTTACTGAAGAAGGGGAAGAATATGATAATATAAGAACGGAATATTTGGAAAATTTATGAATACATGTAATACGATTTACAAATGAGGAGGTTATGAATAATATTGAAGGAGTTTTATATAAAATAAAAGAGTTATGTTAAGATTAGAAATACCAAATACATCACACGAAAAGCAGTATAATGAAATGATTGAGGAATGGGGTAATTTCGAGAAAACTCCTACTTCACCATCAGTGCTTTTTAAATGAGAGAACTTCCAAGAATTTTTAGATAATATACAAGATATTCGTAATTGAATATTTCCGAACCATACTGCTTCTACTTTACTTTTTCTTATTGGAAAAGATAAAATTCTCGGATGAATAGATATTCGTCATAATATAATCCATCCTAAATTGAGAGATTATTCAGGACATATAGGATATTGAATTAGGCCAAGCGAAAGAGCTAAATGATATGCGACGAAGATGCTTGAGTTATGATTACAAGAAGCAAAGAAATTATGATTATCAAGAGTAATGATAAGTTGTTTACAAGAAAATATAGCTTCTGCTAAGGTTGTTAAAAAGAATTGATGAGAATTAGAGCAAGTAAAGACTATAGATGATCCTTCAGAAAGGAGGCCTGAAAATAAAGGGAAGAAACTAGGAATATATTGGATAACTTTATAAACATGCTACAACTCGACCCAAAAACTATAACTGAACTAGAAACTGCTGGAGTAGAAAAACTCAAGGTGTTTTTCTATGAAGCTGGATGCTCTGGAAATAAAGTCGATATGACGAGTGAGTTTGAACTGACTGATGATTTGATAGAGATTCTACCCACCCCAAACCCCTCCCTGACAGGAGGGGCTAATTCCTCCCCTGTTAGGGGGAGGTTAGGAGGGGGAATAAAAATATACTGTCCAAAGTCCGACTATGAATACTTGAAAAATGCGAGAATAACCAAAGTCGTAAAAGCTGACCATACTGGAAAAGAAAAGATTAGATATATCTATAGCTCAGATGATGTAGAGGATAGATGTGGATGTGGAACGAGCTTCGCATTTGAAAAGAAGAAACCAAAAATAGATCTAGAAAAACTAAAAAATTTAAAGAGTAATATAACTATATGAAAATAACAGAATCAGGACTCTATCTCGCGAGCGAGATAACAGATGCAGAGATAACTTTTGCTGATGATCTCGAAGTATCATTTTTTGATGATACTTTTCATATAGAGAAATTCATTCTCTGAGAAAATACGAAGCTCAAGTATTTTTCATCATTTATAACAGAAGGAACATATAACAAACACTTTCTGCTTTCATCTGAATCTGCTGAGTTACAGGTAAAGAACTTTCTTTATGCAGAATCAAATACCATCACATCAAAAATCCTCGGAGAACTAGAAGCCAATCATGCGAAAGAAGATATTCATATCGTTTCATTTGCAGGACCAAACGGAGCCATAGATCTCGATGGAATCGTGCAGATAGATGAATGAATTGAAAAAGTAGAATGATATCTCAAGGAAGAGAATATCTTTCTCTGAGAATCAGGAAAGATTAGATGAATCCCAACACTTCTTGTAAGAAGTAATGATGTATCTGCGAGTCATGCCTGTAATATAGAAAAGATTAGTGATGAGAAACTTTTTTATCTCAGAAGTAGAGGAATTGAAAAATCTGATGCGACGAGTATGATGATACTCAGCTATATAGAAAAAATCTTTTGAGATCTGAAAGATATAGATGAGGAATTATATGAAAGAGTAATAAGTGAAATTATTTCTAAAATAAGCTAATTATGAACATAAGAAACGATTTCCCGATACTCAAAAATAATCCAGATCTCATATATCTGGATAGCACAGCAACGAGTCAAAAACCAAGCCATGTGATAGATGGAGTAAAAGATTATCTCGAATCATGATATGCAAATATCCATAGAGGAAGCTATGATCTTTCAGATACTTCGGAAAAACTTTATGAAAGATCAAAGCAGGTAGTTGCAAATGCTATCGGATCTGACAACTGGAGAGAAGTCATATATACGATGAACTCTACCTACGCACTTAATCTGCTCACTCAGAGTATATGGAGAACAGGATTATTAAAAAAAGGAGATAAAGTCCTCGTGAGCATGGTAGAGCATCATGCAAATATCGTCCCATGGCTGATACTCAAAGAAGACTACGGAATCGAAGTTGAATATATTAATATTCTTGATGATTATTCTATCGATTATGAAGACTTTAGATCCAAGCTCGATGACAATGTAAAAATTGTTTCACTTACTCATGTAAGTAATACGACTGGACAGATCTTTGATCTGGAAAATGCAAATAGTCTGCTTAATATGAGATATGGAAATGATAGACCACTTTTTATAGTGGATGCTTCTCAGAGTGTTCCTCATTTTAAAATAGATGTAAAATCTCTCTGATGTGACGCATTATTTTTCACTGGACACAAGATATTTGCTGATAGTGGTATTTGAGTGCTGTGGTGAAAAGAGGATTTCTTAAAATCTCTGAGGCCAGCATTTTCATGAGGAGGAGCTATCTGACATGTGAGTCAGTGAGAGTTTACTCACGCAGCCCAACTACCAGACAGATTTGAGCCTGGGACTCCAAACCTGAGTGGAGCTGTGAGTTTACTCAGAGCATTTGAATACATAGGCAGTATCTGAGGGTATAAAAAACTCGAAGAGATAGAAGCTGATCTGACTGAATATGCGCTTGCAAAGTTTCAGAATATAGACTGAGTAAAACTGATTGGAGGAATAGATGCTCAGAAACGTGTCTGAGTATTTACTTTTTCAGTAGAATGAATTCACAGCTTCGATATCTCTGACTATATGGCAGACAACGATATATGTATCCGTGCTTGACAGCATTGCGCTGAACCATTTTTGAGTTCGTTAGATCTTGTCCATACTTGTCGTATGAGCTTACATATTTATAATACAGCAGAGGATATAGATAGATTCTTTGAAGTACTAGAAAAAGCTATTAATGAATTAAAATAAACCATGAAAATACAAGTATGACATTCGAAAAATTTTGATTTTAGAAGTGAGCTTTATACTCCACTGAAACAAAACTTTTCTGATATAGAGTGGATATTTCCACACGAAACTGAAGAAATAGTAGTAAAATCAGAAGATAGTTTAAAAGATGTTGATATATTTCTCGCAGAGGTTCGTACAGCGGGAACAGGACTTGGCATAGAGATAGGTTTTGCTCATATGTATAAAAAAAGAATTATCTGTATGTACAAAGCATGATCTCAAGTGTCGTCATCTTTGAAATATGTATCGGAAGAATTTATAGAATATAGTGATGAGTCTGATATGATAGAAAAATTAAAAAATATAATAAGATAAAATGAAAAAGAATATATTAACACCTGAACTTTATTGTACTGATATAGAAAAAACGAAAGCATTTTATGTAGATATACTTTGATTTAATATCAAATATGAAAGAATACATGAAAAATTTATCTATCTAGAGAGAGAATGAGCTGAAATTATGATCGAGCAATTAGGGGTTGGTATAAATTGGATTACTTCAGGATTAGAATATCCTTTCGGTAGAGGGATGAATTTACAAATAGAAGTAAATAATATTGATGAAATTTATAAGAAATTAAAGATAGAGAGTATATCTTTGTTCTTAGATTTAGAAGAGAAATGGTATGAAGCATGAGATAAATTAGTTTGAAATAAACAATTCATTATACAAGATCCAGATGGTTACTTATTAAGGTTTTTTAAAGATCTATGAGAAAAATAAATTATGCATAATGAAACGATTACATTTTATAGTAAAAGCCCACCAAACAAGTGAGAACTAGATGATTATAATATCTCTTTTTGGGAAGAGAATCGTACCTGTGGGGATGATCTCAAGGTTTATATCAAGATAGATGATGGAGTCTTTACTGACTGGTCATTTACATGAGATACAGCGATTATCACGACTGCATGCGCGAGTATATTTGGAGAGAGCATTATAGGCTTGGATATCGAGAGAGTGTTTGAGTTCGATTACGCTTATATCGAAGATCTTATCCGTATGCCAGTCTCTGAGAGGAGAAAACAGGCATCAGTACTTGGATTACTAACTACGAGAAATGCCATCCATGAATATCTAAAAGATGGCAAGAAAGATACTTTTGATGATTTAATAACTGAGTAACAATGATAAAGCTTTCAAAAAAATGAGACTACGCACTCAAGGCAATTTGCTATATCGCAGACAGGCCAGTCGACCTAGTACATATAAAAGATATCTCTGTGAGTGAAGATATTAGTGAATCTATGCTGCGCAGAATCATAGCGGATATGGAGAGAGTAGGACTACTCAGAACAGTAAAATGAAGAAATGGAGGAGTGCAACTTGCCAAGGCTCCAGCTCAGATAACTATGTACGCTATACTTGATTCAGTTGGGGAAGAACTTGGGTTAACTGATTGTACCAAATGAATTTATTGTGAGAAAAAACATGATTGTTATACCACAGATGTACTGGGAAATCTTCAGAGATGATTCAATGCGCTTCTCAAAATGCAAACACTTGATAAGATAATGAAAAAATAATTATTTTACATTTATTTTTTATTATTTATAATATCTTTAATTATTTATAATACTTGATTCTCATGTCTTTTTCTGATTTACATAACTTAAAATCATTCAATACTCATGATGAAGCAATGAGAGTTCAATCTATAGTTGAATCACATATACCCCAAATTTTGAATGATACATCATATAAAACCTCTAGAATTATTCATGATGACCCAGAAGTTTGGAGAGTGTGGTGGCAATTTTGAGAGATAAGAATTGCTCTTCATAAAATTTTTCCATGTCTTGATGGTGAGTGTTTTTTTCATCCTCATCCTTGGCCTTCGACTATTCGTTGTCTAAAATGATGATATGATCATAGAATTGGAATATACAATTGAGATACAAAAAATGTAGAGCAATTACAACCAAATGATATTGAAGACTTCTCTAATGAACTTGTTCCATTTAATACTACTGTGCGTCCATGAGACTTATATACTATGTCGGATATTAGACAATTTCATCAAGTTTCTACTCCTGAAATAAATTATTCTTTGATGTTAATGGGGATGCCTTATTTTAAGGGAGCTACAAAACAATTTTCTAGAAAGTCACCAGATGTAAATATTGAATTAACAGATAATGAAGTATCTGAAGTAATGGAGGTTGCAAAGATTTATTTTACACAATCTTAATAATTTAGATATATAATAAAAAACCTCAGCATTTGCTGAGGTTTTTTTAAATTGAATATTTATTATTTTGCACCAAGAGCTTCAAGATCAAGTTTGATCCCAGGACCCATAGCATTACAAACAGTGATATTTTCAATATATTTTCCTTTTGAACCAGTTGGTTTTACATCGTTTATCGTTGTAAGAAAGTGATTGAGATTTGCTTCAAGTTTTTCTTTTCCGAAAGAGAGTTTCCCAAAGATAGAGTGAACATTTCCATGTTTATCTGTTTTGAATTCAAACTTACCTCCTGCGATTTCTTTTACAATCTTGAGTAGATCAGGTCCTACCGTTCCTGTTTTAGGATTTGGCATAAGACCTTTTGGTCCAAGTACTCTAGCTACTTTACCAAGATTTCTCATCATAGTTGGTGTAGCCACACAAACATCAAAATCAAGAGCAACATTTCCTTGTTCTATCTCTGATATAAGTTCTTGATCTCCAGCCATAGTAGCTCCTGCTTTTTTCAGTTCAGCAGCGTCTCCACCATCTGTAAAAGCAAGTACTTTAGGCATTTTACCAGTTCCGTGAGGAAGCGTAGTAGTCGTTCTGATCATTTGATCTACGTGCTTTGGATCTAGGTTGAGTGTGAAGTGTATTTCAACAGTTGGGTCAAACTTAACAGTGTTAGTTTTTTCAAGCATATCAACAGCTTCTGAAACAGTGTAAACAGCTCCTTCTTTCAAGAATTCTTGAGCTTTTACGTATTTTTTTCCTCTTTTAGACATAGGATAATTTTTTAAAAAATAAAAGGTAGTAGCGTATCGAGCTTATATGAGCTTTCAACTTCCTTTTTTAAAGGCTGATTTATTATATAGAAAACTTTTGAAATGCAAGTTTAAGTTTTATCTACCGGATCATACCCTCACTTGTTCCATGGCATACATCTACAGACTCTTCCTACTGCCATGAAGCTTCACTTGAGACTTCACTTTTTTTGGATTGCTTCTACAGCATACTGACTACAGGTAGGTATGTGTTTGCAGTAGGGGGGATGATCTAGTCATCTCGCCCAGAAGCTGTGGTCTGGAGAGAGAAACTTTTGGTAGACTCCTATGATGTAGATTAATATTTTTTTCATAATATAATTAGTGTATCTCTGCTTTACTTTATCGCAATTTTTCTTACACTTATTTCATATTTTTAACTGATTTTTATGATTGGATTTTTGAGAGGAGAAGTGCTTGATCTGAGTATGTGAAGCGTGATGATAGGGACTTCAGGATGAGTTGGGTATGAGGTTTTTATAAACGAGATTACCTATTGAGAACTCGTCTCAAGAGAGAAGGTAGATATGTACATATATCATCATATCACTGAAAATGATCAGACACTTTTTGGTTTTATAGAGCTTGAAGAAAAGCAAGTTTTTAGAGAGCTCATCAAAATATCTGGTGTCGGGTGAAAGGTAGCTCTATCGCTCCTATCACTCAGAATCTGAAATCTCATACAGGCCGTACAAACAGCTGATAATAAGATGATAGAATCAGTAAAATGAATCGGGAAAAAGATGGCTGAAAAAGTTATTCTCGAGCTCAAAGATAAAGATTTCGTAAAAAACTATGCTGGAAAAACCATCACAGCTTCAGGAGTGAGTATCGATGGAAGTCTGTATGAAAATATTAAATTTACACTGACTAATATGGGTTATAATCCGAATCAAATCGACAAAGTCCTCCAAGATCTACCAACAGGAATGAACTCAGCAGAAGCTATCATTCCGTATGTTATTCAAAACCTAAAATAGCCAGATGAATATATCTATTTTTGCATCTATCTGAAGCCAAAATCTATGAGATGAGCTTATTCTCAAAAATGAAATAGGTTTTTTTGATACAAAATATAATCATCCTAATTTTAGAGTATTTTCATATGATGCTGAGAATCCTTTTTTCACAGCTGAAAATGTAGAGTACAAAAATTATTTTCCAATATGAATACGTAATCCAAAAAATATTTATAAAAATGTATCGAGTTTTTTCAATCTTATATGAAGCGCATTTTGGTCAGATATCATCGTGATAGGAGGATGAGGACTCTTTTATGATTGGGAGAGTAATAATACCGCACTCAAACAATGGAAGGCAAGAGCTGAGTTTTTCTACTCGCTCCGCAAGAAAGTCATTTTTTATGGGATTTCTATAGATATCAGAGATGAAAACAACTATCCTTATATCAGCGCAATTTTCTCCAAAGCTGATGAAATACATGTACGAGATAAATACTCCCAGAAGCTACTAAAAAGTCTCTGAATAGAATCACACCTCATGGTAGATCCTGTTTTTTCTGATAATTGAGAGAGATGAAATAAAATTAAAAATTGTATTAAATCTGTAGATTCTCATAAACTCTATCTGTCAGATTTTGCTGATATAGACTGGGAATGAAAAAGAGTATGAGTGGCACTGAGAAATCTCTGGACCAAAAAGTATGAACAAAATATAAAAGAAATCCTGAACTACATAGTGGCAAATGGATGAGAGCTTGTGTATCTCCCGCATAGTTTTCATGAATCAGATACCAACGCAAATGACTATGAATTTTTGCAATGACTCTGAATCAAATGATATATCTCTGAATCGATGAAAGAAACCTACGGTTTTTATCTCCAGAAAAAAATAGATATCTGTCTCGCTCAGAGGTTTCATGCGATGATACTATCAGAAGTATACGATATACCCTTTGTAGGGATGAGCTATAGTCAAAAGACAAAGTCGCTCCTAGAAAATAAAGCAAAATAAAAAACTCTCCGAAACGGAGAGTTTTTTATTAGAATCAAGTGGACTAGTTTGTACTAGCATAAACAGAATCAGTTGCTGGTGATGTCTCAGCAGTGAGGGGTGCAACTCTAGCAGATGTTTGTTCCCATGTAGTATCAGAATCTGCATCTGACCAGTCGAGGTTAGCTTTTTTCCAACCTTCTACATTTGCATTGATTACATATCATGAGTTATTTACTCAACCTTTTTCTAAGGCTTTATATCAGAAAGATGCATCTGTTCAACATCCTCATGCATTATTAGAAGTTTGTGGGTCTAAAGGAGCAGATCCTCATTTAAGTAATGCAGCTATATCCGGAGCTACAGTACCATCTTCAGTGCTAAAACAACCATTAGCAGTTGCACCAGCTGCATGAGTAGCATCTGGATATTGTCCTTCATCAGAGAAGTAAGTTTCAAGTACTGCTGTAATATTTTGAATAGCAGCTATTCTACCAGAATCTCTGGCTCTTTCTTGGGCACCTGATAGTTGTGGTACGAGCATAACAGCAAGTACACCGATGATAGCCATAACTACCATAAGCTCAATCAGAGTAAACCCTTTCTTACTTGTTTTCAACATGTGTAAAAAGTTATATTTTAAAATTAACATTTTTATTATATAAGTTTTTAAGGGGAGTCAAAATTTAATTCTTTAGAGTAGGACTTGTATTTTGGCTCATTTAAGTTTTGATAAAACTCTATTTTTTCATATAATCCTTTCACTTTAAAATTATTAAAATTAACTTTCATGAAAGTAGAAAAAAATATACTTCCAAAATCGATCGTAGAGTTTATCGTGGAAGCAAGCACAGCAGAAGTAGCGAAGCATAGAAAAAAAGCTATAGCTCACCTCAAAGCTCATGCAGATATAAAAGGATTCAGAAAATGAGCTGATATCCCAGAAAATATCCTCATAAAAAATTATGGAGAACCATATATCGCTCAGATGACGATAGAATCAGCTATCGATAGTATATATAGAGATCTTTTGAAAAAAGAAAAACTCCTCCCAGTAGCAGAAGGAGAAATCAAAGAAATCATATCTCAAGATCCACTCAAGATCAGAGTTCATATAGAAGTATTTCCAACTATAGAAATAGATAAAAAATACAAAGATATAAAACTCAAAAAGAAAAAAGTATCAGTAACTGCAGCAGAAGTAAAATCAGCTCTTGAGGATATTGAGACGAGATTTACTCACTTCCATGAAGTAACTGACAAGAAAAAATCAGCAAAAATGGGTGATAAGCTTACGATAGATACAGACGGATATGATGAAAAAGGTGAGCTCATGGAAAGCACTTCTATGAGAGACTATCCACTCGTTCTTGGTTCTGGACTACTCGTTCCTGGATTCGAAGAAGGACTCGTAGGAGCAAAAGTATGAGATGAAAAAGAGCTTGACATCACATTCCCAAAAGACTATCACAACGCGGATTTTGCTGGAAAGAAAACAAAGTTTAAAGTGACAGTAAAGAAGTTTGAACATGCTCACAAACCAGAGTTCACTCCTGAATTTATCAAAAACCTTAGAGGGAAGGATCTCGATCTCGAAGGATTTAAAGCGCTTATAAAAGAAGAACTTAAAGAAACTAAGCAGGCAAATATAAGACTCGAAGAAGAAACAGAACTTATTGATGAACTACTCAAGATTACTAAACTTGATATTGGTGATAAGCTTCTGGCTCGTCAAATCGAAAAAGTATATGCTGAAATCAAAGAAAATGTATCAAAAGATGGAATCAAGATGGCTGATTATATAGAATCGCTCAAGATGACAGAAGAAACATACAAAGAAGCAAACGTAAAACCAGTAGCAATGAAAAGACTCGAAGGAGAACTTATTATTCATAAGCTTGTTGAGCTCGAAGATGTAAAAGTAGACGATAAAGAAGTACAAAAAGAAGTTGAAATCATCATGAAAAGATTTGAAAACCCAGAAGTACTTGAGAGACTCAAAGAGCTCTATGTACCAGGAAATAACTATTATGAAGAACTCAAGCAAAGACTAGGATACAGAAATGTTATTGAATCATTTTTCGAATAATTTATATTCCCCCTCTCGCTTTGCTCACTTCCCCCTTTTTATAAAAAGGGGGATTTTTGTTTTTTTGTAGCTTCTCCTTCCTTATTGAAAAGGAAGGTTGGGAAGGAATAGAAATTTTATGAAGTAAAACGATGATAATTAGCCTTTTTCTATAATCAGAATTCCATCATCACTATCTATCTGTATGATTTCATATTTTATATTTTGTTTTTCTAGATATTCATAGAGTCATACCATCTTGTCCTTGAACTTGATTACATCATCTATAACTATCGTTCCTCATGATTCCAGTTTATCATAGGTGAGCTCTAAGAAGTCTTTTGTTCTTCTCTTCATACCATCTATAAATATAAAATCATATGGTCATGAAAGAGTCGGAAGTATATCAAGAGCATTTCAAAATAGTGGAGTTATCATGTCCGAAACTCAGGCATCTATAAAGTTTTGCTTGGCTTCATTATGTGATTTTTCTGAGAAATCTATAGTAGTTATCTTTCCATCAAATGCTCTCATTTCATAGGCAAAATTTATGCTCGAGAAACCATTGGCAGTACCGATTTCTAGGAGGTTTTTTACCTGCTTTTCTTTCAGTATCTTTCTGAGAAATATAGCATTTTCCAGACTAATGTTTGGTATGTCATTTTCAAGACCATGTTTTTTGAGGTCTTCCAAGAAAGGTTCTAGCATGTGAATATGTATTTATATCTTATGTTGGAACTGATTGTATAGCTTATTGCTTTTATGTAAAAACTTATATAAAAAATTTGCCTTTTACAAAGCCTTTTTATATAATAACCCTGTTAATTTTATTTATTATATATTGTATTTATGAAAAATATTGTAAAAGCTGGTCTCGCTGGAGCAGTTGTAGCTCACGCAGGTGTTGTATCTGCTATTGATGTAGATAGAACGAGAGGTACTACTACTGGTGACAATGGTACTGGAGGAAACTTCCTCAACACTCTTGATAATATCCTTGGATACCTTATCGGTCTTCTATACTTTGTTGCTATAGTATTTGCTCTCTACGGAGGTTTCCAAATCCTTACAGCTGGTGGAGATGATGAAAAAGTAAAGAAAGGGAAAACAACTCTTATCAACGCAGTAATTGGTCTTGTTGTTATCTTCCTTGCTAGTAGTATAGTTGGTTGGATTATTACTAATCTTGAAGGAGGTCTTGTTTCATAATTTCTTTAAACAAACTCAGATGAAAAAATTATTTTGCATACTGCTTGCCTATTTTAGTGTAGGTCAAGCATTTGCTGTCGACGCTGAAACTGCTTTTGGTGTAGAAAGAGTGACTGACAACCTCAGACTTGGTGGGAATGATCTCATAGGAACTATAGATAATATACTTTGATATATTATCTGACTCTTTTACTTCATTGCTATTATATTTGCTGTATATGCATGATTTACTATTCTGACTTCAGCTTGAGATGATGAAAAAGTAAAGAAAGGAAAGAAGATATTTTTATATGTTCTTCTCGGTCTTATTCTGACACTTCTTGCGAGTCAAATTATAACTCTTGTTATTACAGTCCTCACTGATGAAGCGAGTACTGCTTGAGCAGAATCACTTATTGATAGTTTTATCTTTAGATAATATTATCCTAGTCATTAAAAAAACCTTCCAAAGTTGGAAGGTTTTTTTAATGTAATTTTTTTAGAAATCGTAGTTTTCATCTGAATCGGACTTTTTTCATCCAAGCGTTCATCTCAGTCCATATCACATCATGACTCATATTCATACACTCACGAGCGAAAGTATACCAGCTGATGTATACCATGTTATTACATATGCGTAGTAACCGAGTACCATATTTTCTACTACGAGGATACCAGTGAGAGCAGCTCACAGGATTATCATATTCTTATGTATATTCATGGTTTATATTTTTATATTTTATTACTGATTCTGATTATAAGATTTCACTCCCTCTTTTCAACTTATTTCTTATATTTTAATCTTTACAATAGCTCTAAATTCAATAAAATCGAAGATAAACCTTTGTATTTTTCTTAAAGAAATAAGTATGTATAACCACCAAGATATAGAAAAAAAATGGCAAGATTTTTGGGCTGAAAATAAGACATTTAAAACATATAATAAAACAGACAAAGAAAAATACTATGTACTTGATATGTTTCCATACCCAAGTGGTGCTGGGCTCCATGTAGGTCATCCAGAGTGATATACAGCCAATGACATAGTAGCCAGGTACAAACATGCAAAAGGATACAATGTACTCCATACTATGGGGTGGGACGCTTTTGGTCTTCCTGCTGAAAACTATGCTATCAAGACTGGTACTCATCCGAGAGTCACTACCGATAAAAACATAGCTACTTTCAAGAGACAGATTCAATCACTTGGATTTTCATATGATTGGGATAGAGAGATAGATACAACTGATCCAAAGTATTTTCAGTGGACACAGTGGATTTTTCTCAAACTCTTTGAGAAGTGACTTGCATACGAGCAGGACCTTCCTATCAACTACTGTCCCAGCTGCAAGACTGGACTTGCCAACGAAGAAGTACTCAAGGATTTTAGCTGTGAGAGATGTGGTACGATAGTTGAAAAGAAAAAAATCAGACAATGGGTACTAGGTATTACTCAATATGCTGAGAGACTACTTGCAGACGTAGATGATCTCGATTGGCCAGAAGGTATCAAGGATATGCAAAGAAACTGGATAGGAAAATCGGAGGGGTGTGAGTTTGAGCTCAAGAAATATAATCCCCCAAGTTCTGTAGATAATTCTGTCCCCCTTAATAAGGGGGAATGAGCGAAGCGAAAGGGGGATTGCTCTATCAGAGTCTATACGACACGTGTAGATACTGTTTTTGGTATGACATACTGCGTGATTGCTCCTGATCATCCGCATGTAGAGGATTTTATCACTGATGAATATAAAACTGATTGTGAAGCTTATATCAAAAAATCTGGGCAGCAATCAGATCAGGATAGGACTGCTATAGATAAAGAAAAAACAGGAGTATTTACCGGAAGCTATGTAATCAACCCATATAACGGAGAAAAAGTACCACTCTGGATAGCTGACTATGTGCTCTGAGCCTATGGTACTGGAGCTGTGATGGCTGTACCAGCCCATGATGAGAGGGATTTCGAGTTTGCGAAGAAGTATAAATTACCGATTCGTGAAAGTGTGAGAAGTACTTATTTTGGTTCGTGCTCGAAAGACTGGAAACAAAAATATGCATCAGAGATACCTGAACTGGGAGATATGACAGAAGATGAGATAGTTGAACTCATAGTTAAACAAGTACAAGCTTCAGAGAGACCATACACAGGCACAGGGCAACTCGTAGATTCGGGAGATCATAACTGACTTACTACTCCAGAAGCGAAAGAGAAACTTATAGCTTCTGCACAAGAAAAATGATTCGGTCACAAAACAACCAACTACAAACTGAGAGATTGGCTCTTTTCTCGTCAAAGATACTGGGGAGAACCAATTCCACTTATCCATCTCAGCAGTGAAGATGTAGCATCTCTATCGACTACACCTTCAGATAATGCTTGGGTAAAAGACTGAGATACGCTCATGATAGGAGAAAAAGAATTTTCAAAACTCTACGATGGAATCTATGGAAAAATAGTCTGTGACTACAATCTCCCACTTGAACTTCCTGAAGTAGAAGCATATGAACCAGCAGGGGACGGGACTTCACCACTGACAAAAGTAGACAGCTTTGTAAATGTAGAGCTTGCTGATAATCTCTCATGAAAAAGAGAGACCAACACTATGCCTCAATGGGGATGATCATGTTGGTACTATCTTAGATTTATGGATCCAGAAAATCCAAACGAGCTCGTGGCACCAGAAGTAGAAAAATACTGGACCAACGTAGACTCATATGTATGAGGAGCAGAGCATGCTGTACTTCATCTCTTGTATGCTCGCTTCTGGCATAAATTCCTCTATGATATATGAGTAGTTTCTACTACAGAGCCGTTTTATAGGCTCAGAAATCAGGGGATGATACTCGGGATGAGCTATAGAAATACTCAGTGAAAACTCATAGCTAATGATATGGTTGAAGAGAAAGACTGAAAATACTTTGATACTGAGACTGGAGAAGAGCTCGAAAAAGTCCCAGCCAAGATGAGTAAGTCGCTCAAAAATGTTATCAATCCAGATGATATAGTACAAGAATACTGAGCAGACACACTTAGACTCTATGAGATGTATATGGCAGATTTTGCTGCTTCGGCTCCTTGGGATACGAGTTCTATCGTAGGTTCGAGAAGATTCCTCGATAAAGTTTGGAAGATATACTGACCAGAACCAAGATATGCAAAATCAGACGATGAAGCGATCAAGACACTTCATAAAACCATCAAAAAAGTAGGAGAAGATATAGAAGCCTACAAGTTTAATACGGCTATCGCTCAGATGATGATCTGTGTCAATACTGGATTACCACAAGATGCTACGAAACAATCAGAATGGAAACAAAGCTTCCTCAAGATATTGCATCCATTTGCACCACATATGACCGAAGAGCTCTGGGAGAAAGAGTCTTTTGGATCATCAAAAAACTATACTAAGATATATCTTGCATCTGGAAATAAAAATAAACTCACGAGACTTCAAAAAGTATTTACAGCTCTTGATAATGGGGTGCAAATAGATCAAGTTCCTAATCCTGTTGATGTAGTAGAAGATGGAGAGACATCTCTCGAGAATGCGATCCAAAAACTTGAACCATATAAGGAGAGAGATAATAAGTATCCAGTACTGAGTTGCGACTCTTCGGTATTTTTCCCTGGTATGGATTTTGATCCAACACATGTGAGGAGGATATCCCTCGATGCAGCTGGGGTAAGAGAAGAGGATCTCGAACAACCAGAGATAGCAGAGATCATGATGAATTTTTATAAAGATATTGCTCATAAAGCAGGAGGAAAACTAGAGTTTTACTACATAGACTCTTGGGCACTTCTCATGCCAGATAGGACTATCAAAACTCATGAATACAAGAGATGCTACACACTCACTGATGAAGAAAAAGGGGAGAGAGATATTTATTTCCCTATGAGATGACTTTATATCTCTAAAAAAACTGGTAAATACGCATACGAAACTACAGATGATGATTTCTTTGTAGAGTTTTCAGATCAGATAGATGCTATGAGAGATTTATTCTCATATGGATCTGAGTCTATATTCTTTGCTGATTGGCCTACATATGATGAAAACCTCATCAAGGATGATACGGTAAAGATCTGAGTACAAGTACTCGGAAAACTCAGAGGGGATATAGAAATCGCAGTTGATGAACCAAAGGATAGTGTACTTGAAAAAGCAAAATCACATCCAGATGTGATGAAATGGTTAGAGTGAAAAGAAATAGTAAAAGAGATTTATGTGCCAGGGAGAATTGTGAATTTAGTTGTTAAATAATACTTAGTAATCATATACATATGAAAACTTTTAGATATGAAGATCAAGATTTACCAGTTAGTTTTGTAGAAACAATAGATGTGCAAGAATGAGTTCAGTGTGATGTCTATGATTTTGTTGATGATTCTTCAAAAGATTTATGAGTTGTTAGGCTTGAAAAGTGAGTTTCATCACCATATCAGCTCGTAGTTTGATGAGATAAGACTTTATTGGGATATATATCAGGAAATGGAAAATTCATATTTGAAACAGATGAATGAGTATTTGAATATAAAATGCGTAAAGGAATTAAATTTGAATTTCTGATAAATAAATGAGAAAAGATGAAGTGGATTGCTGATAATGATTCTGAACTTATGTATTATGAGGTGTACTTACCTCCATATAGAGATGGGAGATATTTAGATTTATAAAACAATAAATTATGAATACAGAAATAACTCAAATTATCGTAAATGAACATGATGAGATAATAGGCCATAAAATACGCTCAGAAATAACTTCGGAAGATATTTATAGAGTTTCGGCTTTAGATGTTCGTAATTCTGATGGGGATATATTGCTTGCTCAGAGATGATTCTTAAAGAAAAAATGACCATGAAAACGGTCTGTAGCTGTGGCTGGTACAGTTGATACCTGAGAGAGCTACGAGGATAATATATACAAAGAAGCAGAGGAGGAGATTGGTCTGACGTGATATGTATTTCAAGAAATAGATAAAAACAGAAGACCCAACTATTTTTCTCAATATTACTCAGTTATAGTTGATAAGCCTATACGCGAATTTGTTCTGGAAGAATGACAAGTAGCAAATTTGCGTTGGTTTTCTATTGAAGAGATCAAGCATTTACTTGTTCATTCACCTTGAATCTTCCTTAGTAGTTTAGTAGACAGATTAACAAAAGAATTCTTATAAAAATATATAAACCATGCTTTTCTGACTCACACTCCCATTTTTATTTTCACAGATATTTGCTGGTATTGCGACTATCTCAAATCTATTAAGCTTTCAGTTTAAGGATAGAAAACATATTATATTATTTTTTATTTTATCAGTATCGTGTATAGCGATACACTATATTTTATTATGACGTATCGCTGCTGCAGTTGTACTCTCGATCTCAATTGTTCGTTTCTTTGTCGCTTATAAAAGTACCTGGAAATATTGGATTCCTATATTTATATTGTTCTTTACCATAATTACTCTTATTTGATTTAAGGATTATTATGATTTTATATTGCTTTTAGCTTCATCGTTTATCACTATTGCTGCTTTTCAGAAGAATGATCTCCATCTTCGTTTATTTATGATGGTAGGAACTACAATATTTATAGTCTATAATACACTTATTTGATCTCCTATTTGAGTTTTATTAGAATTTATATTCTTTTTAAGTAATCTTATTGGGTATTACAGGTATTATTTAAAAAAATAAACGATGTTTTTCTGACTCACACTCCCATTTCTCTTTTCACAGATATTTGCTGGTATAGCTATTATATCTGATTTCTTGAGTTTTCAGTTTAAGCAGAGAAATAAGATTATTATCTTTTTCCTTATATCTGCCAGTTGTTTGCTCCTTCATTATTTACTCCTCGATAGATACACAGCAGCTGTTATCATGGCTATTGGTATTGTGAGATACCTCGTTTGTTTTCGCAACACTCAGAGGTATTGGAAATACTTATTTATAGCAGGATATATCGTTGCTACTATGGTATTTTATAAGGATATATATGATATCATATTCTTAGTTGGGATGAGCCTATCTACCTTTGCAGCTTTTGAAACAGATGATAAATCACTCAGGCACTATATGATGTCAGCTACGAGTTTTTCTATTCTGTATAATGCTCTTATATTTTCACCTATGTGAGTCTTGCTCGAGGGATTATTTCTCTGAAGTAATTTTATTGGGTATTACAGGCATTATATTAAAAAAAAGAAGAAGGATTAATCCTTCTTCTTTTTTTTGTCTGATTTTTTCCTTTTCCCTTTTTGATTTTCTCCACAGTATGGGCATACTTCCCATCACTTTCTAATACTTTTTTTACAGCTGACACATGCATCTCTGAGCTTACTTTTGCATCCTGGGCAAAAGAGGAAGTCTACATCAAGCTCATATCCACAGGTAGTACAATCGGTGGTTTCTCATCCTGCATCGACTTTGTCCTTTACTATGCTTGAGAGTATTTCTAGATTATCTTCTATTTCTTGATAGTATTTTTCTAGGACGGTTTTTCCTGGACGGATAAGTAGGTAGAAAAATACTCAGAGCGGACTGAGTAGTACAATCAAAAGTATTGAAAATATCTGGAGAAATATATTATTGGTTCTATTTGAAATATCTTTGATAACCCATACGAGTACAGCTATCCAGATGATGAAAAAATAAACAATAGCTACTTTTATCATCGTTTCAAAAGTGACCATTTCCCAGACCATTTCAATCCATGTTGGTTCGACGTTTTGTAGACTTTGTGCTGTCATATTTTTATTTTAGATTATTTTGTTTCCATTTTTCTATCTCTGCATGGTTTCCAGAGAGGAGGATTTTTGGGACTGATTTTCCCTCAAAGATTTCAGGCCTAGTATATACACTATGCTCTTTTTGTCTATCAAATTTTTTTGAGAAGCTATCCTCTTCGAGCGAGAGAGGATTTCCAAGTACTCAGGGTATATGTCTTGACAGAGCATCTATAAGTACCTGAGAGGCCAATTCTCAGCTCGTGAGCACGTATTCTCCAATGGAAACTTCATAGTCTACATAGAGATCGATGATTCTCTGGTCGATTCATTCATAGTGACCACAGATAATCATAAACTCATCTCAGAGATCTGAGTAGTGGTTTTCTACTTTTTCCTGAGTGAGTAAATCTCCAGATGGACTCATATAGATCACAGGGATTTTCTTTCCGACTGTTTCAAATACATAGTTTATAGCTTTTGAAAGCGGTTCTGGGGAGATGACTTGTCCGTGCATCCCGTAGGCTTTATCATCGACATGTCAGAAGTTTTTCTCTGAAAAGTCACTGAGCTTATAGAGCTTGATATCTAGCATATCGTTTTTAATTGCCTTTGCTGTCATGCTCGTAGAGATAAAGCTGGTGAAACTGTCAGGGAAGAGTGTGATGATATGGATACGCATGTTTGACAAATATATCTATATAGGTAAATTATATGTAATATTTTATAAATATAAGTTGGTATGTCAAAGACTGAAGTATCTTATTTAGATAATCCTGGAGATTTATCATTAACCATAGATGATAATCATTTAGGTCTTACTGTTGATGCTAATCAAGATAACATATCCCATATAATATTTCAACAATCCCAAATAGTAATTCCACAAAAACAAGAAGGACTTTGAAATGTAGAAAGTAATGCTAAAAATGTAATTGTTTCATTTGATGAAAGATATACAAATGTACGTGAGATAGAATGATGCCCATGATATTATCGTGCGAGTGCATGATGAAGAGAGGGAATATTACATGTCATAGATAATAAAACAGAAGTACACTTATGATTTGAATATGCTTGGATTAATCAGCCTGATGAATTCTGAATTCACATCGCAATGAAAGATAAGAAACTTGTTTTTTTACAGAACAAAGATGGTGTACCATTAGAAGTTGAAGGACTCCAATATGATGATAGATTAAGAAACCTATGAAATAATGCTTCTTTATATGAGGATAAAAAATGATATGCAATAGTAGAACATAGTGAAAAATGAGTAGAAGAAATCTTTAGAGCTGCGAAAATTGAGATTATAGAAAAAAATAATGTAACTGCAGCACTAGATTCTGAGAGCTCATTAATACTTTTTGCTTATAATCAGTCATGAAGAATGGCAATAATTACACATTCTGAGAATGGAGTTAAGCAGTTATCTGAATTTATATACTATGATATTTGATATCCTAACGACGCTAGTGTTATGAGCTTTATAAAAGAAGGCAAGGGATGAAAAGTAAGAGGATTCTTGTCTATATATTCAGATGGTATACATGAAACAAATCCTGGTATTGTCGCAAGTTCATCACGAATTCATAATAGCGAACAGATACTCTATAAAGTTTGATTATTTATGATTTGATCTAAAACTAAAAAACAAATTTTGGAAGATGGAAAATATAATACTGTTATCCCTTTTCCTGAAGAAAAAAAAGAAGACTAATTTAGTCTTCTTTTTTCATTATCTCAAGTACATCCTCCATAACCTTTTCAGGATTCTGTGTTGCATCTATGACGTGATCATAATCGTCTAAATCTTTTGCTTCTTCTCTGAGACTCATCAGTCTCTTATCTATTTCATCTTGAGTTACATCTGGATTTCTCTCTTTATTTCTCGCTACCATGATATCTTCAGGTACATTGAGGAAAATAGTAGTATAATGCTCTCTAAACTCTGGAATTTCTTGTTTGATTTTTGCTAATCCTTGGTAATCAATCTCTTTTATAAGAATTTTCCCATCATCTATGCCATCAAGTATATCTGATTTTTTTGTCCCATAGTATGCTGCCTGATGGACAAATGCGTATTCTAAAAACTCATCATTTTCGATAGCAGTTTTGAAGTCATCCTCTGAGATAAAGTGATACATGTCTCCATCCACTTCACCTGGACGCATAGGACGTGAGACGTATGATTTTACAAACTCGAGATTATAGATATTTTGCGATTCGAGGTTTTTTCTGAGGGTTCATTTTCATGAGCCGGAGACTCACATGAGGATGTAGAGGTGTCAGTGCATAGAGGGTAGTTTTCTTAATTTATATGAATATTATTATATAGAAAAAAGATGAACTTTAAAGTTCATCTTTTTTTATTGAATATCTCTAAAATCTCTTCTTATTAATCTTGGTGTAGTCTTTTGATTTGAAAGTCTTTCTTTTATTGTTAGTGGTTAGTTGTCATTAATTATACTAGTGTTTACTTTTACTTCTTTATAAACTTTTAATTTACCTCAACCATCTCTTACATGTTTTGCCATTTGCGCTAGAGCTATCATATATTTACGATGAAGAGGAGTTCTCAGTAAATCATTAGCTTCAACATTAGGGACTTCATCTAACTTATAGTTCTCACTTAACATGTATAAAATAAATCTATTTACACATGGTTCATTTCCTCTTTCATCAGTACAGATAGCATCTAGCATGCTTCCTGAGCATAGACAATTACCTGCTTCTTTTTCCGTATCACACCATAATAGCACTTTATCCAAGATATCTTTTCTCACAGTCATTAGTCTTATTTTTTCTGCAGTTTCTGGATTTTCTTCATTTTTATCGACAACTTTTACACTTCCATCTTCAAATTTTTTATACTTTGGAGTTTTTGTTAAAACAGCTATAAATTCAGTTTCTTTCCTATGAATTCAATGATCAAAGTTTGCTATTCTTTCCAGTTTATCTTCAGGGAATATTCTCGGATTATCTCTGATTTCTCAATATACTTGTTTTCAATCTTTTCTATTAAACTTCATGATGATTGAGCCATCACAATAATCTAATTTTTTTCATGCCTCACTAATAATATCTGCAATTCCTGGTAAGCCACTAAAGAGCTGTTTTATATTGTCCTCCATTTGATTTTCTACATATAGACGACCATCTCTTATATCTAGTGTAGTTATAGATATTCTTGATTCACGTTCTAATTTCAATAATTTTTCTTTTTGTGTTTTCCTCACTTTTTTTACTCCCTTGACTGTAAACCATGAAGTTAAGAATCATGTAGCCATAATTTCCCAGGTTTCAGCTAGGAATAACCTTCATCATTTCAAGTATATATTTTGGTCTACTAAGTCCTTTACTTGGTCTACTAAATTTTGAATTTCAGGATTTACCTGAACAATAACCGTAGCAGCTCAGACAGCAAGTAATATTCACGCTTTTACTTTTTTTTCCATAGTTTTTAGTTATGATATTTTTAGTATTGTAAATATAAATAAATAAAAGTCAAGTAATGTTTAAGTAAATAAAAAGAACCTCTTTTTTGAGGAACTTTTGGTTGGCTCATCTCACCCTTAAAAAATCTGGGTGATACATTTTAAAAATAAAAAGAGCTGGCAAATTGCCAGCTCTTTTCTTTATGTTGTATGACATTCTCTAGAACACCAGTAGCATCAATTTATTCTATGCGCTACATTTGTATAAGTCTCTTTAGCTTTTTTTACAGCTGTTCCACAGTTACTATGCCATCATAGGTCTAATCTATTTTCAGGTAATGCAGGGTGAGGACATTCTGGACTTCAAGTAGACCTATGGACTTCAAAGTCTTTGGTATCTGATTGTTCATTTCTATTCATGTAATATTTTTCCATTGTTTGTTTTTAGTATGTATTTTTGTTGCATTTTATTTAACCTACCATATAATCGATGACATAAATTTTCGGCAAAAAATTTATTATGTCTCTAGTTTCAATTGAAACACTATATGGACTACGACATCAAGGTTGTTTTTAGTAAAATGACTAAGATGTCTTTTCTTTTGCTTAAAATACTTTAGTTTTTTAATATATACGAAGTATAATCATTTTATACTCACATCTTATGATATTGATTTAAATAGGCTGGGCAAATGGATTAAAATTTTTATGTTGAAAGTCTGTGAGAACTATGAGATAAAGTTGTTAATTAGTTCTTTATAAAGATTATTTAGGCAACAAAAAAAGAACCCCTTTCGGGGCTCTTCATCGAGACTACACTCTCGTTTTCTTCTTTTTACCATCATCTTTATCATCATCCTCTACTTCAGCATCAACCACTTCATCATCAGATGAATCAGTAGCTGCACTGTCTGCTTCAGGAGTATCAGCACCTGCTGCATAGAGTTTTTGTCCGACACTCATCATAGTATCTGTAAGAGGTTTCGCTGCTTCATCGAGTTCTTCTTTGGTTGCGTCAGCATTTTCTAGAACTTTCTTGAGATCAGCTACTTTTTCTTCGATAGATTCCTTGTCAGCATCTTCTATCTTGTCAGCATTATCTGCTATCATCTTTTCAGCTTGATGTACAGCTGAATCAGCCATATTTCTCGCATCTACAGAATCTTTTTTTGCTTTATCTTCTTCTCTCTTTGCTTCGGCTTCTTTTACGAGTGCATCTACCTCAGCCTCATCCATACCTGTTGATCCTTGGATCGTGATATGTTGTTCTTTTCCTGTTGATTTATCTTTTGCTTTTACGTTGAGTACACCGTTGGCATCGATATCAAACGATACTTCGATTTGTGGTACTCATCTCGCTGCTGGAGTGATTCCATCGAGGATAAATCTCCCGAGTGATTTGTTGTCAGCTGCCATTTCTCTTTCTCATTGGAGTACGTTTATCTCTACACTTGGTTGGTTGTCTACAGCCGTAGAGAAAGTCTCTACTTTGTTTGCTGGAATCGTAGTATTTCTCTCTATCATAGGAGTTCTGATTCCACCCATAGTTTCTATACCGAGTGTGAGAGGTGTTACATCGAGGAGAAGTACATCTGTTACATCTCATCCGATGATACCTGCTTGGATAGCTGCACCCATAGCTACGGCTTCATCAGGGTTTATCCCTGCATTTGGTTTCTTTCCGAAGAATTCTTCTACTTTCTTTTGTACGAGTGGTACTCTCGTAGATCCACCAACGAGGAGGATTTCATCGAGTTCACTTGCTTTGAGTTTAGAGTCTTTCAGTACTTTTTTACATGGAGTGAGACTTCTTTCTACGAAATCACCGATAAGCTCTTCAAACTTCGCTCTCGTCAGTGTCATCATGAGGTTTTTTGGCCCACTTGAATCAACAGTAATATATGGAAGGTTGATGTCATAATCAGTGGTAGTAGAGAGCTCTTTTTTCGCTTTTTCAGCCTCATCTCTTACTCTTTGGAGTGCCATAGGGTCATTTCTGAGATCTATAGCTTGGTCCTTTTTAAACTCGTCTATAATCCAGTCAGTTACCACTCTATCAAAGTCATCTCAACCGAGGTGAGTGTCACCATTGGTTGCGAGTACTTCAAATGTACCTTCTTCAGAAAGTTCGAGAATAGAGATATCAAATGTACCTCAACCGAGATCGTATACTGCTATCTTTTCATTTTTCCCTTTCCCAGCTCCATATGAGAGAGCAGCAGCTGTAGGTTCGTTTACGATTCTCTTTACTTCGAGTCCTGCTATCTTACCAGCATTGATCGTAGCTTGTCTTTGATCATCATTAAAATACGCAGGCACAGTAATAACTGCTTCTGATACTTTTGATCCGAGGAACTTTTCAGCATCTTCTTTGATCTTAGTCAGCACGTGCGCTCCGATTTCTTCTGGCCTCACTTCCTTACCATCAAATTTTATCATAGCACCTCCATCTTTTCCTTTAACTACTTCGTATGGTACTCATTTGATTTCTTCTTGGATTTCATCAAATTTTCTCCCGATAAATCTCTTTGCAGAGAAGATAGTTCCTGTTGGATTTGTTATTGCTTGTCTTTTTGCTGGAGTACCTACGATGATACTTCAGTCTTTGTGAGCGACGATACTTGGAGTCGTTCTATTTCATTCCGCATTTGGTATTACTTTTGCTTCACCTCATTCCATGAAAGCGACACAAGAATTGGTAGTACCAAGGTCGATTCAAATAATTTTTCACATAGTCATTTATATTTAGGTATTAATGGTCACGCAAAATGTGACGTATAGGTATTGTATAAAAAACTATTTTCATGTCAAAACTTTTTTAGCACTTTTTATAATTAGGTGCTAATTTTAAGTATATTTACTTATATAGAGGGATTTTTGCGTAGAGAAAAAAACTATGATATACTTTATATAGATAAAAATAAAAACAAAAAATGGTTCAAGAAGATATGCAAACTCATGAAAATCCAGAGATTATCACTGCAAATGATAATACTCTTTTAGACGGAGAAGTATGAGCTGAAGTAGATGATACATCGGCAGAAGTACTCAGAACGGTTGAGAAACTCAATTTTCTTGATAAGATTTTATGACGTATAGCAGATCCCAGTAATGAAATCGAGAGACTTCACGAAAAGAGAGCCAATGACAATAATACAGAAAAAAAAGCAGCTTAAGCTGCTTTTTTTGATAATGTTTTGTATCAATTTTTATGATTGAGTGTCTGACTTATTTGGCTGCGAGTAATGGTAAATATCATGATATCGAATTTATTATTTTTATAATACTTTCTATTCATATATACAGATTAAAAATTATATTTTGTGTTAGGCAGCTTTTTTCAATTCTCCACCATTTAAATATTCTTCTTTCAATATCTTTCTTAGCTCTGATTGAGCAGATAAAATTATATTACTCAAAGATTGTTCTTGGTATATAATGCCGTCATTTGTGTTTATTTCTTTAAAGAATAGATGAGGATCTAGATGAGTCATAATTGACTCTACTTCATTTATCACAGAATCTGTATGAGTATATATAAGACCAACTACTCTTCCATTTTGGACTTCCAGAGTTATTGGCATGCTATTATTATCAAAAGCTTCTCTTACAAGAGATTCAAATTTTGTAGGTACATTCATATGTATATATATTAGTAGATAAAAAAATAATGAATCAAATAGATTCATTAAGGAGGGGAGTGGCTGTATATTATTATGTTCATGCTTATATGGTTAGAAAATTAAGACAAAAAAAAGAACTAATCAATCGATTAGTTCTTAACGTGTTTAACGACATTGCTAAAGACTTTTGGATGACTGATAGCCATATTAGAAAGTACTTTTCTGTTGAGTGAAACTTTTTTCAAATACATTGCATGTATAAGTTTTGAGTAACTCATTCCTTCAGCTCTTGCTGCATTGTTGATTCTTGTAGTCCAGAGTCTTCTAAAGTTTCTCTTTTTTTGCTTTCTCCCTATATATGAGTTGAGACCAGCTTTCATCCAAGCATTTTTAGCTCTTGAGAATACTTTAGAATTTAACATTCTGTATCCTTTTGTAGCTTTAATCATTTTTTTATGTCTCTTTCTAGTCATGAGACCTCTTTTTACTCTAGTCATGGTTTCCTTTTAAATTTTTAAATAAGTACTGTATATATTAACTGTATGGTAGTTGTCTAGCAATTTTCTTTTTTTCAGAAGCGTCTACTACGAGTCCGTAAGCATTTCTTCCTTTTGCTTTACTACTTTTGTTACTGAGCAAGTGCTTTTTCCAAGCTTTAGCGAGTTTAAATTTACCTTTTCCAGTAACTTTTACTCTTTTTGCTACTCCTTTTCTTGTTTTTAAAGACATAATGTATGTAATTATAATATTATTTTTTTGCTTTTAGTAGGACACTAAATGTGTTTCCTGATTTTTTTACTTCATTTTCAACTTTGTAGATCTCTTCGAGAGATTCAACGAAGTTATTTATTTTTTCTGAGGCAATACTAGCATAATGATTTTCTCTTCATCTGAGCATCAGAACGACTCTGAGTGCATGACCTCAAGCTGCAAATTTCTCTGCTTGTCTTCTCTTTACTGCGAGATCATGTTCTGATATCTTGAAACTGATTCTCAGTGTCTTCATATCAGGAGATTTTCATTGTTGCTTTTGTTTTTGCTCTTGTTTTTTTTGTTTGTAGAGAAATTTTCAGAAGTCTAACATCTTTACGATAGTAGCATCTTCTCTTTTTCCCATTTCCATTAAATCTAATCCTTCTTTCTTTGCTATTTCTCTAGCATCATCAATACTCATGATTCCGAGGTTTTCACCATCTTCTTTTATGAGTTGAACCTTAGAAGCTCTGATGTCTTTATTGAGAATTCTTTTTTTTCCTTTCATTCAGGTAGGTTAATAAAACTAAGAAGCCTTTTCTAGAGATTTCATTGCTTTTGCAAATTTAGCTTTTTTTCTAGATCCGTTATTCTTATGTATTATATTTTTTTTCACTAACTTATCAATAATAGATTGAAGACCAGATTTTTTTGTCTTACCATCTTTATCTTTTGTACTGAAAAATACTGCTTTAGCAGCTTTAAGATCACCTTCTTTAACGGCTTTCTCAAAAGCAACTCTTGCTTCTCTGTAGAGCTCTTTGAAGTGAGAATTTCTTGCATTCTTCTTCTTATTTTGTCTGAGCTGTTTTTTTGCTGATTTTATAATAGGCATGTGCTGGAATAGATTAATGTTATTTAATTAGCTGCAGGATTATATGAAAAAAATATCGTTAGTCAAAATTATTTTCTGAGTTCTCCTCATTTTTTAGAAACCCTCTCTACTATTGTCTTTATGAGGTCATTTTTTACGGTATCATCGAGAGTAGATTCGAGTGATTGCATATAGACTTTGAAACTCAAACTTCTTTGTCCTGGGAGTCTCTCTTCATTCTCATATATATCAAATAAATCTACTTTTGTAATAATACTTGGGTCTGATTTTTCTATTGCGATTTGGATGTGTTTTCCAGGTACGCTTTTATCTACTGTGAAACTGATATCAAAATTATTTTCTTGGAATGAAGATAATTCTCTTGTTTTTCTTACTCCTGATGTACTATGAGCTAGCATGTCTGCGCTCAGAGAGAAGAACCCTATCCTTGTTTTTATATCAAAATCTTTTGATACTTTCGGGTGTATTTCTCATACGTATCATATCTCTTTTCCTCTGACGACTACACTGGCTGTTCTTCAGCTATGAGCATAAGTTGGAGTAGTTTGTGGAGATTCAAATGAGAATTTATCTACTCAGATACTGGTCAGCATGTCTGATACGAGAGATTGTACTTCGTAGTAGCTAGCATCTTTTTCAGATATCATTACACCTGATATACTGGCATGCTCTTTGATTTCACTATCATGTTTGTGAAATACCTTTCCAACCTCAAACATACTCATATGTTTCATTTCTCTGATGTTTTTTTCTGCACTTAGCAGTAGATTTGGTATGAGGTCTCATCTCATATGAGTTATTTCTTCACTGAGGTAGTTTTTGAGTCCAATAAGATCATCAGTACTTGATCATGTTTTTTGCATAAGCTCTTCGTTCACAAATGAGTAGTTATACATATCGAAAAATCATCTTCCGACCAGGAAGTTTCTCACGGATTTTTTCAGCATATATATATCATCCTGCATGATAGCTCAGAGGTTGAGGTTTGGCACGGTTGGAACTATGTTGTCATAGCCATCTATTCTGGCTATTTCCTCTGCTATATCAGCTTTTGTTGTGATATCTTTTCTCCAGAAAGGTACGTGTAAATGCTCAGCATCTCTGCTTATTCCTAGGTTATCGAGAATAGTTACTATATGATTTTCATCATAGTTAGCTCCTATGAGGTTATTAGTAAACTCCAGATCGAAAGGAACAGTGATTTTTGGCTGAGTATTTGGATATATATCTGTGATTCCTGTGATTTTGATGTCATCTAGATTTTTTTCGAGTTCAGATGCGATGAGACTTGCTCATCTATGAGCTGATTCGAGGAGTATATCTTTTTCAAATACATTCAGAGCATCGGTTCTGATTCCAAGTCTCTTCCCAGTTTTTCTCACTACTGCTTGGTCGAAGTTTGCAGCTTCTACGATGATATTTTTCGTATCGTCAGATACTGCTGATTCTTTTCCTCCTATGATTCATCCAAGTGCTATAACTCACGCATCATCTGCGATGATGATATCTTGGTTTGAGAGCTTATATTCTTTATCATTGAGCGCTGTAAAGGTCTCTCCATCATTTGCATATCTCACGGTAATACTACCTGTTAATTTATCAGCATCGAAACAGTGTGTTGGTTGTCCATATAAATTGAGGCAGTAGTTGGTTATATCTACGAGGAGTCATTTTGAATCAACTTCAGCTGCACCTAAAACAGTTTTTATATAATCTGGAGAATCTATGTTTTGAACTCATTCTATTTTGAGACCGATATATCTTCTTACGACTTCTGGAATTTTATTTTTGATTCATATATCTGAGAGTGCTGAGAAATCTCTATTTTCATACTCAAAATCGAACTTTTTCCCATAGGTAGCATAAAGTTCTCTGATAACACCGATATAACTAAACATGTCAGGTCTGTGATTGATAGCTTTATTGTCTATTTCTAGGATACTATCGTTTTTTCCAAGATAGTCTTTCATGCATGTTCATAGTACTGCATCATCTGGAAGTATGAGTATTCATGATTGTCTCTCTTCGACCATTCCGAGTTCGTCTTCGCTACAGATCATTCCGTTTGATACTTCTCCTCTGATTTTTGTTTTCTTGATAGTAAATCATTCAGCTAGGTTTGCTCACACTATAGCTACTGGCACTTTGATACCTGCTTTTACATTTGGAGCTCCACATACGATTTGAACTGTTTCTCCGTTTACACTTACTTGGCAGAGATTGAGCTTGTCTGCTTCTGGATGTTTTTTTACTTCGAGGATTTCTCCGATAAATACCTTTTCGAGATTAGTCCCATCAGTATGAATATCCTCAACTTCTGCGGTATGCATGATAAGTTTTTGGGCTGTTTCCTCTGGAGTATTGAGGTCAGGGAAATATGACTTGAGGACATTATGAGAAACCTTCATAGAGAGCTGTTTTTAGGAATTAATTGATTGGAATTAAATATATGCAAAAAGGGGAGAAAGGCAAGGGAATAAGGTGTAGAGAGAGAAAGAATATTGACAAAATTTTATATTTAAATATAAATATTATCAATTATTTATCTAAAGGTTTTAAGAATGTGAGTATATAAAGATGGAATCTTGCCTGGAATGTGAAGTTGGTTAACTCCAACGTCTTCTTGAATGGTGGAAGTGCCAGAGACTGAAAAACCAAATTCTTCTCAACTTTCGGCATTATTTATTGATTCAACTGCTTATACTCTAACATGTATTTTGGAGTCTTCTTCTATTTCTGCATTTAGAAAAAAAGTTATTACTGATAGAATTGAGTCCTATTCCAATCTGAACTCAGAATATTTAAAAGCTATTTTAGCTAATGATTCTCACAAAATAGAAGAATATCACATCAAAATTAAAGATCTTGAGCAAGTATTATTTAGGTTATGAGAAAATATTCCTAATTTTTCGGGTGCACTTTCAAAGATTATTCCTACTTTAGAGTTTTCACTCCTTCAAGCAAGTCATGAAGAAAAACTATCATAAAAAACTCCCTTTCGGGAGTTTTTTATGATTTATTCTTTTTACAAACTATTTTTTATCACTTCTTCTATCTCAGCAGCGAGCTCAGGATTTTCCATGAGGAAAGCTTTTGATTTCTCTCTTCATTGACCGAGTTTTATATCTCCGTAACTATAGAAAGCTCCTGCTTTTTTCACTACTTCGAGTCCAACACCGATATCAAGAATCTCTCATACTTTTGAGATACCTTGGTTATACATTATATCAAACTCAGCTTCTCTAAATGGAGGAGCAACTTTATTTTTGATAACTTTCACCTTGGTAAGATTTCACATCACTTCTTTATCATTTCCAGTTCCATTTTCGATTTTTGCTCTTCTTCTGATATCAAGTCTTTGACTTGCATAAAACTTGAGGGCATTTCAACCAGTAGTGGTTTCAGGGCTACCAAACATAACTCAGATCTTCATCCTGATTTGATTGATAAATATCACAGTAGTACCACTCTTGGAAATAACTCATGTGATTTTTCTGAGGGCTTGACTCATAAGTCTCGCTTGGAGTCCCATATGAGAATCTCCCATATCTCACTCTATTTCAGCCTTTGGTACGAGTGCTGCTACACTATCTACTACGATGAGATCTACAGCTCCTGATCTCACGAGGCTCTCAACTATCTCGAGTGCTTGCTCACCATAGTCTGGTTGTGCCACGATGAGATTATCAGTGTCTACTCCGATTTTTGCAGCATAGGCTGGATCGAGAGCATGTTCAGCGTCGACAAAAGCAGCAGTACCTCCTGCTTTTTGTATTTCAGCTATTGCGTGAAGGGTAAGGGTCGTCTTACCAGATGATTCAGGACCATAGATTTCTACGATTCTTCATTTTGCGTATCATCCTCCAAGTGCGATATCGAGTCCGAGTGATCCAGAAGAGCTTGTTTCTATCTTTGCTCCTCAGTCTTTGTCTCAGAGTCTCATAACAGCTCCTTTTCAGAATTGTTTTTCTATTTGCTCTAATGCGCTCTCTAATGCCTGTTTCTTGTCGTTCATAATGTAATGTTTAAATATAAAGTGTATAGTGAGTATATACTTTGTGTATATGTTGTCAAAACTTTTTTATCACTTTATTCTGTAGTTAGTTTTGAGTCCTGCCTCAGTCCCTACGGCTACATTTTTTCCGTTACATTTTATGCATTTAAAAGTATATCCTTTTGGGTTAGGCCTATTTGTTTCAACCAATTCTTCACAGTCTTTGCAGTAAAAAGATACGTCTCATCTTTCAGGGGAGAAGTTTTCTCTTTTCTCAGCGAGAGATTCTACATTTATGAGGTCACTATAGTTGGACATGGTAATAATTTTAAATTATATAATCGTAGTATATGTATTTTATGAGTTTAAAAAAGACTCATGACTTTTTCTTCTTTTTTTTCCATTTGCATAATTCACTTTTTCTCGAGTTCTATGAAGCATCTGAGTGTAGCCTTTACATCGGTTAGAGCGTCATGAGCTCCGAGGAAGTATTCTCAGAAGAGTTTTTTATGGAGTTCTCAGAGTTTTGGGTATTTAAATCTTTCTCATTTTCATTTCATTGCGCAGAAGTCTACGGTAGATTTCATCGTACAGAGTACACTTTTAGGTTTGTACATATGTAGAAGAGCTTGCCTCCTGAGTTCGAGTTTGATCATGCTTTCGTCATACTCTATATTGTGTCCTATGATGACATCTACATCATTTATATACCCAACTATCTCTTCGAGCTTTTCATCGATGAGAGGACTATCTTTTACATCTATGTCATAGATATTGTGTACTCTAGACGCTCCATAGGGAATAGGAGATCCTGGATTTATCATGATATCGATTTCTTTCTCTTGAGTAAACCCATTTTCATCGAGTTCACCTATGATTCCAGCGAATTGGACTATGTATGGTTGCTTTGATAGATCTGTTTCTTTTTTGTTTATAAATCAGGTAGTTTCGGTATCAAATACGAGAATTTTCATGAGGATTTATTGCTTTGAAGTAATGAGTGTAAGTGTATTCAGTATATGAAAAAATTCAAGATACAGTTTCTTGTAATTATTAGTAAAGAATGATAATATTTTTGTATATTATTAATTGTATTAGATGGTATTAAGACAAGCAGGAAAATATTTAGAAGAACAAATTTGAGAAACTAAAAGAAATTTTCTCATATCATGTTGAAAAGCTATAGCTTTTGCTTCTTTTTTAATCTGAGTTTGTATTTCAGACATCATTATTCATCTCTTTTTGAATCAAACTTCATATTTTATTCGTTTCTTAGAATTAATTCTTCTTTTCATTCTTTTTTTTCAATGCAAGATATTAAAAAAGCAAGAGAAAGAAATGATAAATAGTATTTCAAAAAAAGAGAAATGACTTCAAGGAGAAAAGGAAGTTGAGTATCAGTTATCTCTTTTACAATGAAAATATGAAGGGTTTTATTTTATTAATGATTTTCAATTTGAGGATAGTTGAAATATTGATCATATTATTATTTGTCAGAAATGAGTTTACATTATTGAAGATAAAAATGTAAGATTCTTAGATAGAATAGAAACTAAAAAACAAATGAATAGAAGTTTGGGGCAGTTAAGAAAAGTTTTAGATAATCATAAAGAAGGAATATTTATAACCCTCCTTTTGTGTAATATAAAAAAAGAATTAAACTCTCATAAATTATGTGATTATATTCACTCTGTAGATCCATCTAATATAGATATTTTCATTAAGTATCAGAGGGATATTTTATCTCCAAAATCAGCTTCAGATATATATAAAAAATTATTAAAAACTCAGCAATAATAAAAACCTCCCATTTGGGAGATTTTTTTAATTCTTTCTTTTTAATTATCCTTTGAGTTGGTAGAAATTTCTTCAAACTCTTTCGATTACTTTCTTATTTTGAAGATTCATGTAGATAGTAGTCTTTTTTACATCTCTTACTTTGAGTACTTTCTTGATGATATCATCAGTATTCATAGGTTCACCAGATTTTTTGAGCACTTCTACGATGACATCGAGAACTGTTCCTGGTTTGAAACCCCATTCTTTGAGAGCGTAGATCCCTCTACCGATAAGAATGAATTCTTCATTTCTAATAAGTTCGTTGTGGATTGTGTTTACCTTTACACTTTCACCGAGGTAGTCAGATATCTTATTTGCGATATCTACAAAGTGCATAGGTACTTTTTCCTTTTTCATTACGTAGATTGCTTTATCCTTGAGTGTTTTAGGATTTAGAATCTTCCATCTAGTAAGACCAACCAAAGTCTCCTCTCCTTTGACTACATCGTCAAAGATATCGAGTACACTATCGATAAATACATGATCAAGTTTTCCGTATTTTGGTTCGAGTAGAGAGTTAATCATCGTGTAGAGCTCTTCTCTTTCCATAACATCCTTTTTCTTTCTGAGCATTTTTACAGCTTCACTATGCACTTCTTCTATACATTTCTTTGAAATATTTGGAAGGTAGAAGTAAGTAACAGTACCAAGTTTTGGTTTAGATTTGAGAATATCGAAATCAGATTGAATGATAACTTCGAGTATGTGAGCATTGATATTTTTTGAGAGAGCCATTTCCTTGATGATGGCATTGAGAAGCTTATCTTTTGTGAGCGTTCCTTTGTGAGTAGCGAGAGTATTTCTTGCGAGTTCTTGTATAGCTGCGAGTTCTGTAGCCTTGATTATTCTCCCTACTTTTTTGATTCCAGCATCTTCTATTTGCCTTACCCTTTCTCTGGTAATAGCTGGCTTAAACGAGTTTCCAATGCTTTGGAGTGTTTCTCTAGAACCTGTGATACCTATTCTTCTCTCTATTACGTTTCTCTCTTTTTCAGAAAGTGAGTCGAGCACTTGTTGGAAGTTAGAGAGAATACTTTTATCTGTGAGCATATTTGTTTGCATTTCGTTATTCATAATGAGTGTAAGTAATTCAAATAGAATATAATTGTTTTAATACAAAAGTCAAAAAGAAAAAACGAGTTTTTAGAACGGAAGTTTCATATTATCTTTTTGTTTTTTATTTATTTTATTTTTGTTTTCGTTTTTTTCCTCTGTAAATATGTTTTCAATACCCGAGTTCTCCTCTTTTTTAAGCATAAAAGCTCAAAAGAAAACTATGATTCAACCCACAAGAGATATCACCGGTCACTGACCATAGATTATATCACTTGAAAATGTTTGGAGTCATCATATATAACTCAGTGAGCTAAGAGCAGAAATAAATATGAACAATCATCCAACTATTCATAATAAATAATTTCTGAAATGCAAGTTTCAAATCATTTTGATTTTCTCTTTTTTTTGTTTTGAAAAAATCATTCACAAAAGCAAAAAACAAATGATAAGAAGCATAATCCCAGTTCTTCAGGTCAGGTTTGAAAACGAATTTACTTGAATCTGTCACTCGAGAGAGCTTACCCAAGGGATAAATAACGATAGCAATACTAGGATTGTTCAAAAGACTATTACTTTTTCACCGTTTGTGATTTGTAGAGATCTAAATTTAAAGAGCTGTAGACCTTGGGTCATAGTTTTTTTTAACTTCCTACTTTTTGCTCTTTTTTCGTAATTATTCATTTGTACCGCAAAGGTTACAGATATATCTGTGTTTATGATGACATTTTTACATGAAAATCTTTCAAAGTAAAGTTTAATAATATTTACTATTTTTACAGATAATCTATAATAACAAGGTATTAAAATACTCATTTTATTTTCATATAGTCTTATGCAACCAACTCGTCCCATTAAAAACTCATTTCTTGACCTCTTGTGTTTGTGCTTGAGTTTTTTCCTAAGTTTTTTCAGAAGCCTCTCTCTTCTATTTATTTCATCAAAAAAATCAGGGCATAAGAATTATTTTTTTGATGTTCTTGATTTTATATTCAGACTGTGGCCTGCATACTTTTGGGAAAAACCAACCTGATTAAAGCTTACTAGTTTTTTTGGAGATTTTTTTAGATACGTGTTTAAAAAATAGAAATAAGAGGATAAATAGATATGATACTTTGCGTATTCACTACGCTGTATTTTTTAATATCAAGATAGTGCACAAAAATAAAAACACATCCTGATTTACACTTATTGAGACGCTCGTTTGAGT
>CALLBL010000021.1 GCA_937999345.1 uncultured Candidatus Altimarinota bacterium | reverse complement strand
CTTCGCAGAAGATAAAAGAGAAGCGTAAGCCTATCTGGATTCTAAAAAAACTCCCATATGGGAGTTTTTTTGTTGTTTTTATCAAGTTTTCTACATAGTTTATAGCATATTTTTGACTTTGGTTAATCAGAGATTATAAATGAAGTATATATTTCTTAAAAATTACATCTATGGGTTTTCATTCGTTAGAATATTATGGTGAAGAAGTAACTGCAGAAAATATTGCTTCTATTATTTGAGATGAGCAAACTACAGAGATAGGTTGACTCTTCTGGTGAGATGAAGCAAAAGCAATAGTAGCCCAATTATTGGCCATGTATGGTGATTATGATTTTATAGCAAGTCCTATAGGCTGACCAAATGCATGACACACCATTATAACTGAAAGTGGAGAAAAGTTTGTATGACGTAATCTGCCAGGATCTGCTATAACTGGTAAAGATGTATTTCTGGGTCAAGATAAATATATAAATGTAAAATTAATGGAACAGGAATTACTCAGATTAAAAGAATTATGAGTAGAGCCAAATATAAAAATAGCTGAATGATCGCATGCACTATTTACTTCATTTCATGGAAGAATGGATTGAGCTATAGAAGATGCTAAAAAAGAAAATGGAAATAATATAGGTACCACGAAATCAGGTATGTGACCTTGAGTTGCTACCAGATGATTACGTAATGGTATTACTCTTGAAAAACTTCATAAAATGTCACGTAGCGACATATCAATAGCAGTAAAAGAATTAACGGCACCTTTCAATTCTGATTTCATATGAAATCTAGAGGATATAGAATCTGAAATTGTAGAACAACAATCCATACTTAATAGACTTATAGATCAATGAAATACAGAAATAGTTGATAGTATGTTTGCTCGAGAGGCATTTCATAAATGAATGAAGTGATTAATCGAAGCAGCTCAGTCAAAAAACTTAGGTATGCATGGTGGTTCTTATCCAAACAATACTCCTACTCATACTCATTTTTCATGAGCAATGTGATCTCTTGAAATCCCACCTATCCCATGAAGAACTGGAAAAGTTGGTGTTTTAAAAACTATCTCTAGCAAGGTAGGAATTCATGATTTTCCTGAACAAATATCTAATATATTCCCAGAATTATTAGAACAAGAAGAGGCATTTGCAGCTGCAACGTGAGAATATTGATCAATGAGCGGACGTATGCGTCAATTATGATTCTTAGATATAGCACGTTTAGCAAACGATGTAAAGTATAATCCATATATAACAAGTATATCTTTAAGAAAAATGGATGTACTAAAGCAATTTAAAGAAATTTTATGATTTGATGAGTTCCCAGTTGTTACTGACTATGATAAATCCTGAAAACCAAAACTTACAATGTTACCTTACGATGATAAAATTCTTATTGATACGATCAAAAAGAAAATTGACGAAATAGCTTGAGGGAAAAAATGAACAAATATGCCATTTATTTTATGATATGGTCGTAAAGCAAGTGAGTCAACAGTAGTACTCCCTGATGCATAATATAAATATATAATTAACTTTACTTTCATGAAGAACTATACTCCAAATCTAGAAATAGGTGCGCTCGACGATGAAGTCTATCTTCCTGCAAAAGAGTTTTTCAAAAAATATAGATGAGAAGCTCTCACTTACGGAGAAATAACACTGGCAACTCATCAATCAAAAATATGACCAGGAGAAACCAATCCCATTTCACATCTAACTGATAAAATAACCCTATCTACTCCTATTATATCAGCTGATATGGACACAGTAACTGAATCTGATATGGCTATTGAGATGGCTCTTGCTTGAGGTTTATGAATACTTCACTCCAATCTAGATATAGATCAACAAATCGAAGAACTAAGAAAAGTAAAAAGTCATCTTCATTGAATTATTAAAAGACCTCTCACCGTAACTCCTGAAGGAACTATAGGAGAAATAATAGCAATGAAAAAGAAAGAATGAATAAAATTCTCAACATTTCCTGTTCTGTGAAAAGATTGAAAGCTTATAGGGCTACTTGGCTCAAAAGCAGTAAAGCAGAGATATTCTGATAGAAAAGTAGGAGATCTCATGACAAATATGAATGATATCACAACTATAACAGAGGAAATGCTATGAAAAGATCCTATATGATTTGTTGATAATTTTTTTACAGAACATATGTGAGTTACAAAACTCCCTATAATAGACAAGAAAGGTTTGTTACAATGATTAGTAGATGAATCGGATATTCATCGTATAATAACAGAGAACAATTCTGACATACAAGCAACCCGTGATGGTGACCATAGGCTTCGCGCTTGAGTAACACTTCATATGTTATTTAAAGATTGAGATTTAGATAAAAATAGAATATTAGAGAACACTGAAAGATTAGTAGAAGCATGAGTCGATATAGTAGCAGTATCTACTGCTCATGGACTAAGTGAAAATGTGTGAAAAATGGTAGCGCTCGTCAGGGAAAATTTTAAAGATTTAGATATCATGGCTGGGAACATAACCAGTGGAAGATGAGTAGAGTTCTTAAAAAATGCCTGAGCCAATGTGGTGAAAATCTGACAATGACCTGGTTCTATATGTACAACTAGAACTCAAACCTGAGTATGAATACCTCAAGCTACAGCTGTTCATATTTGTAGTCAAGCTGCCAATATTTTATGAGATGTAAGAATAATAGCTGACTGAGGAATAACTTGTTCCTGAGATATGGTAAAAGCCTATGCTCTTTGAGGAGATGCAGTTATGCTTGGATGAATGCTTGCATGATGCAAAGAATCACCTTGAGAATTATTTGAATTCAAAGGAGAACTATTTAAATCATATCGTGGTATGTGAAGTATAGAAGCTATGAAAGCATGATCAGCTGCAAGGTATTGAAATGTAAATGATTCAAAAAGAAAATTAGCTCCAGAATGAATACCTGCAGCAAAAAAATTCATTTGATCAGTTTCTGATGTTGTATGAAAATTTAGAGCATCTATACAATCGTGAATGTGATACAATTGAGCAGAAAATTTAGAGACACACAGAGAAAAAGCTCGTTTTGTAAAGATGAACGATGCCTGACAAAAAGAGTCAGCACCACACGACGTCATTCCGATGCAATCTAAAATAAATTAAAATAAAAACTCCCATATGGGAGTTTTATAGTGCTTCAATTTTTTATTAAAATGGAATATCTTCTACTGAGATTTCAGGATTATTACTATCATTACTTCTTCTGTCATTTGGATCAGATGCAGGAGCACTATTCCCTTCTGGAGACCATTCATTTAGTGTGAAATAGTGAGTGTCACCATACTGTCCTGTTTCTCTTCTCTTACTCATCGTCATATTTACATATCCTTTTTCGTTTGCATATTGTTGAAGTTTTTCGAGATTAAAACTCATGTTGAAAAATTCACCAAATTGACCATTTACAGCTTTACAGCTCGTTCCATCTATGTATGTTTTTGCCATATTTTCACGTAATTATTTATAAAGTTATGTGTGAGATTATGGAGATATTTTCACTGAAATCAAAAGAAAATAACAAAAATTTCAATTTTAGCTCTATGCAGTATAATAATTATAATATTTATAAATTATTTGCGTATGAAAAATATTTTTCAAAACCTAAAACTAGAAAACATAAAACAAAACCTAGTAAATACGAGCCAGAGATTTCCTCTCGCAGTTATGATAAGTATAGTTATAAGTCTGCTACTTTTCTATGTCATACACTTTAGCTCTTCAGATGATCCAACTACACTGATACGAATTGTTCTCAGTCTCGTCACTACTTTTTTCCTGAGTGTATCTGTAGCTATATATGGTGAATCAGAATCTTTACCTGGAAAAACTAAAAAACTACTCCAGCTTCTTCCAATTGGATTCTGAGTATTTTTCTATATGAGTTTCTCTCCAAATCTGGATAATATAGAAAACATAGTGTTTTTCTTTTTATCTCTTTTTGGTATACTTTGATTTCTCTTCTTTGCACCATATACCAAGAAGCTACTGAAAAATAAATGAAAAAAATCAGTATACTATAGTTACTTTTATAGAGTTGCTATAGTATTTTTCAAAGCAATAGTGCTCGGTTGGCTTCTGTTTGTACTCGGTATGATTGCTATCCAGGCTGTGATAGCACTCTTTGATATCAGTTTCACTTCTATGGATAAGGTTATCTGAGACTGGGCTACACTCTCTCTCGCTCTCTTTGCTCCACTATTTGCACTATCTGAACTCCCTAAAGACTTCAAGACAAAAGAGTATCCAGAAAATGCTTTTTCTTCGTTCCTTATCAAATACGTAGCGACTCCATTTATATGCGTATATTTCATTATACTATATGCATATTCCCTCAAAGTACTCCTGAACTTCTCTGATTGGCCAAAGTGAGAAGTGACTTGGCTCGTTATTGGATTCTCTGTACTTGGATATATTGTTTATATATTTTCATACGCTCATGAGAAAAAACAAAAACTCATTAAAACATTTAGAAAATACTTTCCATTTGCTGTGATACCTCAATTAGGAATGCTGTTTTACGCGATATACCTCAGAATAGCTCAATACGATATAACTATAAATAGATACTTTGTAGTCGTGTTTGGTTTATGGTTACTGATCATTTCTTTGTACTTTGTATTTTCAAAGAAAAAATACCTCTGATATATCCCAGCACTCCTCACGCTCTTTACGATACTCGTATCTATCTGACCGTGGTCTGTCTACCAGCTTCCAGAAAACAGACAGCTCTCTCGACTCACAGAGAATCTCAGGACTGCAAATATGATATCTGATAATAACATAAGTCCAGCAGAGCAAAATATAGATTCAAAGCTCTCAGGAGAAATCTATGATGGAATAAACTATATATGTAAGCTCAATAATTGTGATTCAATCAAGAAGCTCTTTTCAGAACAATATGATGAATTTCTCATAGAACATAAGCTAGCCTTTGAAGAAAACAAGAAAAAAGATCTAGAGTTTTATAAAGAAAATACAGTTATGTTGGAGTCAATAAAAGATAGAGAATATAAAGAACCAAGCAGGTGGGAAATAGTGCAAGCAATAACAGATACTATCTGAGTACAAGCATACTATAGACCAAATCAACCAGAAAACATCTATCACAACTTTTATCTAAATGCTGAACAATCACAACACTTCCCTATATCAGTAGTATGATACGAAAAACTTATTAGAATAGATCAAGGTAATTATGGTCTCACTTTGGAAACGTATATAAATATAAATTCTGTAAATGAAAATCTATCAGTAACTATTAATGGAGACATAGAAGAAGTTATAGATATCTCAAGTGTGTTTAGTGCGCTCAGAAGCATAGGTTCGCAGTGAAAAGAAAATCTATCAAGCCAAGAAATGACTTTTGAAATACAGTGAGAAAGTCTTGAGTGAAAACTTTTCTTAGAAAATATTAGTTTCCCAAAAAATAAATCAGACAATGAAATAGACAGAGGGTATGCAAGTGGATATCTCCTAATCAGATAAATAAAAAAAGACTCAGCAATAAGCTGAGTCTTTTTAATGTGCAGTATTATTTTAAACTATTTGAGAGCATTTCAAAAGCCTGATCAGTACCTACTACGTGATTTCATGTAGTCTTTTCATAGACAAATGGAACTCCTACTTTTGATTCATCGAGACCTATTTCAGTTACTACTTCTTGGAATACTTTTTGGTTTTCATTGTTATACCAAACTTCTCTCTTTTCTACTGAGAGCTCTTCCAGTATACCAGCTTCTTCTATTTGTTTATTGAGCTCTATACAGTGAGGACATGTAGCACCATAGAAGTATACATAGTCAGCATCTGGGTTGATGATATCTTTATTGGTGCCACCACAAGATACGAGCACAAAAGCAGCGAGTGCTAGGAGTAATAATTTTTTCATATTTATGTTTTTATAAAATAATATGTTTAGTGTTTTGGGTGGAGTAAATCGTGAATCAAAACAGCCATTCCATTTTCATTGGTTCCCCCACAACTCCCTGGATCATACTTCGCGTTGTATTCACCAGCATTATCAGATACAAACGATGATGCATCTATGATGCTCTGTTCATCCTGGTTTCCATAGTTTATGTAGAGTCTATCTTCAGATGTAATCAGAATATTAAACGGATTGTCGACTATCTTTCCATTGAGGACATAGGTGACTTTATTTTCAGCTGTATCAGTGAGTACTCTTTCATCGTCGAGAGCAATATAATTAGAACCGAAAGTAAATCAATTATTTGCAAAAAAGTGCCCCCAAGAAACTCCATCATCATGTATATGAATAGTGTCACCATTATTCTCATGAAGATGAGCTCTATCTTTTGGATACATAAGTCCACTCAGGCTACACCCAGATACATCTTCCATGTATTTATCATCAGAAAAATCTACTCTCTCACCATCTATATACATCATAAAGTTTGCATGAAAGTGAGGTGGAATAAACTTGAGTCCAGAGTATACATATCCTATCAGATATCATAATCCTAGAAATGCTAATAGTACTATAGCAGGAATAATTTTTTTCATGTGCAAAGTTATTTTAATTATCACTGAGATAGATTGTATGCACTATGTGAAAAATACCAAAACAACCTATAATAATTATTAAGAAATCCATGATAAAAGTTCACTATGTAATATTATTTCTATTTTGTATTCATACACTCCTCATACAATAAACTCTTAAAGTGATACACGTATTTTATTTTCTATTAATATTATTTATATGAACAATACACAAAAAAAGATGATAGCAGTTTTTGCTGCTGTACCTTTACTCGCTAGTAGCATCGCTCCAGTAGGAGCTATGGATCTCATGACTACTACCTCAGCTGACCTCAACGTAAAACTTGAAGCTATGACTATGATGGAGATTCACGATAGTGCTGCTAACTTTTTAGCTAGCAAAAATGTAATCGTAGATCAATCTGCTGATACTTCTGAGTACAACTATACTTCTAACATAACAAGAAGAGAAATGTTAAAAGTTGCTATGAACATATCTGGTAAAACAGTAGTTGATACTTGTACATGAGAGTTTGATGACTTAGATTCTGATGATTGGGGATGTAAATATGCTGAAGCTGCACTCGCTGAAGGATATATAGCTGCAAACGCAGAATTTAGACCTGATGATCTCGTAACTGAGATAGAATCACTCAAGATGATTATGCAAGCAAGAGGAATCGAAAGAGATGCAAATGATGATTGGAGAGCAGGATATGAGTCAAAAGCTATGACAGCTGGAGTAATAAACTCAGAGCTTAGTTTTGACGCTTCTGCTAAGAGAGGAAATATCTTTGATAGAGCTGCACTCACTTATACAGAGTTCAGAAGTAATGTAATGTCATCAGAAGACAAAATGATGGATGACGATGATATGATGGAAGATGATAAAATGAATAAAGAAGAAGATGGAGTTATGGTTGGAGGAGCTATGATGGTAGAGTCTAAAAATATTGTTGAAAACGCAGTAGAAGCAGATAACGTAACTACTCTTGTAGCTGCAGTAAAAGCTGCTGGACTCGTAGATACACTTTCTTCAGAAGGACCATTTACAGTATTTGCTCCTACTAATAGCGCATTTGCTAAACTGCCAGCTGGAACAGTAGATACACTACTCATGACTGAAAATAAAGGACAACTTACAGATATCCTTACATATCACGTAGTTGCTGGAGCATTTGTAGCCTCAGATATAACTGATGGACTAGAGCTCACAACAGTACAAGGTGAAAAACTTATGTTTACACTCGTAGATGGAAAAGTAATGATTAACGGATCTGCAACAGTTGAAATAGCTGATGTAAAATCTAGTAACTGAGTTACTCACGTAATTGATACAGTACTTATGCCAGAAATGAAATAATAACTGTTTAAATTTAAAAAAAGAATCCCAGGCTTGGGATTCTTTTTTTTGTTAGGTATTTTATTTTATATCTACTCTTGATACAAAGTATTTTGGATCCTCTATCACGTTTATATCTACTACCTTTTCAGCATTTTTTATCATCCTCCTACAGTCAGGAGACAAGTGCTTTAGATGGAGCTTCTTCCCTGCTTTGAGGTATTTTTCCGTGAGAGAGTTGATGGCCTCGATAGCCGAGTGGTCCATCACTCTACTATCTGCAAAGTCTATAATCACTTCTTTGGTATCAGATTTGATATCAAAGATTTCTTTGAACTTGGTAACAGATCAGAAAAACAGTGGTCAATCGAGCTCATAGTGAGTAACACCTTTGTCATCCACAGTTTTTATAGCATCTATACGCTCAGCTTTTTTCCAGGCAAATGTAAGCGCAGAAATAATCACTCAAGCCACTACAGCGAGCGCGAGATCTCCAGACACAACCGTGATAGCCGTCACAGCTACAATTACAAATGCGTCACTTCTCGGTATTTTAGGAAGGAGTTTAAACGTCGGCCATGCAAAGGTCCCGATAACCACGATAAACATAAGTCCTACCAGCGCAGCCAGTGGTATCAGCGAGATAAACCCTGCAGCAAATACTATCAGAAGTATCAAAAAGATAGAAGCAGATATACCAGAGGCTCTTCATCTTCATCCATTAGACATATTGATCATAGATTGACCGATCATCGCGCATCATCCCATAGCTCCAAAAAATCCACATACCGTATTCGCGATTCATTGACCGATAGATTCTCTGTTGTTATTCCCACGAGTTTCTGTCATCTCATCTATGAGCGTCAGTGTCATGAGCGACTCAGTCAGACCGATGATAGCCAGTATCAGAGAGTATGGAAGTATGATATAAAGCATCTCCATAAAGCTCTTGTCTATATCAGGTATACTAAACACTGGAAATGAACCTACAAGATCTTTGTATCCATTTTCAGCGAGGTATGACGATACCGTACGTACATCCTCGAGCCCTGGTACATACATAACCAGCAGTGTTACAAATACTATAGCTACTAGACCTGATGGTAAGGCTTTTGTCAGCTTTGGAAGAAAGTGTATGATAGCCATAGTCAGAAGTATCAGAGCTCACATGACAGCTAGCTCTACTCATCATAACCATGACTCCCCTACCTTAAACTGTTCTATCTGAGCGAGAAATATGATGATAGCCAGACCATTTACAAATCCCAGCATCACAGGATGTGGTATCAGTCTGACAAATTTCCCAAAACCAAAGATTCAAAACAGCATCTGAAATACTCACATAAGCACGAGAGTTGCAAAGAGGTACTCGACACCATATGCCACAACCAAAGACGTCATAACTACAGCCAGTGCCCCTGTAGCCCCAGATATCATACCTGGTCTCCCACCAAATATAGAGGTCAACAGTCATACGATAAATGCAGCGTGCAGTCATACCATAGGATTTACCCCAGCTACAAATGAAAATGCAATCGCTTCGGGTACGAGAGCCAGAGCGACTGTGAGTCCAGAGAGGATATCGGTTTTGAGCTGCTTTTTATCACTGAGCTCTTTTAGGAATCCTTTTTTTTGTATGTATGAGAGGAGAAGCATGATTTTAGTAAGGTTTTTATAAATAAAAATAGCAGCTCATATGAGGTGCTATTTTTTAGCTGGTAGATGATATGGAAAAAGGGAGGAAAGTAAAAGGAAAGTTAGAACATAAGATGAGTTATGTTAAATGATATATACTATGAAAAATAAATTACACTACTTTCTCTGAATTATTATTTAAGAAGTCTGAAACAAATCATTCTTTCTCTAAGGTTTTAACAACTCCTCTTAATAAGTAATTATTCATGAAGCTAATCGTATAAATTCTTCATCATTTAGTAATTGGTCTAACAATTCTTTTATTTCTTAATTCTGCCATTATTCTAGATTTCTGTACAGAGTTTTTAATTCATATCTCTATTAATTCCTGGGATTTTATTAACATATCATTCTTAGAAACTAGAAATTTTAATATCTCATATTCTTGTTTTGTGATATTTTCTCTATCTAATGCATAATCAATAGCTGGTAGCAGAATATTATTTCTTACATATTTTTGATTCAATAGACTATCTATCTTTTCAATTTCATTCTTAAGGCCTAATAAAAAATATTCTATCCATTTTAGCAATCATTTCGTATCTAATTTGTCAGCTCATCATAACATATCATAATATTTATCTCTATCGGTATAAAAGACACATGAAGGATTAATAATCCTCCCATTTTTATCTAAAAATCATAACTTGATAAGAAATGCATAATTTAATAGTCTTCACATTCTGCCGTTTCAATTATCAAATTGATGAATATAAGCAAATCTATGATGAGCTATAGCAACCATTAATAATTGATATTGCTCTAAATGATTCTTGTTGATAAACGTAATAAACTCATCAACATAATCCTGCAATACATTATGTTCTGGTGGAATATGATTAGATTTCTTAATACGGACATTATGGGTTCTTAAACTTCATGGGTTCCTTGAACCTTCTCATGATGGAGGAGGAGTTAAATCTTTTGTAACTATTCTATGTAATTCAGATATATATGCATTATTTATTTTTGTTGTAGAAATTGTATTTTCTTCAATAAATTTAATTGCATTCTCAATATTCTCAATCTCTTTTTGTCCTTCATCTTTGGTAATATTCTCATTATCTCATTGCTCAATTACTTTTTCAACATATTCATGTAAGGTTGTATTATTTCATTCAATTCTTGCAGACCCTAAAGTCTCAAGCATTTGAAATATATTTTTTAACTGAAAAAATATATGAGGTGGAATTTCTCATATTAATTCTTTTCATCTAAGTTTCTCTAAATCAAGAATAATATTTGCCAGATTACTCCCCCATGAAGGATCAGGAATTTTAATATCAATCTTACTCATAGTAGTTAATTTATATATAAAAATAATAATTATTACTTGCCTATACCCATATAATTACTTATCATTTTTTCAAAAATATTACTTTATATAAGCCATATAATGAATAGTACCTATTTTACATTACTTATCAAATTTATTTCCAATTACTTATCATTATTAATAAATATTACTTATCATTATAAATATTTCAGGTCTAATAAATTAAAACGAAAAGGTTCAAGTGCCCCACTAGGTATAATTTTCCAAAAAATAAGTTAATTAATAAAAAATCCCTATTTAAAGGGATTAATTACTATAAAATTTACTGGTGGAATTCGTACGTGAGAATATGAACTATTTATTGAATAAATAAGCAAACTATTTTTTTAAAGATATTGCCTACCTCATATGGTTATCATCTTAGTTTGATTTAAGAACTTTAAGAAACTTGCTCTAGTATTTTGTAACTCTTCTAAATCAGACAACTCCTTTTCAGTTGGTTTAAAATAACCTAGCTTTATATCATGTATAAAATCAAATATAATTTCTCAAATAGTTACATCAATAAAATTGTATACATCAACCTTATCATTATCTGTAAGATTTATTCTTAACTGTAAAATTGCATTATTTATGTCGCTTATTTCTTTACATTTACTAAGTATTTCACCTTTTGAATAATATAAAGCATCAATCAAAGAAGAATTTAATTCTAGCAATTTCATTACTCTTTGAAAGTTACTTTCTCTCATTCCAGAAAAATCAACTTGAGGAGTTTCTGGATGCTCTAAGATTTTAATTCCAGAGTACTTTTCTAATATTGACTCCACTTTAGCTTTTTTTTCTTCTAAGTCTTGAAGATTATACATCATAAGTAAGCGTATACCTCATGATCTATTTTTATGGTTTTCTCATATATGAAAATCTTCGAATGGCATAGTTTATTAATTAATAAATAAAAAGGCTATTTCTCTCAGAAGTATTCTACTATTTGTTCTTGTGTAAGCACTCTATTATGAATCAATTTTAATATAAGATTAATAATAACAATATCAAATGCTTGAGGGTTTGGTTTTTTATTTAAAGCAAGAGCAACATTATTCTTTACTCTATTCAGAGAAAACAGTATATTATTATCTGTCTCAATATTACTCCTGATTCTTGGTATTTTTAACTTTCTTGATAAAGTCTTATATTGATTATCAGTAGTGCAAACAATAGATGATAGTTTATCAAGTGGAAGTTCGTCTGGAATCATAAATTGAAATCACTGCCAATAGTTTACGAGAGTTTTTCATTCTGGTCTCATTTCAAATTCTTCTGCCTCTCAAGGATATGTAGTTCTTGTAGGGAAACTAGGGAATCTTAAGAAAAAATCATGTGAAAATCTTTTTATTCACTTTGAGGTTAAAATATTAAAATAGAAATTTTCAATCGCTTGTCTATTATCCTCTCTAATATCTTCCTCAGATATTCATTCATATCTCATATGATAGTTTGCACCAATTTTCGATACAGTAGCTCATAATTCAGCTATCTCTTTAATGGAGGCAATTATTCAATCTACATCAAGTATATCTTCTAAATCATAACAAAAGAATACCCTATCTTCAGGATTCTCTAAAAAATCTAAACTAACTTTTCAAAGTGATGTAAACACATATTCATCTAATCACAAAAATGTATCTAGCTCATCTGTGTTATTCATAAGACTAGAACTAACTGAGGAATTAGATTCTTTCTCTAATCTTTTATAAGAGAGTAGTTTCCCTGACTCCAATATCTTCAATGCACGCTTTGTTGTAGTCGAGTGAATTATAGGAAATGATTCAGGTACTCCATCTAATGTAGATTCTGGGATATGAGAATAATTTTCTTGAGCTCTCTTAAGGAGTCATTCTCTATCAAGAGGCTCTATTCAATCTGGTATGATATTTATATCAAACATTTCTTAAAATAAAAAATACTTAAATTTATTATATTTAAGTATTATAATTTGTCAATGGTGGAGCTAGTGGGATTCGAACCCACGTCCTCTAGGGTCACTCTAGCACATCTACTATCATAGTTTATTTTTTGTACGTCGGTAATAACGAGAAAATAAACAAAACACTACCGAGAAAAATTTTCTTATACTATATAGGTGCTAAAATCTTTATAAAAAACACAGATATAGTCTTGAGTTAAAATAATCTATAAACATCTTTCAAGAGCAAGCTTTATAGATGGTGTGGCAGACAATCGTACTCATCCCCTGAGGGAGGCCACTTAGAGTTTTAAGTTAATAAAAGTCTAATTATGCCATAGCAGGAGCCATAGCAGGAGAAGTAAAGGCTTTAAGACCTTTAGCAACTCTATCTAGTTTTGTTCCAGTTAAGGATGTTTGTAGTTGATTATGGAAGTCACAAACACCTCCCAGATAGCATACTAGGCTGACAATTCCCAAAGTAGAATCCATAATTAGCCCCAGTGATGATATATTATATGAAATATCTCTATAAAGCAACCTAGCTTCACGCTAAAACCAGATTTATTTATCTAGTTCTTGCAAAATAGTTTTAATAACTCATTTATCAGAGATATCATCTTTTACTACTATATCAAATCAATCTATAAAGATTTCTTGATGATCAATCGAATCAGTATTTAAAAATCCTACTTTAAGAGCATCATCTAACTCTCAATCACTAATCATTTTTAAATCTGCCATACGGTCTCACATGAGAACAATATTTCTTCTATCTTCAAAGATAGAAGAAAGAAGTATATTCTTTTTTATTCAAACCTTATTCATAGCATGTATTATATTTCCATGATATCCATCATATTCACCTAATTCATTGAATTTCAAATGATTACTAATTATTTGAATATTTTGAGAATCTAGACCAATGTATCATAAGTATTTTTCAATTACATTTGTAAGCCCAGCAGATATTATCAGACTTGGTATATCTGATGAAAATAATTCAGAGAATCCTTCTCTAAAAACTGCTTGCTTACCTATAGTATCAAAATCTCTTTCATGTAAATAATAATCATAAAAGAAGTCGAAAATTTGATTATGCCATTCTTCCATAGCCATAAATCTATCTTCAAAAGATTTACTTTCATCTCTTTCTATAGGTCAATATTTGGCATATAAAGAAGACATCTTTTTATTATATTCTTCGGGGAGTATGCCAGCATTTCTAACAGCTTGCCAAGTAGAAGCTGAACCATATGAAGTAACTGTATTATCAAAATCTAAAACAAAATGTGTATCATCTTTTGTAAAGCTTTTAAGCTTATTTAATACCTCATTTGGTTTAGAAACATAAATATCTTTTGATGAAAAAAGCTTTACTGAATTATTAATCATATAAAATATATTAAATTAAAATACATTTATTTTATATTTAATTTAATTAAAAAGTCAATTCTTGGTATAAATAGTCTACTGCTTTCTAAAATACTCCTCAGCAGCTTTATATCATATCTTTACTATCTTGTCGTATTTATGAAAGTCTAAGAAATCTATATCATCATAGACTGGACGTATGAGATCGACATGCTTTTCGCACTTATAGAGTGAGATAGCTTCGTTATTATAGAGTGATTTGTTAAATGATTTCGTACCAATATCTTTGGTAGTTTTGTATTTACACTCGAGTGACATCGCTGTCGAGACTGCGAGTATATCATCTCATAAGAGCACTGAGAGAGGAAGATTTTCAGAGAGCATACCATCTACGTACGGTACACCATCTATCTTATGAGGTTCAAAAAGTATCGGGACACTGAGAGAAGCTCTCACAGCATCGAGCATGAGCTCATTTTCAAACACTTTCATACTACAATCAGAGAGATCGGTAGCCACTATCTTGAGCGGGGTACTCGTAGCGCTTACCTTGGTCTTGCCATATACTTCCGAGAGTTTTTTAAAAAGTTTATCCCCTGCTACCATTCATTTTCAAAATGAAAAATCTATAAGCTTCCAGTATGAAAACTCTTTTTTTATAAACTCATAAATCTCGTCAGCTGTCATACCCAGAGCTATAGCAGCTCATACGATAGCTCACATAGAAGTTCATGATATTTCTTGTATTTCGTATCCTTGCTCTTCTAGGTATTTATACACTCATATATGTATAAATCATCTCGCTCCTCATCAACCGAGACAAAGTGATATCTTTTTTTTCATAATACATCTTTATATGATATTTATTATCCTCTACTTTTTTTAGGTTTTTTTAGTTCGAGTATTTGATCTCTGAGCTCTGCTGCTTTTTCATATTCAGTATTTGCAGCAGCGATATCCATCTCGAGAGTGAGTCTCGCTATCTCGGCTTTTATGGTTCTTTTATCCATCTTTTTTGCTTTTGCTTTTTTATTTGAGACTGCTACGTCCTTTATGCTTGAGTAGACTGTTTTTGGTGTCATTCAGATTTTTTCATTGTGAGCCATTTGGATTCATCTCCTGTAGTATGTGAGTCCGATAGCTTTTCTCATGGCTTCAGATATCACGAGTCATTCTGGAGTCATCCATTTTGCATTATCCTTTTTCCAGAGTTCAACCTTGGACGATCATCACATATCGAGGAGAGCTGTTTCCTCTCATCATTTTCTTTGGAGATTCATGTGTTCACTATACATAGTGACTTCACCCGTATCGTTTCTGGCTGCTCTTCAGATGATCTGTATCAGCGCAGATTCACTTCTGAGAAATCACTGCTTATCTGCATCGAGGATAGCTATCTTGCTCACTTCTGGGAGATCAAGTCATTCTCTCAGGAGATTGACTCATACGATGACATCTATTTCTCAAAGTCTAAGATTTTTGAGTATTTCTAGTCTTTCAAGTGTATCAACTTCGCTATGCAAATACTGAACTTTGATTCCATTTTCTACGAGATAGTCAGTGAGCTCTTCACTACTTCTCTTTGTCAGTGTCGTTATGAGCATTCTCTCTCACTTACTGATTACGTTTGCGATATTATTCATGATATCATCTACCATAAACTCCATAGATTTGAGGAGGATTTTTGGGTCGAGGAGTCAGGTAGGACGGATGAGCTGAGGAACGATTCTGTTGTCTTTTGACACTATCCAGTCATCACCAACTGTAGGATCAAAAGTGTAAAAGTTTTGAGGGTTTTTTGATGATTCTCATACTTCGTATTTTCACGGAGTTGCTGATACGGCTACGGCTTGTTTGATCTTTGATTCAAACTCATCAAACTTGAGTGGTCTGTTGTCCAGAGCTGATGGAAGCCTAAATCAGTTCTCGACTAGGTTTTCTTTTCTACTTCTGTCTCCAGCGTACATGGCTCCTATCTGAGGTATCGTCATATGTGATTCATCGATAAAACAGAGATAATCATCTCCAAAATAATCGATAAGAGTATACCCAGGTTCTCATGGTTTTCTCCCATCTAAGTATCTCGAATAGTTCTCGATTCCATTTACATATCATACTTCCTGCATCATCTCCATATCATACTCGACTTTAGATTTGAGTCTCTCATGCTTGACAGCTTGCTTAGTATCTGAGAAAAACTCGAGTCTTTCTTTGAGCTCTTTTTCGATGGCTGGGATGATTCATTTTATATTATCCTTGGTAGTTACTGTATGCTTGGCTGGAAATACAGTCACTTCGTTCAAATGCTCATAAATCTCTCCTGTAAGATAGTTTCTTCTCGTGATTTGACTCACTTCGTCTCACCAAAACTCTATAGTATATACACTCTCCTGACTTGATGAAAATATCTCAAGTACATCTCACATCACTTGAAACATACCAGGTTTAAAATCCATTCCTGCTCTCGTATACTGCAAATCTACAAGAGTCTTGAGAAGCTCCTCCATCTGGTATGATTTTCCTGATTCTATTTTGAAAATCGCGTCTGTATATGATGATATATCTCAGATACCATAGATACAACTCACTGATGCTACGATGATTACATCCTTTCTCATTAGGAGATCCTGAGTCGCAGCATGACGAAGTCTGTCTATTTCTTCGTTTATCGTTGCTTCTTTTTCTATATAGGTATCTGTTTTAGATACATATGCTTCTGGTTGATAATAATCATAATACGAAACAAAATAATGCACTGCATTATCTGGAAAAAACTCTTTAAATTCTTGCGCAAGTTGAGCTGCAAGGGTTTTATTGTGAGCTATGATCAGCGTCGGTTTTTGGTATTTCTCTATGAGATTTGCCATGGTAAATGTCTTCCCACTCCCTGTAATTCACCAGAGTGTTTGCCACTTGGTCCCAGCATCTATAAAGCTGCTGATAGCAGATATAGCTTCTGGTTGATCTCAGGCTGGAGAGTATTTTGATTTGAGCTTAAACATATGGTGTTTTTAATTGTTTTAGGTTCTTTCTCTGAGCACTTGAAATACGAGAGAACGTAGCTTTTTTAATTTTCAAATATACACTTCATCATTGTTACCCTTTATCACTCTATTTATATGCGCTACGAGACCGATAAGTCTTTTTGATTCAGCATCTCTGAGTATGTCAAATATCTGAGTATACTTATCTGCACTCTTTTTCAGAGAGTCTTGGTATGATATAGGAGTAAATCATGTAGTAGATGTGAGGTGTTCGAGACGAATTTCCTCTATTTTTTCATAGAGATGTTCTCATGGACAAGTCGTATGAGCTGCATCTACATGGCCCACAAGTGGATAGTGATATGTCGTCTTTACATCCCATCCTGGCTCACACTCATCTGACCCTATACATGGTTTATGAATAGGGAATCTTTTTGATAAATCTATTCAGTACTTTACTGTTAGATGTTTTACAAGCTGACTCAGTGACTCTAGCTGAGACTCTGGGACTTCATTGTGCTCAAAGTCTCACATGAGAGCTATTCATACCGTTGAAAAATTATTGTTTTTTGCATGCGCTCATATGACATAGTCTCATCCTGCTTTTCATTCATATATTTCTCCATCATATCAGATGAGATAGTGATATCCTATATCTCACCACTGCCTAGAAATAGAGTGATATCTGTATATATCCAGGATTCATTGATCTGAGCTCTCATACTCACTATGAGTATGGTGAATCATGATAGATTTTACGTATTTGGTTTTCTTCTCTGGCCAAGCCAATTTATTTCATCAAAAACTATATTCAGAATCTACTATTTCTAGATCATCAGCAAAATTATTTACCAGATACGAATCAACTCTTTGCTGCTTAGCAAATGCAGCTTTTGAGGCTTCTGAAGCTGGATATGATTTTTTTGCTGCTCTTTTAGCGATTATATCTTGCCAGTATGAGCTCTCTCTATATCTAAACTCTTCATTAGCTCACCACTCCGATCTTTCGATGATATTGACTGCTTGAGCTGGTCAAATCAGAAAAAACATGAGAAAAAGAGAAAAAAAACCTGTAAATATTTCCTTCATTGAAATTTTTATGATACAATTATGATAGTTAACGCAAACCCGTTTAAAAATATGCATAAACAAACTATAAAAACTTTCGGCAGAATTACAACACTAACATTGATTATATTGGTGCTTTTTAGAGTAACCACAGCTTTTTTAGATACGGAAAATGAGCCAGAACTCAATAAATACAATTTCAAATCGGCAGCTTCAAGTGAGCTATGAAACGTATGAGTAGCTGTTGCAACCAATATATGAATACGTTTTGAACAAAATAAAAACTCATCTACTACGAGTAGCAGCATCAGACTGGGTATGCTCAGTGGAGATACACTAAAGGACAGAGAAGAGGTGCTCAGAATAAATATACTCGCACTCAAAGACTATAACAATCTCATGAGAACAGATGTAAAAAAACTTCTCTCAAGTTCATCAAATAAATCAAAAGCACTAGATAGTTTTATATCTCAGTTAGAACTCAGATATACAAATGGAGTTCAAAATGGAAGAAATCTAGAACTCCAAGTCGCAAAACTAGAAACAGATATGGAAAATGCTCTTATAGCCGTGAGAGTTCACAAAGCTGAGATGGCAGCAGGACTCAAAGCTCATGATACAGATGCTATCATGGAAGCTATGGATAAGTACCTCATAGAAACAAACAATTACAATATTGCTCAAAGCAATCTCATGTTTGCTAAGTATTTTGTGAGGAAATATCTAGAATTTAGCGTACAAAATCAAATTTTACTTGATACTCTTATCAATAATAAAGATGCGCTCTCGAGTGGAAGCTTCATAGTGATACCAGATAGTGGTACTGATCTCCTAAGAGATCTCAATCTGATATTTGATGAGAGTGAACTCAAAGATGATTGATCAAACTCAAATCAAAACTCAAACACAAATTCTAATATCAGTTCAAGTCAATTTCCATCATGAGATGATGTAGGAATAGACTCTCCAGCTATACCAAGATCAAGTAATTTAGATAGGCTTGAAATTGATACATCATTTACAAGTGAACTGGTTGAAAATGCGAGAAAATATAGCTGAAGATAATAAAAATAAAAACTCCCCTGCAGGGGAGTTTTTATTTTGAACAGTGTTTAACAAGATCTTTTTTTAATAATACATTAAGTCATTTATTATACATATCTTGAGCTCTCACATTATTAACTATTCAATCTAACTCCTTATCACTTATACTTACATATTCAAGATTATCTTTCTTTGATTTCACTACATACACACCTAATTCATAATCTTTTAGTGATAAGTCTGATACTGTTATTTCTCCGTCACGAATAACGCATTCAAAAATCTGATTATCAGAGATGCCATTTTCTTTCATAGTTATTATTTGGTCCAAGATGACTGAAACTTTTTTTGCATTAGTATCTTGCTCTGTAATTATTTCTCCATTCAGAGTTTTCGGTTTGTATTCATTATTGTTTTGTAAAATAGCAAGCGCTCATGTCAAAAAAACTCCAGCAAAAAGAACACTTCCAATATCAATTTTAAATTTCTTTCAGTTTGATGAATTATTATCTTCTAGTTTTATCATAAAAAACATGTAATTATTATAATTTTTTACATAATAATTACTATTAAATTTATGTCAATATTATTATACCGTAACAAATGGTGCGTAAATAATCCTATTATCATCATTCTCTATAAAGTCTTCTGAGAGATTATCGAGATTCACTTCACTTCTATACCCTGCATTTCCTCTCTGAATCATCTTGTATCAGTTAGTTTTTACTTTGTATGATACATCATATCTATTACAGGTTCTCGGACATATATCATCTACAGTGTAGTATCCCCTGCTTGGATTTTCTATCGCTGAGGTATCACAGAGTCTCCCAGTAAATATAAGGGCCCATGGATAGTATAAATCAACTCCTACTCCACCAAAACGAGAGTTATCATAGAGATTTCATCTCTTTTCCATAAAATCAAGCGTGACTCTGTCGATGTTATATTTCTTCAAGAAGTTTCTATAAACTTCGAGGCTGACTTCCGAAGAGCTATAAAACTTCATTTGCCATTTCACTATATTTGCCCTGAGATCTTCTATCTCTGATTCTGATTTATTTCTGATACTATCTCCAGATGGATGCACTTCGTACCCGTAGGTATCTATGAGTGGAGTTTTGAGAAGTTTATGAATCACTCTCCCAAAAATAGGTTTGAGATTGGTATATTTATTGGTCAGGAGTCTCAAGACTCAAAAATCATTCACCACTATTTCTATCGGATTTTTTATACTGAGTTCATTGAGATATGCGAGTGATTCCTCGAGGTATCACATCATCTTGTCTCCTACATATGGAGTTACCATGACAAACTTTCTCAGGGTATGTGGTGGATAGTTTTTGTTAAATTTTTTAAACTCATCTATAGCCTGCTTGATATCCTTGAGATAGGGAGCGAGATACTCGCAGTTATCTGATCCATAGTAGATTCCATCTATCTTATTCATCACATCCTTTCCAAACTTTTTTCTGAGCTCTTTGAGTGTTTTGAAGTTGATTTCATACTGAGGAGATATGGTATCGGCTAGTTCTCCTGGGAAGTTCTCAGTAAAAAATCATGCTATATCTTTATCTCCTTTCCCTTGCGACAATAAAGCTCCTTTATTCAGGAGCTCGAAGTATTCTATATTGGTTCCAAGATGGATAAAAAATTGCATGTATATTTATTAAGCTTTAACAGGTTCTTTTCCAGGTAAGAGTCACATTATTCTTTCTCATATTTTTTGTCATGCAGATCTTAAATCATTTTTCTTTTCTAAAATAATTATTCCATTAACCTCAAAAGTTCATTTATCAAAAATTGAATTTTCCATCTTTATATCAGGAAGTAGATAATATTTAGCTGTTTGAAGTTCTGCTTTATGATTTTTCATATACACTTCTGTATCAAATTCTGTTTTTAGAATTCTTTTAATATTATGTTTTTTAAGCAATTCTTTAATAAGCTTTTCATTGCCAGTTTCTGCTGTATCTTTGATTATTTTCACAAACATGTTGAAGAGATGAATATTTTTAAAACGTGCATCATCAGACATTTTTCCATCAAGATGTTTTTCATTGATACGGTCTAAAAAATGAAGAAAATTTTCTTTGATTTTCTCAAATTCATCTTTTGGATTTTCAGTTGGTCTTCCTATCATTAGTATAAAAAATCTACTTTTATTATTTTATTTCCGTATTTTTCAGATGGCTCTGCTTCTCTTACTATACATACTTCATCAACCATTTCAAATCTTTCACTAATAGCTTCGAAATTTATCTCAGGTCATTCAAAAGAAACTACTTCATATACACCTTCGTTATACTTATCAGCATATACATCTATCTGGTCGAGAGATGAGATAGAGAGATCATATGATTCTATCTCGATACCAAAAGTCTCAGTAAAAAACTGTAGGAGTGCAGTGAGATTATCCTCATCTACTTCTCACATGACAAAATAGGTCCTGTTTCCAGTACCTATAATATCAAAGTCATATTTTGAAGTATCTATACTTCATGTTTTCAGGGTTATATTTCCTGCAAATATGTTATCCATGTATTATGTTAATTTTTCTAAAAATTTTCCGTTTTCGTGAAGCTTGATCATATCATCATATCCTCCGATGAGAGTTTCTTTGCTCGGTTCTCCTACAAAGATTTGTGGAACGGTCATCATACCTGATATACTAACAGCCTCCATAAGCTTTTCTCTATTTTCACTGACATTTATTTCTGAGTATTCTATATCCATACTCTGTAGAAATGCTTTTGCAGAAACGCAATACGGACAGTTATCCGATGTAAATATTTGTATCATATTATTTTTTATTAGCAATTAAGTACGTGAAGTATATATAAGATATCTTAAATAAAACTTAATATACTGTCTTGAGAACTATCTCTCAGTCATCTTCAGATTTGAGACCTCAGATACAAGTCATGATTTCTGTATCTCAGAGAGGAAAACTTGCCTCTCATTTGAATGATTTTTCCAAATGTTCTCATCCACTTTCTATGTGACACATACATGCGCTACACATACCCACCCTACAAGCATTTGGTATCTCGACTCCTGCGTCAGTCAGTTGTCATAAGAGCGTTTTATTGATGGTTCCATCGAGCTCTTTTATGATGTCTCATTCTTTATTTTTTACTATTATCTTCATAATTATTTTTTCTTTATAAATGATATTATATTTTCAGGGGGTCTCCCTATCACTGCTTCAGTATCGGTATATACTATCGGCCTCTCTATGAGTTTTGGATTCTGAATCATAGCCTTAAGTATTTCATCATCAGATGAATCACGAGAGAGACTATGCTCTTTGTAGGCTGGTTCAGATGTGCGAGTAAACTCGATGAGCGAGAGTCATAATTTTTCTTGTAGCTCTTTTATTTCTTCTGCATCGAGAGTATTTTTGAGATACTCTCTAATTTCGTATTTTACCTTTGAGTTATCAAGTATCTTGAGTGCTTCTCTCGATTTACTACATCTCGGATTATGAAGTATCATATATATCATTATTTTTTCTTCTTATTTTTATTGCGTATTTTCTTGAGACTCAAGTACCCAGATCCTAGGATAATTATAGGTAAAAGTGTCAATGCGTAAAATTGTAATAAATCTGCTAGCTCCATAGTATTATTGATTAGGAAGCTCAAGAGTATTTATACAGCTTCTCGCTTGTGGCCCAAGTATCCCCTTTGTTGATTCTGGCCAATTACATTCTTGTATGAGTGTATTTCTGAGGGCTATTCTCGTTTCTTCATCAAAATCAGGGCTCAGCTCTCACCTATAGTAACCAAGCACACTCAGTATATCCTTGAGATTACTTACTCAGTTCCCAGTACTTCCAGCTTGAAGTGTTTCGGTAAATATATAGAGATCTGAAACTCTTCTAATTTGGTTCGTTTCTGGATTATTTTCTACGACTTCAGGAGTAGTTTCTGGTTCTGACTCCACTACTTCAATTGGTTCTGGTTCTACTACCTCGACTGGTTCTGGTTCAGGAGTGACTACTTCTGGAGCTACGGGTTCTTCTGGAGTTACTTCTTCTACAACTGGTACTGATTCTGGTTCTGATTCTTGTTCTATTATTTCTTCTGAGCTTGTATCTAATTCTTCTTCTGTGAGTTCATCTTCTGGGATATCCTCTACCACTTGTACCTCGAGACTATTGATACATGCCATTGCTTGTGTACCAAGTATTCATTTGGTAGTCTCTGGCCAGTCACATTTTTCTCTGAGTGCATCTCTGAGTGCAAGTCTCGTTGCTTCGTCAAATACTCAGTTAGGCTCTGATTCTAAGTATTGCATACTTGAGAGAAATCATTGGAGTCTCGTAACTTCTTCTCACTCACTTCAAACCTCAAGTCTGTTGTTGAACTGATATACCTCAGATATCTTTTTTACCACTACTCTCGTAGTTGGTTTCTCTGGTACTATCTCTTCAGGTGTAATAACATCTTCTATCTCTGGAGTTTCTACAATTACTTCAGTTGGAGTTTTTTTAAATAGATTATCAAAATACCCAAACTTGTACGCGAGTCCTGTCACCGTAAAAAATATAACAAGAAGACTCAGTATATTATAGGTATTGCTGGCAACAAAACGCTTAAATCTTCTCGATTTTAGATACCAACGAAGATCCTTAAAGCTTCATTCTCAAAAGAAAAACACAAAAAGCACTATGTATAAAACTCCTAAAGCAAAGTAAAGCAATTTACTTGAGAGTACTACTCCATAAGCAGAAAGTATATAGTGGCATACCACTAAAAATACTGACATAGAAATAATCATACCTCTCAAAAATATAGAATTCATTACTTTTGTTTTTGGAAGTGTGTAATCTATCTGAAATCATAGTGTCTTGAAAAATGCGTAAACAGCTATCATAGCATAGGTCGCGTACACAAATATATCTGATACTTTAAATATAAAAGTAGCTAAAAATACAAGAAAGTAGAGAATAAAAGCCCCATATACAAACTCATTTTTATATTTTTTGAGAAATGCCATTGTTTTGGAAGCAAAACTATTTTTAGACGATGTTTTCAAAAAGAAATATAAAAGACTGATAGCAATAAAAACTACCACAGCACGCTCGAGTGTATAGTGACTCCACAGCCACATAGCTCCTTCATATGCAAGTAAAAGTCAAAATATTACAGCTATAACTTTATATATATAGTCTTGATTTTTATTTGATTTCTTGAGTTTTTTCTTGATGACTTTAGACTTTTTCTCAAGCGTAGCATCAAGTTTGTCTTGTAGATTTTTGATTGGATTATTGTTGTTCACTTGGCAAAAGTTTTATAAGATAAAAATGATACACCTGCAATACTACTCATATAATAAGATAATAATAAGCATATATAGATAGAGTATCTGCTATATTCGTATTTCCTGATACTATATATATAGCCGAATATAAAAATAGTATAAGTGCTATAAAAAACGGTATTTTAGATCCGAGATTAAATAGCAAAAATAGCGCAAGAAAAAGTATAGTGAGAGAAGCGTAGAGTGAATGTCATAATCAGTAGACTATACCTGCTATAATAACAAATAAAATCACCTTGAAGAGTGAAGTTGAATCGAGACGAAAAACTGATCTATCAAACTCTTTCCATACAGTATTTAGTATATAATCAAAAACAGGTAAAAGTAGCACAGTAAAGAGATATATAAAGTTAGTTCAGAGTTTTTGACCAGAAAAAGTCAGTGAAACTCAGCATAAAAATACAAATACTCATACCAGGAAAAAGTATAAATATTTAGAATTGGTTCAAAGCATAAAATTATTGTTGAGTATAAATACCTATCCTTTATAACAAAAAGAATATTTTTTTCAAAAAAAAGTTGATTTTCCCCATGAAATAAATAAAATGTTTTGGACTTAGGCGCTGCTCTAAGCTTTGAGACGGTTCATTAAAATGATCTGAATTTGCCCAGAGATGGCTTGCATCTCAACCCCCTTTGCAACAACAAACAACCTTTTTGACCTATTTCATAAAGGTAATTTTAGTATTTTTTAAGATTTAAAAAGATGACAGACAATAATAAATTTATGTCAAGAATTCTTTCAGTCGTTACTCTTGCTACACTTTTCCTTGCGTTAAGTGTAACTGGTGTACTTGGAGGTTTTCTTAGAACAATAGATGGTGTATCAGACGCTGGTGTACCAAACCCTACTGAATTCCTTTTTGGATTTGGTATAGGTGATAACGGATTCGGTTACGGTTACGGTTACGGTTACGGTAACGGTGATGCAGATGCTGGTATTCAGACTACTGATGCTACCGGAGCTGATACTGATGCTGATGGTAATGTAATACTCGTAAACGGTAGAGATTCTAACGGACAACTAAGGAGTCTTGGTGGAGGATGAGGATCTGGATCTTCTAGCTCAAGTTCTAGTAGCTCGAGTTCTGGTGAAGGTTCTTCATCTAGCTCTAGCTCTAGCTCTAGCTCTAGCTCAAATGGTGGAGGTTCTAGTTCTACTTCTAGCTCTTCTGGTGGAGGTTCTAGTTCTACTTCTAGCTCAAATGGTGGTGCTAGTGTAGATGTAGATAAATACATAGCTGAACTCAAAAGATTAAAAGAAGAAGCTGAAGCTATGCAAAAAGATGAAGAAATAGTTGAAACAGGACTCAAGCTTCCTGCTATTCTTCCTCAAACTGGTACTTCTATTGCTGAAAAAGGAATAAAGGTTTATGCAAATCCTAGAGTTGCTACTGACTTCCCTACTTGGCTTCAAGCATCTGCTCTTTCTGTTGCTCCTAGTGAAGCAAGTTATTGGATAAATACTATCCCATATACTCAAGATAGAGATGCAGACTCATACGTAGTTATACCAACTACATGAGTAGTAGCTCCAATAAACATGGCAGCTGCAAATGAAATGACAAAAGCTCTTAATGGTGAAGCATTTGACTACGATACTCCACTTCAAACTGGTGCTATCCACTACCCTGGTACGCAAATGCCTGGTGAATCTGGTAACTCAGTTATATTTGCTCACTCTTCATACTATACAAACGATGGAGGTAGATATAAAACTATCTTCGGTAAAATTATAGAACTTGATGCTGGTGAAGAAGTATGGGTATACAAGAGAAACTCAGCTGGTGAATACGATAGAATGAGATTTGTAGTTGAAGTTTCGAAAGAAATTTCTCCTACTGATGTTGAAATTCTTCTTCCTAAAGCTGGAAAAAATCTTAGTCTCTTTACATGTACTCCAATCGGTGGAATCACTGGTAGATGGTACGTAAGTGCTAGAATGGTAGAAGATTCTGCTTCTATGCTTCCTGGTGCTACACTTTCTACTTCTATGAAAGTAAAAATAAACAGAGCTATGTTTGGATTCAAAAAGAAAATAAACACACTTAGTAATACAGCTCGTCTCAAAGCAATTGCTACGGTAGCTTACAGAATAGAACTTGCTGAAGCAAGATACGAAGGAAATGAAAGAATACTTGATATACTTAAATATATCGAACTAAAACTCGCTATGATGTTATAATTTCTTCTTTCCTAAAAGACCTACGAATATAATTCGTAGGTCTTTTTTTGTGCTTGTTTTTTCTAGGAACTATCCCTTCCGACTTCATTTCATTCAGCCACCTTCCCTTTTCTAAAAGGGAAGGATTTATTTTTAAAAATAAGTTTTAGAAAAATACGATATATCCTTATAATTTATAGTAATACTAATAATAGAATCTATCATACATGAAACTCATAGTTCAAATCCCCTGCTATAACGAAGAAAAGACACTTGCAAGTGTACTTGAAACGATTCCATCTCAGATACCATGAATCACTCAAATAGAAACTCAAATCATAGATGATGGATCGACTGATAAGACTATAGAAATAGCAAAAAAGTATAAAGTAAAACATATAGTAAAACATACAGGCAATAAATGACTTGGATACGCTTTTAAGTCATGAATCGAACATGCACTCAAAGAGTGAGCAGATATAGTGGTAAATACTGATTGAGATAATCAATACCCAAGCAAATATATATCAGATCTCATACAACCGATACTCGAGTGAAAAGCTGATATGGTTATGTGAGATCGTCAGACATCAAACATCAAGCATTTTTCTCCACTCAAAAAGTTTTTCCAGTGGTTATGAAGTATGGTAGTGAGATACTTCTCTGGTACATCTGTCCCTGATAGTGTGAGCTGATTTAGAGCCTATAGTCGTGAATGCCTATTGCAGCTCAATGTCACATCTCAGTTTAGCTACGCAGTAGACACACTCATCCAAGCTGGAAATAAAAAGATGAAAATAGACTATATAAAGATAAAGACCAATAAGCCAACCAGACCTTCTAGACTCTTTAAAAACATGTATCATCACATGTATAAGACGACTCAGATATTACTCAGAGTCTATACTATGTATAACCCTATGAAGCTCTTTTTTACGCTTGGATATCCATTTTTATTCCTCTGAGCTATAGGTATACTCAGATTTATGTATTACTACTTTATCAACCCAGTAGACACTGGGAGGATTCAGTCACTCGTACTTTCTGGAGTATTTCTCATCATCGCAGTACAGTTCTTTGCGCTTGGGATTATCTGAGATTTGATAGCAAAAAATAGGAAACTTATAGAGGATGATCTCTACTTCACGAAAAAGAGGTATTTTGAGAAGGAATAAAAAAGGAATATGCAAAAAATGCATATTACTACTGAGTTGTTGCAATAATTGCAACAATTGAAAACAATAATAATATTTTTTAATTCCAACTTGTTCTCATTTGGAACAAGTTGGGAATAATTCTCATATATGAAAGAAGAAAATACATCGATAATTTATCAGTGAAATAACGGAGAAATATTACTTCGTGAGGATTTTAACAATGAAACATTCTGGGCATCTCAAAAAGATATAGCAAATATTTTTTGAATTGATAGAACTGTAGCTACTCGTCATATTAGTAATATATTTAAAAATGGAGAACTAGATGAGTCGGTGGTATGTGCAGATTTTGCACATACCACTTTACATGGTGCTATACCATGAAAAACACAAACAAAAAATATTAAACATTATAATCTAGATATCATTTTAGCTGTAGGATATAGAACCAATAGCAAGCAAGCAATATCTTTTAGAAGATGGGCAAACTCTATACTAAAACAATACATCACTCAGTGATATTCTATAAATGAAAAACTCCTCAGAGAAAATACTCAGAAGTTTCAAGAAGCATTAGAAATAATATCTTCACTAGATAGTAAAAGTATAAAAAAGCTAGAAAACTCTGATGTACTAAACCTCATACAAGATTATGCAAGTACCTGGCTCAGCTTAGAATCATATGATAAACAACTCTTTCCGAAAACAGGTATCAATAAAACTGATATCAAAGTATCAAGTACTCAGTTACTAGAAACAATCGCAAAGCTTAAAGCTGAACTCATATCAAAATCTGAGGCAACAGAACTCTTTGCTCAGGAAAAGAAAGCTTGAAGTATAGATGGTATTATAGGAAATATATTTCAGTCATTTGACTGACAAGATCTATACCCTACTCTCGAAGAAAAAGCAGCTCACCTCCTATACTTCGTAGTAAAAAATCATGCATTTACAGATGGAAACAAGCGTAGTGGAGCATTTAGTTTTATTTGGTTTTTACAAAAATCAGAGTATAAAAATATAGAAAAAATAAATCCTGAAACCCTTACCCTGATAACTCTACTGATAGCAGAAAGTGACCCAAGAGACAAGGATAAACTTATTGGGCTTGTATTATTATTATTGAATTAAAATATGAAAATAACAATATTTTGAACAGGATACGTATGACTCGTAGCTGGTACATGCTTTGCTGATATGTGACATCATGTCATGTGTATAGATGTGGATGAATCCAAGATACAGAAGCTCACAGAGTGAATCATACCTATCTATGAACCAGGACTCAGTGAGCTCGTGGTCAAGAATTTTAATAACTGAAATCTACAGTTTTCTACTGATGCTCAGGCTGGAGTCCTCTTTTGAGAAGTAGTTATATCTGCTGTAGGAACTCCTCCAGATAAGGAAAATAATCATAAAGCTGATCTCAAATACGTAAAACAAGTAGCAAAGACTTTTTGAGAGCATATAGATTCTTACAAAGTATTTGTAAATAAATCTACCGTACCTGTTGGTACTGGAGAGATATGTGAAAAAATCATACAAGATGAGATAAATCACAGATGAGAAACTATCACTTTTGATATCGCTTCTAACCCTGAGTTTCTCAGAGAGTGAAATGCTATCCAGGACTTCATGAAACCAGATAGAGTCGTGATAGGAGTCGAAAATAAAAAATCAAAACAGATACTCGAGGAGCTATATAAACCTATATCAAAAAATGGATATCAAATCATATCGACCAATATAAAATCAGCTGAGGTTATCAAGTACGCATCCAATGCTTTTTTGGCTACCAAGCTCAGTTTTATCAATGAGATAGCAAACTTCGCAGAGGTAGTATGAGCAGATATAGAGGATATAAGTAGAGGTATGTGATCAGATAGTAGGATAGGAAGAAAGTTTCTGAGTGCAGGTATATGATATGGAGGAAGCTGTTTCCCTAAGGATATAGAAGCACTCCTACAAACAGGAAAAGAAAACTGAATAGATTTCAAAATACTCTCAGATACACAAATAGTAAACGAAAGACAAAAACTCATAGTGATAGATAAGCTACAAAAGTATATAAGTATAGCTGGAAGTACTATCTCTATATGGGGTCTCAGCTACAAGCCAAACACTGATGATATCAGAGATGCTCCAAGTATACAGATCATGAAGAGACTAATAGACCTCTGAGTCTCTCAGATAAAGACCTATGATCCAGAGGCTATGGATCGCATGAAAGAGCTATTTAAGGATAGGTCAGATATTATCAGTTTTCATGATGTATCATCTGACGCATTATCTGATTCAGATGCACTTCTACTCCTGACAGAGTGGGGTGAGTTTAAAAATCCTGATTTTACAGAGATCAAAAATCAGATGAAATGAAACCTCATCATAGATGGGAGAAATATATGGAAAAAAGACAAATTAAAAAAATTAGGTATAGTTTACGAGTGAATTGGGAAGTAACCTGCTATTTCTTCGCTTAATACTCACAAAGGAAAACTTGATTTTTCATGGGTTTTTTATATAATCTTGCAGATTAAAAATATCTGCAATTTTTTATTATGCCTCCAAAGAAAAAATCTCTAATTTCTATCGTTGTTCCTTGTTATAACGATGAAAAAAATCTTACTCCTTTGTATAAACAATTAGATAAAATATTACTATCAGATGATACTTATAGTTTTCAACTCGTATTAGTAAATGACTGAAGTCATGATAAAACATGGGAATGAATAAAAAAATTAAGTGAGTCTGATAAGCGTATAATATGACTTAACTTAAGTAGAAATTTTGGCCACCAATGAGCGCTTACTGCTTGATTAGAAAAAGCAACATGAGAAGCAATTATATCTATGGATTCTGATCTACAGGATCCTGTGGAAGTAGCTAGAGATATGATAATTGAATGGGAAAAATGATTTGAAGTAGTATATGCAAGAAGAACTGATAGAAATGATTCATTTTTAAAAAATCAAACTGCAATTCTATATTATAGAATATTATCTCTTATTTCTGACACAAGAATCCCTAGAAATGTAGGAGACTTCAGGCTTATTGATAAAAAAGTTCTTAAAGCCTTTCTTGGATTAAAGGAAAAAGATAGATATATAAGAGGCATGTTTGCATGGTTAGGATTCAAAACATGATATGTTGACTTCGTAAGACCTGAAAGAACTCAATGAGAATCCTGATATACTCTTAGAAAGCTTTTTCAGTTAGCAATGGATGGGGTATTGAGTTTTTCTATGTTTCCTTTACGTATATGATTTATTATTTGAATAATAATGATTATTCTATCTCTCATATTTTCTACCTTCATGGCTACACAAGTGATAATATCATGAGATATATACTTATATCAACTATACAAATGGATATCTGTAATTGGTTTTTGAGTTATGGGACTACAGTTTATATTTATATGGATATTATGAGAATACATATGAAGAATATATAATGAAACAAGAGAAAGGCCAGTATATATTATATCAGATACAGTAAATATTAAATAAATGAAGAGTCCGAAAATATCAGTCATAATGCCAAATTATAACTGTTGAAAATACCTTGGTGAAGCTATAGAAAGTATTCTTAATCAATCATTTAGTGATTTAGAATTTATTATTATTGATGATTGAAGTACAGATGATAGTTGGGAAATAATTCAGAAATATGCAAAAATAGATAAAAGAATTAAAGCTTACAAAAATGAACAGAATATGCATATCGTTTATTCTAGAAATAGGGCTTTACAACTTGCAGCTTGAGAGTATATAGCTTTCCTAGATAGTGATGATGCTGCTTACCCTGAAAGATTACAAATTCAATTAGATTTTATGGAGCTTCCTGAGAATTCTAAGATAGGTATTTGTGGTACTAATTTTGATATAATAAATACTACGTCACAAAAAATTTGAGAAAAAAAATTCCCAAGAACACATCAAGAGTGTATAGAATCTATTTGGTATAGAAACCCTTTCGGCCAGAATACTGTTTTAATAAGAAAAAAGTGTTTTGATAAAGTTTGATTTTATAATAATAATTATAAAAATGCTGAGGATTTGGATATGTGGATTAGGATGTGAAAATATTTTAAACTATACAACATACAACAAAATTTGTCTAAATACAGAGTTTTTTGAGGTAACTCTATAATAAAACAACAAAAGACTATGATAAAAAGTGCTCTAAAAGCTAGAAAAAATGCTCTTAGATTATGATATAAAATACCGTTAAAATGAAGGTTTTATTATTGAGGAACATGGTGTATGCAATTTTTACCTCCAAGATTTGTTCTCTGGCTATTTAATAAAATCACTAAAGTATGATAGTTTGAAACTGACTTATCTGAAAAGCTCTAAAAAAAATTGATTCTGATGAATATATTTTTTTTGCATCTGGTGTCTCTGATTCAAAACACTGTACAGAAGTAGATTGCACAAGAGAAATTAACTTATTACGAGAATATATTAAGATTCCTAATAAAAAGATTATTTATTTTAGTAGTTGTAGCATATATGATATATCACTCTCTGAAGAAGCATATATACAACATAAGCTAAATATTGAATCAATCATACAAAAAGAATCAAGCAACTATCTAATAGTAAGAATCTGAAATATTGTATGAGAATGATGAAATCCTAGAACAATAATAAATTTTCTATATAATAGTATTATTGCACAGAAATCTATAGAAATATGGGGATGAGCAAAAAGAAATATATTAGATGTAGATCATCTCATACAAATGCTGGATTTCTATCTAAAAGATAATAATAAGATAGAAAATAAAATTATAAATATAAATAATCCAAATTCGTATAGCATACTTGAAGTAGTGAAGTCATTTGAAAAGCAGTTATGAAAACAATGAAAATATATTATAAAAAATAAATGAGATTGAATTGATTTTAATACAGAAATATCTAAATCTCTTTTCAATTCATTATCTATAGATACAGAAATCTATCTTGATAATATAATAAAAAAATATTACCTATGAAACAAACAATTATAATAACATGATGAGCTTGATTTATTTGATCAAACTTTCTCAATAAATATGTAAATAAGCACCTAGATATACACTGGGTAAACATAGATGCTCTTACATATGCCTGAAAACTAGAAAATATTTCAAAAGAAGTCCAAGATGCTAGCAATTACTCATTTGAGCAAGTAGATATTAGAAATAAATCGTCGCTCAGAAAAGTATATGAAACATATACTCCTACCGACATTATACATTTTGCAGCAGAATCACATGTAGACAATAGTATCAAAAATCCAACTATATTCACAGAAACAAATGTTATTGGAACTCAAAATTTATTAGATTTACACAGAGAGTTTGACCTACAAAGATTTCACCATATCTCAACAGATGAAGTATATTGAGATCTTCCTAATGGTTGATTTTTCACAGAAGAAACACCATTAAACCCGTCAAGTCCTTATAGTTGCTCAAAGGCAAGTTCTGATTTTTATGTAAAAGCATATGGTAGAACCTATTGAATAGACTATGTCATCACTAGATGTAGTAATAACTACTGACCAAATCAAGATAACGAAAAACTCATCCCACACTTCTTTTCACTTTTGAAACAAGATAAGGCAGTTACAGTATATTGAGATTGAAGTAATATTAGAGATTGGTTGTATGTAGAAGATCATTGTGATGCTATATGGGAGGTATTCTCAAAGGCAGAATCAAAAAAGATATATAATATTTGAGGAAATAATGAATATACCAATTTAGAAATAACAAAAATGATTATAGGTGAAATGTGAAAAGATGAATCATATATATCATATGTTACTGATAGAGCATGACACGATGTAAGATATGCAATAGATGCAAAAAAAATTCAAGATGAATTATGATGGTTTCCAAAGATTCATTTTGAAAAATGAATAAAGATAACTCTTGATTACTATAAAAATAACTAATAGACTATGAAAGGAATAATACTTGCATGAGGTAGTGGTACAAGACTCTACCCTATTACCAAAGCTATATCAAAACAGCTTATGCCTATATATGATAAGCCAATGATATACTATCCTTTATCTACGTTATTATTAGCATGAATAAAAGACATACTGATAATCACTACCCCTCACGATAACGAAAGTTTTAAAAACCTCTTTTGAGACGGTAAGAAATGGTGAATTAATATACAATATGCCGTACAACCAAGTCCTGACTGACTTGCTCAAGCCTTTATTATATGAAAAGATTTTATCTGAGATGACGATGTATGTTTAATTTTATGAGATAATCTTTTACATGGGCATGGTCTGACTTGATTACTCACTAATGCGATTGAAAGTGTTCAAAAAGAAAAAAAATCAGTTGTGTTTGCTTATGAAGTTGAAAACCCTGAGAGTTACTGAGTAGTAGATTTTGATGAAAATAAGAATGCTCTCTCTATCGAAGAAAAACCTGAGAATCCAAAAAGTAATTTTGCTGTTGTCTGACTCTATTTTTATACAAATGATGTAATACAAATTGCGCAATGAGTGAAACCAAGTGAGAGATGAGAACTAGAGATCACTTCAGTGAATGAAGAGTTTTTGAATCAATGAGACTTAAAAATAGAACTTTTACACAGATGATATGCGTGGATTGATACAGGAACCACTTGAAATATGCTAGAAGCAAGTAACTTTGTAAAGATAATCGAAGAAAGGCAGTGACTCAAAATTGCCTGCCCAGAAGAAATTGTATGGAGAAAATGATATATTAGTCATGATGAACTAAAAACATTAGGAGAAGGGCTAAAAAAGAATAGTTATGGGCAATACTTATTAAAATTAAAATAACAAAAAATGACAACTCCATTCATATCAGTTATAATGCCGTTCTATAATTGTGAAAAATATCTCGATGAGTCAATAAGTAGTATTTTAGATCAAACTTATTGAAATTTTGAGTTTATTATAATAAATGATGCTTCAACAGATGGCTCTAATGAAATAATAAAAAAGTATCAAAAAAAAGACAAAAGAATTATTTATATCAAAAATGAAAAAAATAAATGAATAGTTAAAAACTTAAATCATTGAATAAAGATAGCAAGATGAGAATACATTGCTAGAATGGATGGTGATGACATATCAATGTTAGATAGATTTGAAAAACAAATATCATATCTAATCAAAAATAAAAATACTGATATTGTATCCTGAGATTGCATAATCATAGACTCAGATTCAAAGAAAACTTGAATAATGAGAAAGCCTAAAGAACAAAATAAAATAAAACAAGATTTATTTCTATATTTAACTCTTATTCATTGATGTGCAATGATAAAAGCTAATGCTTATAATAAAGTATGAGTTTATAGAGATAAATATTTGTATACAGAAGATAATGATTGGACATACAGAGCTTTACTTTGATATAATTTAATATGAGCAAACTTAAATGATATTATTTATAGCTATAGAAAGCATGATGATTCTTCAAATACACACTCTAAGACTATTGCAAAAAGAAATTATCAGTTAAGGAAAGAAATGATAAAAGAATATAACTTAAAAATAGGATTAAAAAATCATATATGAATGTATATTCATTATATATTATGAATTTCATTAAACTGAAAACAAAAAGAAAAGGTTAATAGATTATTAAAAAAAATATTAAAAAGATGATCAAAATAATATTGTATAGTACGTTACTATTTTTATTAGTATTGTATTTGATTTTTATACAAGAATGAAATTATTGGATGTTTCTTGATAACGCATGGATATCATTAATTCGTGAATGATTATTTTCATATAATATGAATTTTTTATACTCAATCAAAATGGGTACTTATTTCGGATTTGATAATTCTATAATGGGTTTCTCAAGAATATTGTGAAGTTTTTATCTATTCTTTTGACAATATGTATTGTACCTTATATTCTTTTTATTAAATTTCATATTTAGTTATAAAACTTTGTATGAAATAACAAAAAATAAAAAATCAGCATTTTACTGAGGTTTGTTTTTTACCTTTAATCCAGTTAGTATATACTTCCTAAATTTAACTTGATTCCTTTTTGCATATACATCTATAAGTATAATATTATTCTCAGTAATCAAAATCATGCAGACAAAAAGGTTCTTATATGTTCCTTTATTAATCATTTGATTACTTTTTTTAATAAGCTACACAAGAGTATTCTGACTATACTTATTATTATTATTATTATTAGGTTGCTTTTACTTTAAAACAATAAAAAAATTTTTAGTTAAAAATAAATTTTTCTCTATATCAATTATAATATTAATATTATTTTGTTTTTTACCTTTCTTATTTTCATTATCATATATTCAATTCTCATGAGAGAAAGAATATTTTAAATGAGTATGAAACTTTTTAACAACAAATAATGGTTGATTCCAGTATGAAGCAAGTAAAAAGCTAGCATTTTATAAAAATTTTCAAATAGAAGAATTAACTGCAAACAATTTTGCCCGTAATTTTAAAAATAATCCTATTTATATCATATTTTTTGCTTTCTTTACAATATTTATGATTGCAACCAATATAGTGAATTATAAATGAAAACATAAAAAATTAAGCTACTTATTAATTACTATATGATTATGATGTATATTTATTAAGTGATGAGCAAATTTTTTACAACAAGAAACCTTTGTAAATATTACATATAAATATATTCCATTTATTGCTAATAATACAAATTGGTTATTTATTATTCTAATAACAGTATTAACATTACTAATTTGATTATCATTAGAATCATGAAAACAAAAAAAAATAATTATATATTTCATATACATCTACATATTTTTATCAACTTTGCCGATAACTTCACATCTAGTTTTATGAAACAATGAAAGTTTAAGAGTTTTAAATAAAGACCTTATCCCTAAGGATTATGTAGAAACTTTCTATAATAAAGAAAATGAGATACGAGAACCTTCAATATTTTATCCTGGCTTTAAAATACTCTTTAAATGGGCTCCATATCCATTAATAATGTATAATAATGCAAACTACAATTCTTTACTGACTGATAATTTAAGAATAGTAAATGTAAAACAGAAAAAATTACATGATTTAATACACTCAAAAGATAATAAGGAAATTGCAAACTCTGCAATACTTAATTTAAAAAATATATTTGTATTAAAGAATATAAGAAATGCTATGCCTTGAGAGTTTGGTAGCTATTATTGACCTCATGATAATGAATCAAAATCTATATTTTTTGAAGATAAATTTAAAAAAGATGAAAGACTATATATAAAAAAAGATTCAGAAAATTTTATTATATATTGAATAAAATGAGAACAAGAAAGTGACTATCTTATATACTCACCTAAAGATATTTATACAAAAAATATTAAAAACTTCTTTAATGAATCTATTGATATAATCTCACGACCAGTAATCATTGACGATACTTCTTATAATTGATTAAAATATATAAAAGATAATACTTTGTCTTCTATTAATCAAGGTATTAGAATTGATTATAAACTTTCCAATGTAAACCCTACAAAATTTATATTAAAAATATCAAATATAGATTCTTCATATCCATTCTTAATCCATTTAAATCAAACATTTTCTATAAATTGGGAATTAAAATGGATTACAAAAGAAGAATTTTTATCTTATAAATGTGACAATACAAATGATTATCTATTCATTACAAATAATCGTTCATGCATTATAGAATGAAGATCTCATTTAGACTCATTAAATGATTATAAGTATTTATCAGCCCCATGAGTAAATAAATCGAATCATTTTGAGTGAAATTTTATTGGAAATACATGGTTAGTAAAACAAGACGATATTCCTAATGAAATGAAATGAACAAGCGAACTTTATGCAGTATTGATTTATCAAAAACAATTTTGGTACATATTGTCACTCATGATCTCTGCTTGAAGTTTTTGAATATTATTAATACTTGTTTTAATTCAAGAGTCTTATATTTTTATGAAAAAAAATGAAAAATAAATTTAAGAATTTTGTATATTACACAACATACAAAACGAATACAAGAAAGGTTTTAACTTTATTAAGCAATATACAAAAATGATATTGATGGAATTGGAATAATTATGATTATCAAGAAAATATTGTAATACATAATAAAAAAGCTATATACTTTTATATCTCAAAGGTAGCATGTTCTTCAATAAAGAAGATAATTGCTAATGAATTAGCATTATGAGAAGTAAGAAATAATTATCAAAATAATGCTTTTACTAAAGAAGCTAATGTACATAACCTAAATTTTCCGTATATTAAAAAAGAAAATCTTAATAGTTATCAAGACTACTTCAAATTTGCGTTTGTACGTAACCCCTTTGATAGAATAGTATCTTGTTACAAAAATAGAATAAAAGATGATCCTAACTATAATCTTTGGCCATTTGTAAATGGTGTGAATTTTGAATTTACATATATATGAAACTTTTATGCATGAATGGACTTCAAAGACTTTGTTCAGGAGATAGCAAAAATACCAGATAATAAGTCAGATAGACACTTTAGGTCTCAATACCTTACCATATATAATGGTGAGGTAAAAATTGTCGACTACGTATGAAAATTTGAAAACTTACAAGAAGATTTTAATTTTGTAGCTGAAAAAATATGAATATGAAAGATTCAACTCCCTCACTTAATGAAATCAAAACACAACTCATATAGAGACTATTACGATGAACAAACAAGAGAGATAGTTAGTAAGAGATATCAAAAAGATATAGAGCTGTTTTGATACGAATTCTAATATACCTAAAAAAAGAGCTATGATAGCTCTTTTTTAGTTTCCTTATATAGATTTGGGTACCATTGATCAAAGTCCTCCTTATATACCTCATAAACGATTTCCAAGGTGTCTTCATCATAATAATCCTTCCAGCTTTTTCATTTCTTTTTTGAGATATTTTTCTGAGGTAATTCGCTGAGTCAGATTTTTTTTGCTATATTAATATCGAAATCTTCCTTTAGATTCTCAAATCTTCAAATATAATTTATGAAATTAGATTCTTCAATAGGAAGATATTTGTAAATTATACCAGTTTGTGTTCTGAAATGTATATCCCTTTTTACATCAGGTATTTTTGCTATCTCCTGAACAAAATCTTTAAAAGACATATTCTTACGGATATTATACCTGAATGAATAAAAAGGATATCTAATATACAACCACCAGTCTGATTTCTTTGTGATTTTATTGTTATAACAAGAGACAATTCTGTCAAATGGGTTCCTCACATATGTAAAAATAAAATAATCACTTAAATCTAACCCAGTCAAAGAAAATTTTGATTTCATTTCTCATGATTCTCTTAAAACAGTTTTTATAGAAGTACAAGCCACTTTAGTATTTTCTATGTAGATAATCTTTTTATCGGAGAAAATCCTATAATAAACAGGCCAATGATTTCAATACTTGAGAATATTATAAATATAATGAATATGAAATTTAAAGAGAAAATATATTTCGTAACATCTATATAAAAATATATAGATAGGTTCTGGTAGTTTTTTGAAATTTAATTTCATTGTATCAATTATTCAGCTATAAAAAATGGGTTTCTTAAATTTTCCCTATTGTATTTAAGTATATCTCCTTCTGGAAATATCTTAATACTATATCAAAGCTCTTCAAGTATTGCTTGGCCTGCTGCAGTATCCCACTCCATAGTAGGAACAAACCTAGGATACATATCTGCCTGATTATCAGCTATAAGAGTAAACTTAAGAGAACTCCCTACTGATACAAACTGTATTTCTTTTCAAGTTTGTTTTCAGATAGCATCTACATATGCATCTAAGTCTTCTCATCTATGAGAACGACTTGCTACTACTCTGAGTACCTTTGGATTTATTTCTTTTTTTGTTTTATGAATAAGCTGGATGATATTTTCTGATTTCTTTTTATATGCTCATTGTCATAATACTGAGTAAAAGCTTGTTTTATGCACAGGAGCATATATGACACCTAAAACAGGAGTATCTCTATGCATAAGAGCTATATTTACGGTAAAATCACCATTTCTCTTTATAAACTCCTTAGTTCCATCAAGCGGGTCTACACACCAAAAATACTCCCAATCCTTGCGTATATAATAAGGTACTTCTTTTTCTTCTTCAGAAAGCATATTTACAGTTGGATAGAGCTTTTTTAATTCACTGACTATATAGGCATTAGCCTCTGTGTCAGCTCTTGTAAGTGGTGACATATAGCCATCATCATTTTTTTCTTGTATATCCATATTCTCACTCTCATAAATATCCATGATGATACTTCATGCATGTTCTGCAATCCTAACTACTTCAGAGATATTTATTTGATCAAGCATGTTTATTTTGAAAGATAATTATTTTCAAAAAGGTAGTCTATTACTTTTTGAGCTGATTCTTCAACAGTTTCTAAGTCAGTTCTTAGTTCTATTTCAGGGTTTTCTGGAGCTTCATATGGATCAGATATACCAGTAAAATTTGGTATGATACCATCTCTTGCTTTTTGATAGAGTCCCTTTACGTCTCTCTTTTCACATTCTGCAAGTGGAGCATTTACAAATACTTCTATATAGTTTGTACATTTATCTCTGAGATTCTGACGAGCCTGTGTATATGGAGATACAAATGTAGAAAGTACCCCTACACCATTTCTACTGAGTATCTCAGCCACAAAGGATACTCTCGCTATATTGAGATCTCTATCAGCTTTAGTAAATCCTAGATCCTTAGTAAGAGATTCTCTTACTATATCACCATCTAGTCTATCTATATGTTCGTATCACATATCTTTGAGCTTTTGAAACACAGCATCAGCTGAGGTTGTCTTCCCTGCTCCTGAAAGCCCAGTAAACCAGAGAACAAATCATGTGTTTGGAGTTTTTTTCATAATCCTAATTTTATATATAAATATTTATTGTACAAATTGATCATCACCAGAAACAAGAAAATCAAGAACTTCCTTTCTAATAAATTCATTTGGAACTGGCTCTTTTGCTTTTATTTTTGCTCTGAGCTTTGTTCCAGATATCAGCACTTTATCTTCATATCCATGAGGACATGTTTTATTTGATGTTACTTCTTCACAGATAGTACAGTATCCTGCATGTTCATATCCTAATACATTTATCCCCATCTCTTCATGAGTAAAGTTTTTAAATATATTTTGAGCATCATAAGTTCCGTAGTAGTCACCTACTCCAGCATGATCTCTCCCAACTATAATATGACTACAACCGTAGTTTTTTCTCATAATAGAGTGCAAGACTGCTTCTCTTGGTCATGCATATCTCATAACAATAGGAAGAGTAGACAAGAGCGTAGTATCTTTTTTATAATATTTATCTGTAAGAATCTTATAGGCTCCGAGTATGTATTTATCCATAAAGTCTCATGTTTTCTTTTTTCCGACTACAGGGTGTATCAGAAGTCCATCACAATTTTCTAATGCACATTTTTGGAGGTATTCATGTGATCTATGAGGAGGATTTCTTGTTTGAAATGCCACTACTGTTTCCCATCATTTTTCTTCAAACATATTTCTCACTTCAGATGGGGTATAAGAAAGTTCTCCATTTTGAGGAAATTTATATCCATCTAATAAAAATAATTCTCCTCCTATCAGATAATCTTTCATATCATAAACTCTTTGAACTCATGGGTGAGCTGTATCAGTCGTACCAAAAACATTACTAGCAAAACTATCCTTATCATAACTATATATTTCTTCATTTTTCAATATAGCCACCCCATTTCATTGAGTATCCTTGAGTAAAACATATTGCACAGCTCAAGTATCTAAATCATTCTTTTCATCTTGATTAATATCAAGTACGATAGGAATAGACCATATAGTTCCATTAGCAAGTCTCATATTTTCTACTACATTTTCAAAATCATCTTTTTTTAAAAATCAGTTCAATGGAGAATATGTACCATTAGATATATTGTTGAGATCAACTATGATATCATCTGATATAGTGATTTCGTAGGAGGTGTCTGAACTGGCTTTTGTTTCAAGTGAAACAAGTTTTCAACCATGAGGTGTTATAAGCATTATATTTATATTATTTAATTAAGCGCGCGTATTTTAGGGAAAAATAGCAAAAAAGCAATTTATATTTAATTGCATTTAATCAAAACATAGTTTGATTTATAAAAATAAGTAATAAAATAAGCGTAAAATAACAAACATAAATATATGTCAAAAAATCTTATTTCAGTATTGTTGCTATCGATAACAGCCATTTGAGTTTGATGACTCAACTATGTATATCAGATTTTAATGGTAAAAATACTCTCCGTAGAAAATTTTGCTGATTTCGCTAGTCTTATGAGCATTATTAATATCCTTAGTGTAATTACTGCATGATTATCATTTTACACAATCAAAAAATTACGTAAAACCAATAACCATAAGGAGCAAAAAGAGATTATTTACATGATACAAAAATATGGCTTATTATTATGAGTCATAAGCCTGTGATTTTATATTCTTTTATCACCATTGATATCTACATATTTAAAGATTCAGGACATCTACTTAGTTTTATTTGCTTGATCAATGTTACTTTTACATATATCATGAGTATACCAAAATGCTTATTATCAGTCTAATGGACTCTTTAAGGTAATTTCCTTCTTTCAGATATTAAACCCATGCCTAAGAATTACCACAGGTATAGCACTCATTATCTTATGACTCAAAACATATGGAGCTATTTGATGAATTATATCATCATTTTATATTTTATATTTCTTAAAATTCTTTCACATAAATCATGTTCTAAATAAGAAACTATGAAAAAAAATAAAATTAAAATATGTAAAAAAGAAAACTTTTTTATCTGATTTACTCTCTGACAAAAGTGAAATTATTAACTTCATATTTTGATCTCTTATATTCGCCTTATTTATGAATATTGATATCTTAATTATTAAAAATATATTTGATGTAGAAACAGCAGGCTATTATGCCATGATATCAGTAATATGTAAATTCTTAGTATTCTTATGAATTAGCATAGAAACAGTATACTATCCACAACTTGTATCAAAAAAAAATATACCTATCAAAAAAATTGCAAATATAAGTATTCTGTATTTAATTCTCACTATTTCGGCAATATTATTTTTTAAACTATTTTGAGAATTTATATTAAATATATTTAAATCTGGTCTTTGAACATATAATTATATAGTAACTCCAATGTTAATTTATTATGGTATTGTTTCATATTTAAGTATAATTATAAAAACCATGGTAGCCTTTAATATAAATATTATTAATAAAATACTCATGTCAGTCATACTGGTTATGTTTATATTTATTTATAAATTTTGAGATTCTTTACAGGAGATAGTCTATCTTTTTATTGTCTATAGTTCATTATGACTTATTTTAAGCTTAATAACAATGATTTTTTTCAAAAAGAAAAAGATTAAATAAAAAATAATTATGAATAAAATTCCTAAATATATTATCTGATTAGTTATACTATTAATAGTATTTCCTCTACTCAAACCTGGTTATATCTTTTCTCTTGATCAGGTTTTAAATGTAAATTGATGGATTCCAGAACTATGAAGGAATATATATTGGGTGTGAATGCTTTCTCAGATATTTGTCTTTTTCAATATTCCTATATGGGTTATGGAAAAAATCCTTATCCTTATAGTGTTTATACTACCAAGTATCTGAGGATATTTATTATTGAAATGAAATAGTAAAAACTCAGGAATATTATTTGGAGTATTTTTATTGATTTTAAACCCATTCTTATACAGTCGATTTATAGATGGACAAATAAATGTATATCTAAGTTACGCTCTCTATCCATTATTTTTTTACTTATTACAAGAATACTCAAACAAGCCATCTTGGAAAAATATATTATATATCTCTCTCTATTCACTATTGCTTTGTTTTACATCAATACATAATTCAATATTTATATTTTTCATTATTATTATTTTTTGATTATTTCATATCAAAAAAATATGAATAAAAAACTTATCAAAAATATGATTAAGTCTACTGATAATAAATCTCATTTGGATTGTACCTTTTGCTATACTAAAAACTGGAGCAAGGACAATAGGACAAATAGATAACTTTGGACTTGATCATAGACAAGCATTTCAGACCCTATCAGGAGATACAAACCTGTATTTTAATGCTCTTGCGCTCAACGGATACTGGTGAGAACAAGAGTGAAGATTTAAACCAAATACATCTGTAAATAGTAAATGGAAGAATGTGTTTTTTATACTCTTCTTTATCGTACTGATATGAATACTTTCAAAAATAGATATAAAACATAAAAAGACAACTCTCAATCAATATGAAAAGAGTCTTATTGTTATATGAGTACTAGCATTTATCCTTTGATTATGAACATGAGCATCAGGAATATTTGGATATATAAATAATCTGATGTTTGAATACTTCCCTTTTTACGAAGGTATGAGAGAGCCACAAAAGTGGATCATGTTTCTGATCATAATATATGCATACTTCTGATCTATATGAATCAATGCTATCATAAGTAAAATGAATACTTATAACATTCATTCGATAACAAAAATCCTGAGTATTATATTTTTAGTCTCTGTTCCAATCATATATACTCCAGCTACTCTCATATGATTTTTTGGACAAATATCTATACAACAATATCCAGAGGAGTGGAAAGAAATCAAAGAGCCGTTGATAATAAGCAATAACGACACTTGTAGCTATCTAAATGAATGACGTACAAGCAAATGTTATGATACACTTTCATTTCCATGGCACTGATATATGTGAATTAATTTCACAAAAAAAGTTGTCATAAGCTCAATAGTTAAATTCTTTGGCAACAATATATTATTTGGTGATAATATAGAAATAGGTGATATATATACACAGTCCAATAGACCAGAAAGCAAGATAATAGAAAAGTACATAGCTCCAAAGTGAATCCTCAGAGAAAAGGGTCTGGATGTCTATGATTGAGCTATACCATTTGTCCGTGAACTCAAATGACTCTGAATAAAAAATATCATACTTCTCAAAGAACAAGATTATTTGTTTTATGAATATTTCTTGGAGCAACTGGTTGTAGAATGAATACTTGAAAGAATCGATGAAAATGCTATGATAGTCTTATATAAAATATATTAAAAAAATAAAAACATGCTCTTACTTACTTGATGAACTTGATATATATGAAGTCATGCTGCTGTAACATTTATAGAAGCTGGTTATGATATTGCAATATTAGATAATCTATCTAACTCTTCGAAAGAAGTACTGAAACACATAGAAAACATCACATGAAAAGCCCCTAAATTCTATGAGGCTGATATCAGAGATAAAGATGCCATAGAGAAAATATTTAAAGAAAATAAAATAGATGGAGTTATTCACTTCGCAGGACTCAAAGCTGTATGAGAAAGCTGTGATAAACCATATGAATACTATGAAAACAATGTAGTTGGGAGTAATAATCTCTTTGAGATAATGGAAAAATATAACTGTAAAGATATTATTTTTTCTAGCTCAGCGACAGTATACGACCCGAATGAAAATCCTCCATTTATAGAAAATACTCCCACATGAAATACAACGAATCCATATGGAACTACAAAATTTATCATAGAAAACATGCTCAGAGATCTAGCAAATCATAGAGATTTTAGAGTGGCAAATCTAAGATACTTTAATCCTGTGTGAGCACACGAATCTTGACTTATATGAGAAGATCCAAACGATATACCAAACAATCTACTTCCATATATTATGAAAGTTGCATCTTGAGAACTACCAGAACTCTCTATTTACTGAGATGATTATGATACTATAGATGGTACAGGGGTAAGAGACTATATACATGTAGTTGATTTAGTAGAAGCGCATCTAGATGCCTGGAAGTATCTCGAAAACTCAGGTAAAAAAGCTGTATTTGAATCGTTTAATCTCTGAACTGGCACATGAACTTCTGTAAAAGAAATGATTGCTTACACAGAAGAGATAATCTGACATCCTCTTAATCATGAGATAGTGGAAAGAAGATCAGGAGATATTGCAAGTGCTTATTGTAGCCCTATTAAGGCAAAAGAAATCCTTTGATGGAAAGCAAAACTTACAGTCAAGCAAGCCATAAAGGATAGTTGGAATTTTATTCAAACTAATATAAGGTAATGACATTATTACAAATAATATTCATCATATCAGGTGTGGTGCTAGTGATTATATCAGTAGATTTTTTTACAAAGAAAAAACTCAATCTTTTCAATATACTACTCCTACTTTGAGCAGGTATACTTTTACCATTATTTGTAATATTTCCAGGACTCCTGGATAAACTCGGAGGATTCTTCTGAATTGTAAGCTGAGTAGATTTACTGATTTATAGTTCGATTATATTTTTATTTTATGTGTGTATCACACTGACAAATAAGCTCTGGGATATAAAAACTCAGATGACATCTATCGTGAGAGAGCTCGCTATAGAAAACTCTGATAGAAAAAAAATAAAATGAAAAATAGTTTTTATCATACCAGTATACAACGAAGCAAAAAAGATAAAAAAAATACTAGAAGAAATATTATCAGAAGGATATAAAAATATTATAGTTATCAATGATGGATCATCAGACACTTCTCTCAGCAAACTGAGAAAGATAGAACAGGAATATAAAAATATCGTAGTACTTAATCACTTCAAAAATAGATGACAGTGAGCTACTCTCGAAACAGGGTTTGAGTATATTAGGAGATATGGGAGTGTTGATTATATAGTTACTTATGATAGTGACTGACAGCATCAGATATCAGATCTAGGCAGATTTGTCGATGCTATGGAAAATGATAAGAATCTCGATATCGCTATAGGTTCTAGATTTTTAAAATGAGGTAAAACCAATGCAAGTTTTATCAGAACTGTTGTACTCAAACTTGGAATATTTTTCACATACGCTACTACCGGAAAACGTTTTACCGATACTCACAATGGATACAGGGTCATCAGATCAAAGACTCTAGATACCCTCAGGATCACTATGGATAGGATGTCTCATGGATCAGAGATACTTGGAATTATCGCAAAGAAAAAACTGAGATACCAAGAAATCCCAGTGCATATAAAGTATACAAAGTACTCTATCGAAAATGGTCAGAGTTCTGCAAATGCTATTGCAATAGCAATAAGAATAATCTGGGGAAAACTATTTAGATAAAATAAAGACCAGCTTGTGCTGGTCTTTATTTTATTCTACTTCTATTCTTTCGAAGAGATTATTTCACTTTTCTTTTATATGAAAAGTTTCTTGTCTGTCTTGAAGCTCTTTGAGTCATCAGTTTTCTAGCGACTCCCTATATCACTCAAGTCACAGCTTTTCAAACATCTCTGACATCTTTTCAGGGAAAAATGGATAGAGACAGAGTCATACTTGTCTGAGTCACTCAGCGAGAGCATATAGGACTTCTCTTGCTTCCTCTTGATTGGTTTTGAGCAGATTCCAAGGCTGTGTCTCGTCTGTATATTTATTTAATACACTCAAGAATGTAAACATTGCATCGATGGCTCATTTTAAGTCATATTGCTTCATATGTTCCTTAGAAAGTTCTACCATAGCTATTCTCATTTGTAACATATCTGTATTTGAAATTTTTCAATCCAATTTTCCAGCATTCTCATCCAGCTTCAAACTCAGTACTACTACCCTATTTACGAGATTTCCGAGGTTATTAGCTAGTTTTGCATTATACGTCAGTACTGCTTGAGATTGATCAAAATCTCAATCTTGTCAGATATTGAAACTCGAGAGCAGATAGAGATTGAGTAAATCCTTAGAATACTTCTGTGTAAACTCAACTGGATCGATTACATTTCCAAGACTCTTAGAAATCTTTTGCCCATCCACCGTGAAAAATCATGTAGTGAGGATATTTTTTGGGAGTTCGTACCCAGCACTCATCAGCATAGCTGGCCAGTAAATAGCATGAAAACGAATGATATCCTTACCAACCACGTGGAGATCCGCTGGCCAAAATGCAGATGATTCCTTTTGTAGCTTCTCCCTCTCCTCGTAGGAGAGGGTTGGGGTGAGGTGTGGTTTTTCACATACTGTGAGATAGTTAAAAAGCGCGTCATACCAGACATAAGTCACTTGAGATTCATCAAATGGAAGCTTGATACCAAAGGTATTGGTTTCACGGCTGATAGAAAAATCCTCAAGTCATCTATCTGTAAAAGCTATTACTTCGTTGAAACGATCACTTGGCATCACAAAATCTGGCCTATCTTTGTAGAGCTTCTTGAGTTTATCTTCGTATTTTGATAGTTTGAAAAAGTAGTTTTTTTCTTTGATGATATCTGGAGTTTTAAGATGGTCAGGACATACTTTGATGATATTATCACTCTCTTTTACTTTTGGACTGATAGGAAATGTTTCTTTTGAAGTTTTGTTGAGAAAGACTAAGTCATCATCCTTTTTAAACGCTTCACATCATACGCAGTACATACCTTCGTACTCTCACTCGTATATATCTCCGTTGTCAAAAGACTTCTGAAGTACTTCTCTCACAAACTCATGATGTCTCGGCTCTGTCGTACGAATAAAGTCTGTATACTCTATACCGAGTCAATCCCAGACTGCTTTGTGCTTATCTGCCATCATATCGAGATATGGTTCTATTTTCATGTTCGCTTCCTCAGCTGATTGGAGAGCTTTCTGACTATTTTCATCTACTCATGTACAAAACTTTACTTGTTTTCCTGAGATTTTGTTGTACCTAGTGATTACATCGCAGATGAGAGATGTATAGCTATGTCCGATATGAGGAACTCAGTTGGTATAGTATATCGGGGTAGTGATGTAAAAAGTATCTTTCATGGAAACAAACGTGATTATAAATAGAAAAAACTGAGTATAAAAATACTCAGCTTCGCTTATATTACAAGTATATCTTTAGAGATTTTTATCTCGTTTTCTTTGTTTCTTTGAAATAATATTTTCAAACTTCTTTTTTCAGCAGTTATAACAATATATAGCATCTTCTCTATTGAGCTGTTTACAGTTACTACAGTTTTTTTCAAAGAATTTTTTATGTCACTCTGCTACATCCATAAAGACTAGTATAGTGATAGCTGATGCAACTGCGAGCATCACAGGTCAGAAAAATATGAGCAGACTCCCGAGGAGTCTCCCAGCTGTTGTAACTGGAACCATATCTCAGTATCATACTGCTGTCATCGTCACGAGCCCCCACCAGATAGAGTGTGGCACTGAGTCAAAGGTAGGATTGACTGGAGTTTCTACATAATAGACAAGTGTTGATATGATGATGAGCACAATAGCAAAAAGAGATATCATAGCCTTATATTCATTTTTATAGTTTTTCACTGTTTTGAAAAATCATGTCACTATATCAGAGTGTACTGTGAGATCTATGAGTCTGAGTATTCTAAAGAGTCTGAGTACTTTGACGATTTCGACTCCAGCCAGTGGCATAAACAAAACTCCAATAAAAAATGGAAGAAATGATAATAGATCAATGATATTGATAGGCTTTGCTATAAACTTACGCTTGTTTCTCGCACGAAACAAACGATACGTATACTCAATAGCAAATATAGTTGCAATAATGTAATCAATAACAAAAAATGGGAGCCTATATACAGATCCAAGATCAGCAATACTCTCAATAATAATGATAACTACTGATATAATTACGAGAAGCTCAATAGCAGTAGAGAGTTTTTTTCAGACTTTACTTTTTGGGTCTCTGAGTGCATTTTCATAGATTTCTCTATTGTAGTCGACTTTCAGAGTGTTGCTTATCTTTTCATAGAGAAAAAACATAAAAACTTTTTATATAATATCTACTACTATCGTAGCATAAGAGCATATATATAAAAAGTTTTCTAGATATATCAGAGTATGTTTTATCTGGACTATTTAGATTTGATGATTTTAATCTGAAATATAACGCAATCTCTATCCCATCTCAATCTTCCCTTTTCTAAAAGGGAAGAAGCAGCTTCATAATATCTCCCTTTGAAGTACAAATGGGGTATTCTATTCCCCTCTCTAGTATAGAGAGGGGTTAGGGGTGAGTTGAGAATTATATTAGAAAAGATATCTTTATTCAAGATGCTTATTTCTCTCCTAATGCTGCTAATCTCTTGAGTACAGCTGGATGAGAGTAATAGAAAAACTCATACGCAGGATGAGGAGTCAGGTTGCTAAGATTATTTACTGAGAGTTTTTTGAGTGCTTTTGCAAGTGCTTTTTTATCATTATATTCTTTCGCGTACGCATCTGCTTCATATTCATTTTTTCTACTCATTATATTTCCAAGCAGAGATAGCACGATAGATATAGGAGCAAATACGATCCCGAATGCTATAATTCCCATATGAAAACTCGGAGTCTTTGCTCATAGTGCGAGAGAGAAATCAGGATTTCCAAGTGCGAGAGAGAGTATATAGAGCATAAATCCTGTCTGAGCTACACTAAAAGCAAGCATTTGAAGTGTGTGCTTTTTCTTGTAGTGACCTATCTCGTGAGCGAGTACTGCTACGAGCTCTTTAGTATTTAGATCATTTATGAGCGTATCATAGAGTACGATTCTCTTTTTGGGACCAAACCCTGAGAAGTATGCATTAGCCTTTGTGCTTCTCTTACTCCCATCGATTACATAGATATTATCAAGTTTAAATCATACTTTTTCAGCAAATTTCTCTATGGCTTTTTTGAGTTTTCCATCCTCTAGTGGAGTTTGTTTGTTGAAAATAGGCACAATCAGACTACTATAAAACATCATGAAAAATACTGAAACAAATGTTAGCAGTGCCCATGCATAGAGCCAAAAATTGTCACCTATGGAGTTATACATCCATACGATAAGTGTGATGAGAACTCATCCGAGAAAAGCTCATACGAGCAAGCTTTTGATACTATCTAAAAAGAAAATCTTCTTTGTCATTTTGTTAAACCCGTATTTTTCCTCGATTACAAATGTCTGATAATACGAAAATGGAATTGATAC
>CALLBL010000020.1 GCA_937999345.1 uncultured Candidatus Altimarinota bacterium | reverse complement strand
AAATACAAATCATCTGGTTCAAGAGAAACCTTCGTACTCAGGATAATGCAATCCTGGTAAATATCAACCCAGATATTCCTACGATCTGAGTGTATTTTTTTGAGCCCCATATTATGAGGCTACCAGACTATTCTCACTTTCATCTCAAGTTTATTATCGAAAGCTTAGAATATCTAAAAACTCAATTAGAAACATACAATATCCCTCTCCTCTATCTTCCCTATGACGCAGTAGCAGGATTTACTCATCTCGCTGCTCACTATGAAATAGAGTCAATTCATAGTCATGAAGAGACTGGAAACTGGGAGACATATATGAGGGATAAGCAGGTTATTAAGTGGTCGGAAAGAGAGTATATAGAACTGAAAGAATACCCAACGAACTGAGTCGTAAGAAGATTGAAATCCAGAGATGACTGGAGCAAAATCTGGAAAGAGAGAATGTCAGAAGACATACATACACCTCAAAAGATATGAGCAGTAATACAAATACCAGAAAAAATAAAAACACTTTCACATGAAACAATACAAAAACAAAAGAATAAAATAGAGCAGCTGAAGACCATTCAAAGATGATGAGAAGATGCATGATTACAAGTACTCGAAAGCTTCCTCTCAAAAAGAAGTAGCTCATATATGTACGATATAGGAAAACCATTTGAGTCACAAAGCTCTTGCTCCAGGCTCTCTCCATATATCACTTATGGATGTCTGAGTATAAAGCAGGTTTTTCATGCGAGTCTTATCCGTATGCAAGAACTCAAAGATATATGAACTCCAACAGCGAAAAAGCACAGAAAATCTATCAGTCTCTTTTTAGCAAGACTCCATTGGCAATCTCACTTTATCCAAAAATTTGAAGACGAACCAGAGATGGAGTGGAAAAACCTCAATCCAAAGTTTGATAGTATTCGTCAGGAAATAAATCATGAACTGATTGAGAAAGTCTTTACAGCTCGCACAGGGATACCATACATCGATGCAACTATAAAACAATTACAACAGTATGGTTGGTGTAACTTTCGTAGTCGCGCAGTACTAGTGAGTTTTCTTTGCAACACTTGTATGCAACCCTGGCAAGCTGTAGTACATAAAATAGCCCAACTATTTACTGACTATGAACCTGGAATTCACTATCCGCAGTTTCAGATGCAAGCTGGAACCACAGGTATAAATACTATTCGCATATACAATCCTGTGTACAACTGAGAAAAAAAAGACCCAGAAGGAAAATTTATCAGAACTTTTCTTCCTCAGCTCAAAAGTGTACCAAACAAGTTTATTCACAAGCCTCATGAGTGGGAATGATTTGAAAATCTTAATTATCCTAAACCAATCGTAGATATAAAAGCAAATAATCGTATAGCTCGCGACACTCTTTGGAAGATAAAGTGAAATACTCCAAAATCTATCAAAAATAAGATAGTGAAAAAACATGCCAGTAGAAAATCATCAACGAGAATCAAAAAAAAGAAACCAGAGAAAAGAGCCAAAAATCAAACTGTACTTTTTTAATATATATACATATATGTCAGCTAAGCATTGTCACCTTTGCAATACAGAAATACATCACGCATACCGAGTTCAAATAGCATCATGAGACACGTGGATATTTGTTTGCTGAAAATGCTGCTTGCAATTAAAATCGTGAGAGTATTATAGATACGGATGAACATGGAAATCTAAAGAAAAAAGAAAATGGCAAAAATAAAACTCGAACATATAGACAATCTGAGACGAGGGAAAAAATCAGGAGCAAAAATAGGTTCTCGCTGAACTCCGCATCATCTCTATAAGTATGAACAGATTCAGTATGATAGAGCACTGAAAAATAAGTACTTAGAAGTAACGACAAAAGAAAGAGTAAATCTCCAAAATCTCTGGCAAAAAGTCTGTATAGCAAAAAGCTGGAAAAACTATGTACTGATAAAAGATACTAAAAAGTGAACTGGCACTATCCTGCTCGATGATAAGCAGGTAAAATCTGGAGACCTAAAAAATATGAAACTAACAATAAAAAAATATGTACAATAAATGAATCTTTTGGTTTAGACAAGATATGAGAGTCCAGGACAATACTGGTCTCTTCGAAGCTATTCATAACTGCGCGGAAGTCCTCCCTATCTTTATCCTCGATGAAAACATCACTCCAGGATTTGGGTGACTCACTGATGCAAAGTTCTGATTTATCAGAGAGGCACTCGAACAAGTATCAGCAGAACTAAAATCACTCTGAGGAGATAAAGTTATAGTTTTTAGAGGAAAACCTGAGGATATTATTCCAAAGCTTGTAAAAAAATACGAAATCCAATGCCTCTATGTAAATACGAGCTACGGAACCTACGGTAAATCTCGTGATAAAAAAGTATTTGAAAAAGTATCTGAGCTATGATGCGATATAGAATCACACAAAGATTTTCTTATAGCTGAGCCTCAAGAAGTCGAACAGAGAAAAGTGTTTACTCCCTACTTCAAGCTCTGGAAAAAGCATGAGTTTGATACCAGCGAGCTTAGGATAGATGAGTTTGAACAGCTCGAAACAGAGGAACAAACCGAAGCAAAAGACTTTATAGATATTCATACGCATCCGTACTTTACTATGAAGTTTGGTCAGGAGAGATTTGATGCTCTTCCATATGTACAGTATGACGATATGAGAAATAGTCTGGATAAGGATGGTACCACTAGACTTTCTCCGTATCTGAGATTTTGAGTATATTCAGTAAGACAACTCTACAACAAAGCAACGAGTTACTATGAAAACTATACAACTGAGCATAAAAGAGCTATAGATACTTATGTTTCAGAACTGGCTTGGAGGGAGTTTTGGTGGCAGATATTTTACAACTTTCCAAATACGAAACATGAAGAGTTTCAAGAAAAACGCAGACATATAGAATGGTCAGATGACAAAGAAATGTTTGAAGCATGGTGCAAATGAGAAACAGGATATCCAGTTGTAGATGCTGCAATGAAACAGCTCAATGAAACCAATTGGATGCATGGAAGAGCCCGCATGATCGTGGCAAGCTTCCTCACGAAAGATATGCATATCGACTGGAGACTCGGAGAGAAGTACTTCAAAGAAAAGCTCCTCGACTATGACGAAGCAGTCAACCTATGAAACTGGCAGTGGTCAGCGAGCGTATGAGCTGATCCAAAGCCACTGAGGATATTTAACCCGATACTTCAATCTCAAAAGTTTGATAAAGACTGAAAGTATATAACCAAGTACATCCCTAAACTGAAAGGACATAATATAAAAGCTATTCATAACCCTCTAGAATTGGAGCTTAACTACATAAAACCGATAGTAGATCATAGAATCGAAACCAGAAGAGCAAGAGAGCTCTATAAAAATCCTGATTATGAGCCAAAGAAATAAAGATGAAAATATTAGATAGATGACAGATGAAGCAGGCAAAACTTTGCAAGGTATGTGAAAAACCTTTTGCTATTCGTAAAAAGTGGAAGAATAATTTTGATGAAGTTTTGTACTGTAGTGAAAGATGTAAGAGAGCGAAATAAAAATCCCCTGAGGGGATTTTTATTTCTTCCATTTTAGTATCTCATCTCTCACCGTCTCAAGTATTTTTCTGTATTTATCTTCATCGTCTTCGAGGAGTGTCATACGAATTCATTCATAAGTAGAGTTGAATCAGCTGAGTGGTACGGTACAGATACCAGTACTAGCAAGGAGTGAATAACAGAAACGTTTATCAAATCTCTTTCCTGCTATCGCGGTATCTAGGTCTTTTTGAAGTCCTGCATCTGAGACTTCTGCTCTATAATCCTCATTCATCTGATCCATACGAAAGACAAAACTCATGTAAAATGCTCATCCCGGTTTCACAAAGATAATTTCATCGAGGCCTCCAAGTATTTCCTCTGCTATATCTGCTCTACGCTTATACTTTTCAACTCTCGAGCGAACATACGGAGTAAATCTCTCATCCTCATAGATAGTCGGAAGCACATACTGAGGTAAGCTCGTAGAACATACCTCGAGCATCTTACTCATGAGTACCGATGACATATAAGTTTTAAATTCTTCGTCTTTATCCTGATTGTAAATCTCTATCCAACCACATCTCCCCCCTGGCCATGGAAGCTCTTTACTCATACCTTTCATAGATATTCCTGGTACATCTCAGATGATATCTTTGAGTACGACTCTCTCCTCTAAGTCATAAACCATCTTTTCATATATCTCATCAAACACGAGAAATAAATCATACCTCTGAGCTATATCTACTATTTTTTCTAATACATCTCTCTTGAAAACAGCTCCGGTAGGATTATCAGGATTGATCACGAGTATCCCTGCTATATTTGGGTTAAACTTTACTTTATTTTCTATTTCTTCTACGTCTGGATTCCACTCATTATTTGGATCGAGTGTATAAGTGAGATGGTCTGCTCATGAATTGGCAGCTTCCGCAGATGAGTGAGTCGAGTAGGCTGGATTTGGTCCAAGCACTCTGGCAGAGGTTGCTAAGTATCCATAGATTTTATTGATAGCTTCTCAGAGACCATTAAAGAAAATAATATCTTCAGGTCCTATTTTATCATTTTTTGATGCGATATATTCACGAGTGCTAAGAAGTCATTTTGAATGCACATAACCAAATACTTTATCATTCTCTAATGCTTTTGCGATAATTTCTTTCACCCAATCAGGAATCCTTTCCCCTTTTGCTATTGGGTCTCATATGTTTTCCCAGCAGATATCGAGTCCGGTAGATTTTACCTTTTCAGCGAATCATACGATTTCACGGATTTCATAGCTCAGTTGCTTATATCCTGGATGGAGCAGTTTTTGTCTCATAGATTTTATTTTTATATGTAGATTTGAAATATTATAGTGATGATATGAAATCTTAAAAATTTATCTGGTGAGTATTTCTGTAAAGGTAAAATTGACTTTTTATTAATTTTTATTATAAATACCTGTAACCATTTTATTTTAGTGGGAAAACAAAAACAAACTTAAACAGCCAATATGGAAGGAAAATTACCATGGCACATAAACCACCTTTACCAGAAATGGTAAAAGATACCGAAGATCTATTAGCCGTTAAGGCTAATGGTACAGCATTCTGTAAATGGTTAGAATATTCTGACCCTTCAGAATCTACGATTGGACATATGACAATCGTGAAAATACCAGAAGATGATTTAGAAGATGCTTTATCTGCTAATATCGTCTTTGATGAAGAAGTCGTTGAGGGAAAATTCCTCTCGGCAATTTCCGTAGAATCTTACATTGTTGATCATCTTGGTTTTAGAGATAAAAAAATATCTCTTATGATTAACGATAAGTTCCGCGACTACATACGTTCATATATGGGTGAAACCATATGTGGTAATCTTAAAAAGCATCCATTTGTCGAGGCTGTACTAGGTACAGAAGGTAAATTTATGCTTAACATCACTTGGAAAAAATAGGAAGGATACCAAGACTATGGTTATTACACCACAAAGTGAGATTACAGACTCGTTAAAACCTGTTATTGCAGCAGCATGGGAAGCTCGTGCTGATTTATCACCTGATACAAAAGGTGAAGTTCGTGATGCTATCGAAGAAGCTATTCATGCTCTTGATAACGGAACACTTCGCGTTGCCTCAAAGCAAGGCAAAGATTGGGTTACTCATCAATGGCTAAAACAAGCTGTCCTACTCGGATTCCGTCTCAGTCCAAATGACACCATGTCCGGAGGACCTGGTGGTTCAATGTTCTTTGATAAAGTCGAAAGTAAATTTTCCGGCTGGGACCAAGATCGTTTCGAGAAGGCAGGATTCCGGTTGGTTCCACCAGCTGCAGTACGTCGCGGAGCTTTTATTGCCAAAGATGCTGTGATCATGCCATCGTATACCAATATCGGTGCATACATCGATGAAGGTAGTATGGTTGATACATGGGCCACTGTTGGATCCTGCGCACAGATTGGTAAAAACGTCCACCTCTCCGGAGGTGTCGGCATTGGTGGAGTTCTCGAACCCTTGCAAGCTAACCCAACGATTATCGAAGATGGTTGTTTCATTGGGGCTCGCTCCGAAGTCGTCGAAGGTGTCATCGTCCGCGAAGGAGCTGTCCTTTCGATGGGTGTCTTTATTGGACAAAGTACGAAGATTTACAATCGTGCTACCGGTGAAGTCTCCTACGGAGAAGTTCCAGCATACTCAGTCGTTGTGCCGGGTATGCTACCGTCGGAAGATGGTTCACACTCATTGTCTTGCGCTGTCATCGTGAAAACGGTGGATGCCAAAACTCGTAAAAAAACAGCAATCAATGAATTGCTCAGAGACTAAACATTTCTAACTCTCCCAAAAGAAGGAGAGGTGAGAAATGATAAGATTAGAAAAGCCCGCAGATTATCGCGGGCTTTTTGCTATCTTAATACCTTATCTGCAACTCTTTTACTTCTCCTTCAAGTCATATATCTTCAAGATTATATTTGAGCACTTTTCCCATATGAAGTGGAAGTATCTTTTCCTCTCTGATACACTTCCCTATAAAATCCTGCTTATCATCTGTGAATTCTCAGAGCTCTATCCCAGCTATCGTTCATCTAGTGATTCATTTAAAGAGAGCCTTATTTTGACCTGATTCTCTCACTGGAGGATTGAAATGTATAGCCTCTCTCTGAGCCTTGTAATCACTTCATCTCCACATGAGATTTTCTATACGACAACTGACTGTTACCAGTGGTACTGAGAAATATACTTCAAAGCAATTGATCTCCTCTCTCATAAATCAGAGGTCAGTATAGTATGCTTCAAGCATCTCAATCTCTTCTTTCAGCGTAATTCATACTATATGAATCTTTTCTTGTTTCTCTATAGCCTGTTCAAGTAGCTTTGTAAATATTTCTAGTTCATCTTTTGGACTATAAACCTCGCTCCACATCGCTGGTTTTTCTTTTACTCTTTCTAAGACCTGCTCATTTTTATGTGATTCAAGCAAGTCTCTCATGTAAATTATTTTCACATTCTCAGATGAAGTATTTGCTAGATAATCAATAGAAAAAGTATTATCAAAAGTATCTGTATTTTTGATATTTTCTATGCTATGCTTGTATATTTTTTTCATATTTTTTAGCTAAACATACGAACTCCAAGAGCTCAAATACAAATAACGATTATCCCGATATATTGAAGTTTATCGAGTTTTTCTTTGAAGAAAATAGTACCAAGAATCGTAATAACAACAATGATAAAGGTCAGCATCACAGATATAGTTGCGAAGGGTCACATAGTACCTGCTACTGCCATCGCTCATGTCGCAGGAAGTGTCGGAGCTGCTGCGATAGCTATATTTCTAAACTGCTTTTTAGATATCTTTTCTATCTTTCAATTGAAAAATATTTTTCTCAAAAGCACCATGAGTATGAGCGCGATAGCTATCTCTACTTCCCAAAAATACCCAGCTACATATGGACCGAGATCTCTAGAAACCTGAACGAGAAAAAATACTGTTACAGCTCAGAGAAATCCTGCAATAAAGGAGTATAGAATTCAAAGGAGTAAATTATCATTATCCAAGTGTTCAAAACGTGTCTTAGTATTTGAAATAATTACTCATCCTATGAGCATAATTATGATTGATACAATAGCATAAAGAGTAAAATACTCTTGGAAGAAAATCCATCCAAGCATGAGGGCACCAAGCACGCTTGTAATAGTCTTGAGACTGGCTGATATACCCATCGGAAGTTTTTTGACAGCTGAGTATGAAAACCAGGTAGCGAGGGCTCCGGCTATCGCTGCTGGAATCAGTTTCTTTTGATAACTCCCTATCTGAGAAATCGTTTCTAAATCACTTAAAAACAGTAGAGGTAGCATCACAAATATAAGTGAAATACTTCTATACATCGAACCAGAAAGTGTGTCCATCTGTCTCACGATATGAGAGGTCAAAACAGCCTGTATAGCAAAACCTAGAATCGTGATACCAATCAGAATCCAAAACATAAAAAAGGAGCTTTAAAAAATACTCCGGTATCTTATAGAAAACCGAATAAAAAGCAATTTAGTGTAGAACTATAAAATTATCTAGAAGGTATGTATTGTTGAATTTTATTCTTTGTTTCATCGACAAGTAATTTCCTTAAAACTGGATCTTGAATATTACATATTAAAGTATTTACTTTATACTGAGTATATCAAAGTAGGTGTTTTACTAATTCTTTATCTTGATTCAGCCAGATAGGTGGTGCCATATATTTTCACACATATGGAAGAGCATTTACAAAAGAAAAAGCTACAAAGTTAGGAACTTTTTGTTTATATGCTATAGGGATACTGTAAAGAAATTTTATACCTTTATCTATTCCTTTAGATCACAAGTAAGAAATACCAATATTTCCATCCGTATAATATAAGAGAAAAGCAAGTGAGCCCCAAGCTACTACTCTCATTGGGATTCAGTTTATTAGTTCTATTGATGTAGCTGTAGCAGCTAGTTTCTTAACTCTTCAAGAGTTTAAAGAAGTTTGAATGATTTGATATTCATTGTGAGAAATTTCTCCAGAATCTTTTAATGTTTCTATATATAATTGAACACCTCCAAGAAGAGTTTCGTTATTAACTTCAATACCTTCTCCACTAGATATATTGTAACCGGTCCTTTCTAACAAATTTGATATTTAATATATAATTAAATACTAAAATAATTAAAAAATATAATTTGTCAAAATAAAGAAAAATTAAACCAAAAATAAAAATATACTCATAATTGTAAGTATAAATGCTATTATTCTTCTTTTATCTATTGGATCTCATAAAAACAAAATAGATAGCATTATCGGAACCATTAAAGAATATGATAACATCTTATAACCAAGACTCAGTGGTCAAAGAAGATATATATTTGGAATAAGATATAAAAAATATGTAACGAAAATAATCATGGTTAAAAACGCATATGGAAATACTTTTTTTATTTCTTTATAATCTAAATGACTAAATTTTCACCTCAATAACATATAGATAATAAGAGTAGTTAATGTTGCTGTGAATTGAATCGGCATAAAATCATGTACATTTATATTTGGGACTATGTATTTAAAGTATGAGTTTCAGAATAAGATAGCAATAAGTGCTATAAATATACCTATTAATCATTTTGGGTGGAGATGATATTTTTCTCAAATTTTAAATCAAGAAAGAAGGAATATAGCAAACATTCACACAAAGAATCATATCAAATTATACAGTGATAAATTATCTCAAAGTATATATATACCTATAAAGAGAATGAAAAATGACGAAACTACACGTATACACACAAGTGAAAAAGCAGTATCAAGATATTTTAAACTAATAAGCACTCACAATGGAGCAAAAAAATTATTGATTCCAAGTATCACTCCCGACTTTACAGTATCAATATCAAATATACCAGTTCATTGAAATGCCATGTTGATCCAAAAAACTGGGACATACAATAGAAAACATACGAGTAAAAACACTTCTTTATTAGCTCATTTTGAAAGAATCAGCTTCTTTAAAAAATCTCAGAGTCAAAGAGCCAGAAGTCATCAAAATGAATAAAAAATCCAGAGATTCATATATTTTTAATTAAAGTTAATTGTCTTCCCAGCTCCTCAGTACAATGTTTCATCCCATATCTTTACTCTCGTAGGAATACACTCAAATATACGATGACCTTTTTCAAGTATTTCACTATATGGTTTATCTGAGTTATAGAGCTTTTTATATATCTCTGTTGATTCAGATTCATCCAATAATCTTGCTGTTCATAAAAACTGTAATCATTTTTTATCTTTGTCTTCTACTTTATACTGCTGAGTATTTATTATACTCCAAGCAATATTTTTATCTTTTTCTATGTGATGAGAATGTTCTCGACGAAGATTAGAGATAAAATAAAAATTATATTTTTCATCTACGCGAAAATATACATTTGCCGTGTATGGATTTCCATTTTCATCTTTGGTTGCGAGCACCATCATAGTAGTGAGATGTATGTATGGCTTTAAGTCTATCATATTTTATTTTTTAGTTTTCGGAGCTGTTCTTCTCCCTCCAGGATACGTATCTGAGTAAATACATCAACAATAGTTTTGTCTGTAGATGTTGTGCTTTTTTGTATACTCTACACTTCTTTGAAAACCTCCATTTTTACGGAATGCTATTTTAAGAAACTCAAGATTGCCTTTGAGAGAGTGTTTATCTCAGAGAGTAAACATCTTTTCTAGATCTTTGTGGGGAGACGTGTTGAGTGTACTCGTCCAGTACTTGATACCAAGCTTCCTGGCCTCGAGCGCTGTTCTCTGAAGTCTCATATCATAGCACTCGGTGCATTTGTCTCACTTTTCAGGAGTATCCTCAAGTCCTTTAATTCTCTCAAAGAAATTGAGTACATCATATTCTCACTCTATAAAATCTACTCACTCTATCTCACATACTTTTTTCAGTTCTCAGAGTCTTTTATCATGCTCTTTTTTTGGTTGAATATTTGGATCATACCAGAAGCAAATAACTTCATAGTCTTTTTTTAGATCTATAATTGGCACGGTGGCATCTGGCCCACAGCAGATATGAAGGAGTATCTTTTCTTTTTTCTCAAGAGTTTCTTTCACTGGCTTATATGAGCATCTATGTATCCCCGTTATTTTTGAAGCATCTGATAAATACTCTTTATGTTTTTTAGTGCCATATCACTTATGATTTTCGAGATTCATATCTGGATATATACTTGCATATGTTTGAAGCATCTTATCCCTAAATACTTTTGCGATAATGCTCGCAGCTGAAATCTCAGAAACTTTTCCATCTCATCAAACTATATAGAGAGGCTTCTTGTCCAGCTCATCAAATACATAGTTATCTCTCCCATCTATCACTACTTCTATTTTTTGTTTTTGCTCTGGATTGTGCTTGATTTTCCTGAGTACTTCTACGAGTGATCTCCTCATAGCTTCTTTGTTGGCCTGTCTTATGTTTATCTCATCTATGATAAAGTTATCTACCACTCATACTCAGAAGTATAATTTTGGATTTTCTCATCTTGAGTATTCTATGAGCTCTTCAAAGAGTTCTTCTCTTTTCTTTTCTGTGAGTTTTTTTGAGTCATCGAGTTTTTTTATAAATGCTTTACTTGGAGGATATTCTGCATTAAAAAATAAACTGCAAGCAACTACAGGTCATGCCCATGGTCATCTCCCAGCTTCATCTACTCAGATTTTTATTTTCTTATTCACTCTGAAAATATTCTAAAAAGTATATAGATAAATTTTATGATTTGATAGAAAATAAGCAAGTAAAAAAGGAGCATCCGAGGAAGCTCCTTTTTTACTACATTTATAATTTTTATAATAATCCAGTATCTCATTTATGTTCAGGGCCATACAAATCGTATTTAATCCAATTAAGAGTTTTATTAAATTCTCTATCATCCTCTATACAAAGACTTAATAATAAATCACATTTTTTTTGCTTAAAAAATATTTTCATATCAGAATCTGACATATCAATAAGTCTTTGAAGATGCTTATCTGATAAAAGAAGTAGGCTTTGAGGATCAATTTTTTTAAGAAATTTTTGATTATGATCATATTGAAATAATTCAATGATCTTCTGTACAATATTTATATCAAGATCATTTAAGCTTGTATAAAATCTCTTGTCTCATCCGAAATATTCAGTTATATGATCAAGACATTGAAAAGGTCAAAAAACAGCATTAAACATAAGTTCTAGATATTCATCAGATATCAAAACCATTCTTTCTGGATGTTTAGCCACGGAAAGGCCATATCATTTAGTTTTTTCATCAATAAGTTTAAGAATTTTTCTACTTATTCAAAGAGCTCTAATATGAGCTAAAAATAATGCCATTTTGGGATGATATCAGCAATTTGTTTCTCTTCTATCACCTAAATCAAGTTCGATGATTTGCTTATATCATTGGTTTGCTTCATCTGTTACATCAAGTATCCCTAGTGCTACACCAAGATAATCAAACAAGATATTAAATTCCTTATTTGATAGTTTATCATGTAATTCTCAAGGCTTGTTTACATTCGATAAAATTTTATCTATATTATCTGGAAGATTTGATGATTTTAATGCTTCAAATATATCTCATTGTATTTCAGCATTTCTGTGAACCCTATGCTCTTCTATTTCTCTAGTAGCAAAATGCTTACTTGCAACATTTACTTGATGTAATTTTCACATAATTTTTATATTTATATAATTATTATTAATTTAATATAACTTTATATAAAAATTTGTCAAATATATATCTGAACGTATTAATTCTCCCTTAAAAACCAAACCTAGAAGTTTTGCACAAAAACTTATAAAAACATTTTGATTTATCTCGTTTTTATTTACTATTTACTTATATATTTATTATCAAACAAGAAATAAATGGACGAAGTCAGAAGTATAGTAATAGAAATAGAAAGCCTTAAGCAACAAAAGCAATTTGAAGCAGCGATTGCCCTCCTAGAGAATGGACTTCTTAAATACTCAGATGACTACAGACTCTACGAAGAACTCGCAGATATACATCTCTACAATGGAAGTCTAGAAAAATCAATAAAAGCTGTAGATTTTGCGCTTACACTCAATCCAAAATCAGCAACTGGAAACTATCTCAAAGGATTTATTCTCCTTTCTCAGGATAGAGTTACAGAAGCAGTAACTTATCTAGAAACTTCTAACAGCATCATGGGAAACAATGCTGAAGTACTCAGAAATCTTGGATGGGCTTATACTATGCTCGGAAAAACTGAGAGAGGAATCACTATCCTCAAGAGAGCACTCAATATTGCTCCTGGAGATATGCTTATCACTGAGGATCTTGCTATGGCACTTATAGGTATAGGAGAAGTTCAACAAGGAAATATTCTCCTCAAAAAAGTTGGAAAGCACAAAAGTCCAAAACTCGATACTTAGTTTACTATTATAAATTATAATGGTATTTCAAACACACACACTCCCCTCACAAATCATAGCTATCGTAGAAGTATGAAGCTACAGAATAAAAGTCTGTATCTGCGAATTTCAAAATGATAAAGTTTCTATACTATGATATGGAGAAAAAAGACAATCAACATCTTATTTTATAAATGGAGAATGTAGAAATCTAGAACTACTTGGTACGAGCATCAAAGACGCAATATCTAAAACAGAACGTCAACATAATATAAACGTAGAAAAAATAGTTATCAATTACCCTTTTGGTGAACTATTTTTTTATAATCATAAACTCAGCTACAAACGTGACCATGAATCAGAAGTTATCAACAAAAAGGAGCTCGAAAAAATACTGACCAAAACTGAAAAGATAGTACTACAAAAATGCTTCAAAAATATAGAAAAAAAATCAGGTTTTATCGAAACAGATATGAGACTTATCATAAGTAGTATACTCAATCTCAAGATAGATAAAATTCCTTATCAGCGCATAGTCGGGCAGTCATGAAGAGATGTCGTTGTCTCACTTCTGAATATGTTTATCCCTATAGATAAAAGCAATAATATAAAATATATAGGAGATATCATCGGAAAAAATATTACAAAAATCATACCAACAGAGTTTTCTCTCAGAACTATTTTCAAACAAAAAGATATCGTCATCATAAATATCTGAGCTATCTATACGAGTGTCACGATTAAAAACGAATGAAAAATCATAGGTATATCTAAAGTACCAATATGAATAAACGATCTTGTAACTATGATAGAATGAAACCATACTCATACTAGAAGTAGAATTCTCAGAGACATAGGAACAGGTACCTATACACAGAAGGAGCAAGACTTTTTAGATATCTGGAAGCAGGGACTTATGGTTTGAATCAGTGAAATACTGAAAGAAGAGGTGTGCCCTAAAAACTTCTATGTCCTAAGTGATACTGAAACAGAATTTATAGAAAAATCTATCTCGCTTATAGATTTTCCTTCTCACGGAGTGAAGCTCGTAAAAAAGAGAAATTTCGTAGATATAAATGAGAAACATATAGCTTCAAACATAGAAAATCTCGACGATTTTGAGATATCTATAGAGATAGCAGCTATGATACTAGAGCTCAAAAATATTATCAAAAAAGAAAAGAGTCTTCTCGTGAAGACTCTGAAAAAAGCAGTGCTGGAGCTATGATATAGTGACTAGGAAGCTTTCTCAAAACTCATCACTTTATCGACAAAAAACTGTTCGAGAGATTTTTTAATACTTGAGACTTTTTTTGATTCTACTATGATATTTCATCTATGAATGATGCTAATCTTGTCGCAAATATCTTCTACATCTGCGAGTATATGAGTGTTGAAAAATATAGTAGTTCCTTTTTCTTTTAGGCTTACCAAAATATCTTTTACCATCTTACGTCAGATTGGATCGAGTCCTCACATAGGTTCATCAAGAAAGAGTATCTCAGGATCGTTGATGATAGATTGGGCAAGTCAGACTCTTTGAAGCATTCACTTAGAATAGCTCTTGAGAGGCTTATCTCCTGCGTCTTGGAGTCATACTTTTAGGAGAAGTTCCTCTATCTTTCTCTCAAGTTCCTCAGGAGTAAAATCAAAAAACTTCCCATTAAATCTCAGAAATTCTCTCCCAGTAAGGTATTTATATAAGTAGGTATTTTCAGGCATAAACCCTATCTTGTACTTTGATTCTTGGGTCAATCACTCTGTATTAAATATCTTGATAGATCCTGAATCTATATTTACTAATCCCAAGATACATTTCATTGTTGTTGTTTTCCCTGCTCAATTTGGACCAAGAAATCAGTATACTTCTCCAGCTTGAACCGAGAAATTTACGTCATGAAGAATTTGTTTTCCAGAGAGCGATTTTTTGAGGTCTTTTACTTCGAGTACTTTCATAAGATATGAGTCAAAATAAGTGAAATATTATCAAAATTTTATAGATTCAGAGGTGTTTGTAAAGCAAAAATTGATTTTATATAAAACAGGCTTATAATCTCTCCAGATTATATTGTAAACTAAAAAGTATATGCTAGATAAAGCAAAAATAGGAATAGAAAAAGCTATGGGACATCTCGAGTCTGAATTTGGAAAACTTCAACTTGGAAGAGCTAATGGTGCTATCGTAGAGGATATCATGATAGAACAATACGGAAGCATGCAACCTCTCAAAAATAGTGCTTCTATCAACATACTCGATAGTCAAACACTCTCTATCGCTCCTTGGGATAAAGAGCTCATTCACGTCATAGCAAAAGCCATCACGGATGCTGGAACTGGACTCAATCCTCAGACTATGGCTGACAGTGTCATGATAAAGATACCAGCTATGACAGAAGAAAGAAGAAAAGACATGGTAAAAATAGTGAAAAAGATGGCTGAAGAAGCAAAGGTAAGTGTGAGAAACTCAAGATGAGACTCACTCAAAGCTATTAAAAATGCACTCGCAGCCAAGGAAATAAGCGAGGACGCTGCAAAGGATCTGGAGGGTCAGCTCCAAGATCTCGTAAATGATGCAAATAAAAAAGTAGAAGAAGCTGCAAAGAGAAAAGAAGAAGATGTAATGAAGGTATAAAAACATTTGATTAATAAGACTTTTTTTATATACTCCTTCTGATTTATTTATATATTTTCAAACCAATGGCAAAAGGAAAAAGAACATACGTAGGATTCTATTCAGTAGAAACTGGTAATCTCGTACACGTAACAAATATACAAAAGAGAAACTTTGAAGCTGGAGTAAAAGGACCAAAACTCAGTAAATATAACAAAGTTACAAAAAAGCATGAATCTGTAAAAGCAGGTACACTTAAAATGAAAGAAATTAAAAAAGGTTAATTCATTAACCTTCTAAAAAAAGACTCGTATATGCGAGTCTTTTTTATTTATTTATCATTTTCCTAAACCAGAGCTTATCTCAAAACAAATACTCAAGATCATAGTGAGCTCTCTCTATACTCACTCCTCTATGAATATATTTCTCATCTACCTTTCCATCTGCTAATATCTTTTCTATCAGAGCTATTTTATCAGCATAGTTCCTTCCTCTAGTTGGAAACTTTACGGTATCTATATTTGGAAACTGAGAGAAAAAGAGATATGAGTAAAGATTAAGATTATCCCCTTTGGCATAGAAACTTGCGAGTTCTTCTGCTCTGAGTTTTGGTGCTCATCCGAGCTGTTTTGTTTTTTTCATCAGAAACTTTATACCAGATTGGACTGAGTTTTCCAATTCAGACTGCAAAGTTTCGAGCTCTTCTCTCTTTACAGGATTCATGCCTTCTGCTCCAAGTAAGTATCTTACTCACTTGAGAAGTGTGATGATATTTCTATTTCTTTCGCTTGTTATCGGTTTCATAGCATCAAAAAATAGATCTACTCTATTTCTTCAACTATAGATAATCTCTAACAGGTCTTTTCTCGCAACATCATCCGACAGCATTCCAATCTCTGCTTGCTCAAGTATATTTCAAACAGCTCAAAATATATCCTCATAATCATCTGAAAGTGCTTCTATCTTTTGCTCATTTGAGAGCGCGTTATCAAGAATGATTTCTTTGAAATCTGGATGATATCTCCTTTTATATATGAGATCATTGACTACTATAGTACATATATCCTTTGCTCAGTACTTATGCTCAGCGTAGCAAAGACCATTGTTATATCTGCAGAAGTCTCCTTCTCAAAATACTTCAAATTTAGTATCTGGAAATTCTTTCATGAGTTTCTCTATTTCCCTGAGTGTGAGCTCACGGCTAAGTATGACTTTATTTATCTGGTAGTTATCCAGCATAAACTTGATAGCTTCACTATTATATACAGCGAGGATAGTAGATATATTTATCTTTCATTTGTACCCCACTTCTTTGAGATGTTCAAGTATACCAATATTTCCACAGATGATACCATCGAGGCCTATATCCTCAAATTCAGCTAGCATCTTCTCTATGAGAGGAAATGTCTCATCGGTATAATACCATGCATTGAGGTTACCAAACAGCTCTAAGCCATGACTATGTACTGTTTCACATACTTCTCTGAGCGTACCCAGGTCTGTTATCTGTTCATGCTCTGCAAATCTACCATTTGGACTCACTTCAAAGCCAAACTTGTCTGACCAGTAGGTAGGAGTATATCCAGTAAAAAACTCTCCGGCACCAGCTTCAACCAGACCAGATATATACTTCTTTACATCTTTTTTATTTTTTCCGCTACTTGGAAATCAGAGACCAACTATCTTTTTAAACATAAGTGTATTTTATATGATTGTATCTATAGTAGCCTGTTTTCTGATTTTCACAAACAAAAAAACACTCCAGCGGTGTAGGCTAGAGTGCTTGATATACTGATTTAGAAGTATACTTTGTTTCTAAGTTTTCTGTAGTGGCTTCTTACGATAGCTTTTTCTCTTTGTTTTCTTTTAGAGTCTTCTCCTACGTTGTATCTTCCCATTTTTAGTTTGCTTACGATTCTTGATTGAAAGAATAGTTTTTTATATCTTAAAACTAGTTTTTCATTTGATTCTCATTCGTTTTTTACTGCGTATATCATAGTATTTCTATCCCCTTAAAGATGTATAATTTGTATAAAGTACGAGTATTCTATTGATATTTTTTTTTTGTCAAATAAAATGATTCTAGAAATATACACATAACCACATAACATGGAACAAAAAAGACTACAAAAACTTGAATCTATAGCAAAAAAGATAGCGAGCGAACATATACTTTGATCCCTCACTGAGGCAGAGGATATCTTTGGGATTATTACGATTACAGGAGTAAAAGTGAGCACTGACCTTTCATATCTCGATATATATGTCAGTAGTCTGGAGAACAAAGACATACTTGCAAAGACACTCGCAGGCAGAGCTCATAAACTCCAAAGAGAGATAGCAAAAAGCATTAGTATCAGAAAAGTACCAAGAGTCAGATTTAGATACGATGAACAATGAGAAATCGCATCAGATATAAACTATACACTCCACACACTTGATATAAATAAATCGTAAATGAAATTATTTAAAAAAAATACCAGAAAGAAAAAAAGTTACTCAAAATCAAAAAACTGAAAAAGAGGACTTTTTATCAAGGATATGCCAAACGCTAAGTTTAAGAAAAGAAAAAATAAGCGTATATTAAAAGCGTTACAAGTCTTAGATATAAATATTAGTAAAAACAACATCATATATATATATCTATGAGTTTTAATAATCATAGTTTCTATAGTAGCCTTTATGATTCTGGGGCCTTATTTTAAAGTACAAACTATAAATATTGTAAGACAAGATAATCTCTCAAATATAAATATAGCCTACAAATCTCTCGAAAATATACGTGATACTCATATCATGGCAAATGATGAAAGGACACTAGAAAAAAATATAAAAAGTTATCAAGAGAACATAAAAAGTGTCAGTGTATCAAGAGATTTCCCAGACAAATTAGATATCACCCTCAAATCGTATGAGCCAATCTTTAATACAAAAATAAACGAAAAAAATTATATCATATTGGAAAATGGAAGCTTTGTACCAGAAAAGGAGAATCCCTCTCTCAGAAATCTCAATATCATAACTAGTAAGATATCCTCATCAATACCTGATTATAAAAATGTCATAGAAGCTGAATATATGGCTCAAATACAAAGAATATATAACGAGATTAAAAGCAATATGATTCGTATAAATATATTGGATATGAGCTACTATCCTATAGAAAGAGAAGTCATAGTTGATATAGAAGGGGGCACAAAACTCATCTTTGATCTCGAATCGGATATCAGACCACAAGTGAAAAGACTCTCTGTTTTTGACGCAGAAAATAGGCAGATTGATCTACCTGGAATTATTTATATTGATCTCAGGATCAAAGATAAAGTCTTTTTCTGTACCACTGAAACCGAGTATCAGTGTGTAATAAACTTGAAAAATATATATCCTCAACCTATTGTAAAGTAGGAAGTTCTTAAAAAATCTTCGTGACTCAAACCACGAGTCATCATGTATCTGAATCTTTGAAATAAAGCGTATCAACTAGATTCACTATAATCATAAAAAGTCCTCTTCATCTGATAGAGGTATGATTATCAAATCAAGCACTAATCTTTTTTGCTTGCAAGAGCTCCATAGCATGAGCATTTTTTGCTTCCGGTCATGCTCAAGAATCCTCTACTTCGATGCTGAGAGTCGTTTCATCACCTCTATTAAAAGAAAATCTCATCTTATTCATATCTCACGCTTTACTACCGTATTCGATAGCATTATTGTTAAGCTCATCAACTATGAGTACTATCCTCCTCCTCCACTTGTCATCAAGTCAGCATGTATCTGCGATAATATCAATAATATCTCTGAGTAATTGTGTTTTTTGAAAATCTGATTCGTAATGAAAACACACATCTAAATTTCCATCAGAAAAAAGGTCTTTTACAAAAGACACTTTGTCATCTACATGGTCTAACTCAGATATATGTATTTCTTTCATGAAGAAATATGAAAAAATATCACTATAATTATAGCATCTTTTTCGGAAAAAATCAAAAAAACACTCATGCAAAAGTGCAAATGAGTGTTTTATATAAAAAAGTGAAAAGGAATTATCCTCTAACAGCTTCTTTAAGAGTTTTACCAGCTCTGAAAACTGGAGATTTCATAGCAGGAATTTTGATAGCTTGTCCTGTTCTAGGATTTACCCCGTTTCTAGCAGCTCTAGCAGCTACTTTGAAAGCACCGAAACCAGTTATGTTTACTTCACCACCTTTTTTAAGTTCAGCAGTAATAATATCAATTTGTGAAGCTAAAACTTTAGCAACAGCATCTTGACTCAGTCCTGCAGCAGAAGCTACAGCTTTAATAAAATCTTGTTTTTTCATAAGACTTAATGTTATTAATTAATAAAACACTACTAATATAGCCACTTTAAAACCCTTTTCAAGTTTTTTTTATACTTTTTTTGCTATAACAAGGGAAAAACTAAAGATATATAATTAAAAAAGGCTTTAATAAGCCATTTTTAAAAATTAATATTTTATTAATTACTATAAATAGAGTACCTTAAGATGTTCAAAAACTCGGTATTATCAAGCGTAGTGCTCAGGTTTTGCTTATATTTTCATACACTCGCTGATGATATAATAGTTGTCTCTGGTTTGGTAAATTCTCTATTTGATGTGAGTGTATAATTCACAGAATTATCAGGATCAGAATTGAAAAGTATAAGATAGTTTAGCTTATTCCCTCTCGTATTGATAAAATTTTCTATAGAATAATCAGGTGTTACTGATGAAGATGTACTCAGAGTAGAAGTAGTAATTTGAGAAAAGCCTCATACTCAAGACATTCAACCATCCTCTCAGAGTAAGTTCCAAATGAGCGTAGTTCAGGGAGCTTCTAAAAGAAGTGAAAGTGCGCTACTAGGATTATCTGGATCAGTAAAGCTTGGGGCACTAGGCTCTGCATCATCAAGTATAAAAAGAGGAACTATCGCATATCATAATGGAGAAAGTGATTCACCATAAGAGTTTGTTTTCGAGTTTAGATTATAGGAAATCTTTGGATCTTTTGCTGGTCTTAGGTTTGTTGGATCTTCTGCAAGAATTGGGTCATCATCTTTTACAGCTTCCGTTCAATAGTATCCATATCCTTTTTCTTTTATTTGGAGGAGAGCAAGTTCCTGAGCTCACTCAGCCGCAGCAAATGCTTTGAGATAATTTTCTCTTCATCTGTTATCATTGAGTTCTCATAGCACGAGGTTAAATACTCAACTCGTAACCACAATCAAAAAACCTACCATCAAAAGTGATATCACGATAGAGTATCCAGAATTATTGTTATAATGTTTCATAAGTATATTTAGTTACTTTGTATGAGTCTCTCGCTAATTGTTGTTTGAAAAACAAGTTTACTATTTTTTATAAGATCACTACGAACTCACTTTTTTATCGCTGGCTGCAGGACAAAGTTTATCGTTACTTTTTTTTGATTATCATCATCTCATGATATAGAGAAATTTAATTCTCTAAATGAAACGAAAGAGTTGGTAAGTGGTGAGTCTCACTTGTAAAGCACACAATGAGTTTGTATATCAGAGCATTGTGCAGACATATCAGGCCCATTTACTCTTACAAGATTACCAAAGGCATCAATCTTTTTCAGCGTATATCAATCCAAACCATCAGATATACAAAGTTTATTCCCCGACAATGATCCTGCAGTACAATTTCAGTCTGTATTTGTATTTGATACTCATCCGATACCATTTTTTCTTACATCTTCTGCTATGGTCTCTACGGCATTTTTGATATTCTCTTGCATAACTCTATTTATATCTACTTTACCAGAAAGATTAGCAGAAAATATAAATATCGTAATAACAGAAACCATAATAATAGAAAATATCGTGATAGAAACAAGAAGTTCTATCAAGGTAAATCACTGAGTATTTTTATGTGTATATTTCATCATAATTGTATTAGAGTCTCTTCCAATCAGCAAGTATAGTATTTATCTCAAGATCATGATATCATCTCTTATACCACATCACTTTAGAAATAAGTTTAAATGTATTTGGTACTGAAGTTCATTCGATAGTTACGTATTTGTAAAATGGTGTAAGTCATGTGCTTGAACCATTGCAGTAAACATATCTATTTTGAGCATCGAGACAGAGTCTAAAAGATTCCATCACTCATAAGTTTTCCTCTCATTCTCCCGCATACACAAAATCATTTACAAGAACAGGGTCTCATCATCAAAAATTATTTTCTACTTTATAATAGTTTCAAGCTACAAATGTTCAGCTTCTATCTGGAAGTGAATTCCATGCGTAAAGAGCATTATAGTTTGAATCTCTTACATTTCTCATGAGCTCTATTTGTTCTCGCGCGAGATTCGAAGCGATGATTTGGTTTTTATTATAATCATTGAGCTTGAGTGAAGACACCATAATCAGATAGATAGATATGAGCCCGAGCGTAAAAATAAATATACCAACGAGTACTTCTATGATAGAAAATCAAGAGATGTTTTTAGTATGTTTCATATCTAGTAGTCTGCTATATAAGTGTTGGTATAATAATCTATAGATCACTGGAGCGTAGGTGTGGTTGCTCATTTATACGATATATTTACATCTATCTCAGAGTCTATGACTCTCGTAAAACTTCCATTATCTACATAGTAGCTCCCACTTCATGTGATAGCTTGGAAAAATAGGAGCGCTCCACTTCAAGATGCTACACTATCAAATTGTATATGATTTGGGAGGTCTTTTTGTTTTAATAGGTTTACCGTTCAGGTAGCCGGAAACGCTGATGGAAGAAAGTCAGGATTAAGGTTATCATACGAATAATACTGCATAATTTTATTTGATGCATCTCTCGTATCTATATAAAGTCATACAGAGACATTGCTATCTGTGGTATCATCAGCTAAACCGTTAATTGCCAAGTTTCTTGCTTCATAGATACTTTGAATTATTTCCTTTTTTCATTGCTTCAGAAGGGCTTTTTTTTGATAGTGTGAGTATGGAGCGTAAGTAGCTGTCAGCATGATACCCAGTATAAATATAACTATCAATACTTCTATAAGCGTGAAGGCTCTCTCAGATGTTGCATTTATATATTTCATACGCGTGTTATGATACGGTTTGAGTCACCTTCATGATGGCTCCAAATATAGCAAAAGCAAACCAAAGAACAAATACACCAGCGAGCATAATAGCTATTGGTTCTATCCATTTTGTCAGATTACTCAGAGAGTAGTCCACTTCTCTGTTGTATTGAACTGATATTTTTTTCGATACTTTTTCTAGTGAAGCAGTTTTTTCTCATACTGAGAGCATTTGGAGGAAATCAGCTGGGAAGAATTGATTTTCTTCATCAACATCCTGCATAGAATCTACTATCTTATTTCATGAAGATACTTTTGTGATAACTTCACTCAGTAGTGATTGGTATACTGCATTATTGAGAGATTTAGATACGAGAGTAAGAGCCTTGAGTACTCACACTCACGCTCCGATAAGTGTCCCGAGACTTGAAGCTATAGATGACAAGATATAGTTTTTATACACCTTCCCAACGAGAGGAGTATGTAAAAGCGCATAATCTATATTTGCTCTTCACTTTTCAGTATTTTTATATCCGTAAAATAGAACTCATACAGTGATGAAAAACAGTGCAATGAGTAAGAAATTATTCGCAATAAAATCTGAAGTTCAGATAAGGGCCTGAGTAGAAGCTGGAAGCTCTACTTCTGCTGTATCAAAAAGAGGCTTGATAGATGGAATTACAAATAATAATACAGCAACTACAGAGGCTATCAAAAAGAGGATGATAATAGTTGGGTAGGTCATAGCTCACTTTACCTTGGCGCGGAGCTCATGAGTCTTTCTAAGATCATCAGAAAGTTTTGCCAGAGAGTCAGTGAGCTTCCCTGTCGTTTCTCATGCTTCTATGATAGATACTTCAGATGAAGCAAATACTTGAGGAATCTTTTTCATCGACTTACTAAAAGAATCTCAACTCGCTACGTATGAAAGAAGTTCGTTAATTTTTTCTTTGAAAAATTCATTTTTGATTTTTGCCTGTACTGATTCGAGCGTCTCAGATATAGTTACTCACCCATCAAGCATCACTGATAAATACTCATAGAAATTGTATTTATCCATGACATTCACTTTTTTGAAAACATAAAAGTTTTTCTTCGGTGTTTTATTTTGCATTTCTGGCATAGAGCATGTTTTTATTTATAAAAAAGCTTGAGAGGGATACTTGCCTGAAAACTCGTTGATTTTCAGATAGCTGGATACGAGAGTGCATCTATGAAAAATGTATAGTTTGCATCAGGATCTATAAAATATGAAATCATATTAATAAGTGTTTGTTCACTCCCAAAACGAGCAGATACATCTATGGTTGCTTCTTTGAATCAGAGATCTCATACATTTCCTTCAGAAAAACTTACTCATCTGAGAGCAATAGCAGTACCATTAGCATTGACTTTACTTACGTAGTCATAGATGTGGTCTATGATAGCCTGATCATCAAAAGGTTTCGTAAACTTTGATATCTGAGATGATGCTTCAGATGAATTATCTGAAAAGTCTTTCTTTATAGTGTTCAGCTGAGAAAGCTCAGTTTCGTTTTGTTGAAGTTTTGCATTTTTTTGATCTTGGAGATCCAAGTTTTGTTGTAAGTCTCCAAACACATTTTTTGTAAAAAATACTAATACAAATAGTGCTAACAGCACGATAATATATCCGAGAAAAGTATGATTTTGGTTAATATCAGCCATGAATTTGTTTTTAAATATATAAGTATTATTTTTTCAGTACGAAGTTTACGTCAAAGTTCATCTTGCTCTGTCCAGTCACTCATGAAATAGTATCGAGAGTAAAGAGGCTATTTTCATCTGATCTATAATTTTTTAGAAACTTTACTACTTTTTGATAACTCTCAGATCTATCATCTCATTCTGAGATGACTTTTACTGCTACTTTTCCATCATTGTAGTTAAATCATGAAAGTTCGAGTCAGTATTGAGTGAGTGTCTTTTTTACTTCTTTTATGAAGTCAGGGATTTGAGACTGAGCAGTAAGCGAGTCAAATGTCTTTTGGTTACTAACGTATAGACTATAGGCTTTTACATTTTCATCGTCTTTCAGTTTATTTATAGAAGTCTCCAAACGATTTATTTCTGCTTCTAAATCAGCATTACTGCCTACTATCATAGTGTTGTACGCGTAGAGAGCACCGGTAAGGATAATAACGAAAAACAAGAAAGCGAGAGCGTAATAAAAGCTTTTAGATTTCTTTTGTTTATAAAATTTTGAGTCTATTGGCATAAGAGAATATTAATAAGTATTTTTGTTTTACGCAGAAGTTCAAAGCAAGTTTAGGAGCCACAGAGTAATTGGCCAAGCAAGCCATATAATCACTATTCATACAATAACATAGAGTATAATATTTTTTGTTCTTTTCACTTTTTCAGAGTCATCTCACGGATCAACCATAAGCCTAAACCCAGCATATATGATATAGATAACAGCAATAATAGTTACAAATGTCAGTACATATGAAACCAGGTCTTGTATATACTCAGAGAAACTTCTATCTGTTTCAATATCATTGATAGCATCTTTTGCTAAATCAATTCATTCAATAAGTCCACATTCTCATTCATCATCACATATCTGAACTTTTGGCTTACTGTCTCCTATGATATCATCAAAAATACCTGCTTGTACTCATGAGAAACTAAAAAGTCAAAAGAGAATAAAGAGAAATACACATACACGTTTTAAAGTTTTCATAGACAAAAATTATAAATTTACTTTTAAAAAATTATATATAAATTAGATGAAACTAAAAAAGTTTTTTCTTTTGTTTGCAACAATACACTTTACTTACGCGTATGAACCATTCTAAAAAGCATATATTTACTGTAGTATCACTGCTTGTACTATGAGCATGCATCACTTATATTTGCGGGTCAGATGGACTATTTTCTATTGTCTGAGCCATACTTACATATGGTTTTATATTTTATATCATTCATATAATATGGAATCTGATCAGAGGAAAGCAGCTGATGAATACAGTAACCTTCTTTATGTGATTTTTCTACAGAGTAAGCATATGACTGCTTATCTGAATCAGTCTGATATGATGATTTGCATACTATCAAAATATAATCAATCCAGCAAAGATACCTCTCTACAATCTCACTAATGGAAGTAAAGAGGTAAGATTCCAAGCTATGAGTCATATATGAAGTCAGACTTTCTACGATGAAGTCAAAAGAGATATAGGTATCGCAAAAAAGGATGGCTTTATACTCTTTTATGAGTGAGTAAGACCTTGAACAGAGCAAAGTCTAAGAGAATTCAACGAAGCTATCTGAGTAGAATTTAGTCCAGATTTATACAAAAACTTCTCAAAACTTTACTGAGTAGCTCATCAAAAAAACCCAGAATTTTTCTGAATATTAAACGATAAAGATTTTAATATTGATCTTGATATCAATACCATCATGTCTATATATAAACAAAAAACATGAACCACGGAAATAGATACCAGTAAGAGATGAGAACAACAAGTAGCTGATATTTCTAGAGATATTATTGATCAGCTCTCAAACCTCAGTGAAAAAGAATTAGCAGTGATGAGATACGTCAACAAATCGGTACTCAACTTTATCATAAAAAACGCTGGAGCTAGAGACGCTATACTAAATATGTCTGGGAACCAAGATCTATTCTCAGTTATACTTGATGAAAGAGATGCTCATCTGGTCAGCAATATACTCTCTTCAGAAGCTTCAAACATATTTGTGATGTATGGAATGATGCACTTTGACGGAGTATATAAGCTCCTCCAAGAACAAGATGAAAAATGGGAAATACAGTCTATAGATTACAAGCAGCTTATTTACTAGGCTTTTTAGAGTAAAAAATAGAGCTTACATATAAATACCCTCAAATAAAATACAAGATAAGCACCAGCGAAAATCCAAGTGTCAGAGCAATATCAAATAGTGCGTGCAAACCGATAGAGGCTATAACTCAGATAATAAATATCTGAGTTTTTTTTGGAAGTGAGAACTCAAAGGCTCTCAGTGAACTGTACGCAAGTATACTGGTGCACAGGATATGAAGGATAATAGAAAATACTCCCCTAAAGAAATACAATTTCAAAAGTTCAGAAGAAAATCAGTTACTGATAAAAAGAAAGTATGTATAGAGAATATTTTCAACAAATGAAAAACCAAGTGCTATAAAAATAGAGTATAAAACTCATTTTCTCAGAGAGACTTTTTCAGTAGCTCCAGAGAGAAACTGAAAATGCTTTGCTCACTCTTCTAAAAGTGCGATCACCAGATAATACCCAATTATAAGTGAAAGTGAAGCAAGGATTACACCATCAACTCTGAGTTGATTTCAAATATCATTAGTCAGAAAAGGTATATAATTCATACAAAAATATAATGCAAGCACTCCAATAATTCCTCAGAGAAATACTATCGTTGATCATTTATAATTCTCAGAAAATCTCACTTTTTTGCTGAGAAAAAGCTGCGTAAGAAAAGAACAAAAAAGAAAACCAGAGAAAAAGAGAATCAGTGACAAAAAACCAGGAAACCAAGAATAAGCAGAAACCTCTGAAGAAAAGAGTGAAAAAACATTGATACTTTCTATGCCGATAAATCCGAGGATATCCTGCATAAATAAAACCGGAGCAACCGATACAGCCCCCGCAAAAACTCAGCTAAGTAACCTCTTTCTACTGAGGTGAGATTCATCTATATAGGTAAATATATATGCCCAAATAATCACCGGAAAAAACGATACTCCGATAATAAGCAATAATGTAAGCAGGTTTGATATCATAGAAATGATAAATAAATACTAAAAGAATAATAAATCTTTCGGATGTTTTATCAAGTGCATAATAAAAAACCTTCTCGCAATTTTGCGAGAAGGTTTTTTGCCTTAGTTTTATTTCTCAAACTGTACTGATTTGATATCAGATAATTCATCGTCAAATGTATGACTCGTAATCTTGTCATCACTGATAGCATATACGGTGTTTCCAGCATAGAGTCATCTCTTTATAAAGCTTGAGTTAAACTGCCAGCTTCTATTTGCTAGATACTGTCCTATTGGAGAGTTTTCATAACAATAGTTTGGTGCATATGTCTCTCTCGAAGTTTCTCACGAGGTACAATACTCTGTACCATCTAGAAGTGTTTTACACTGAGGTTCTCAACTTATCACTTTTGAGTATTTACTACACTCTAGCTTTCTTTTTTCCTCAAGTCCAGAAGTATCTATATGAGTCGTCTGAGCATTTTTTATTATCCCATTTTCTGGAGAGATATTTATTGATAGAAGTCCATTATAGAAATCGATTCTTTGATACTGCTCCGCTGGATCGTTTACATAGAGATTTGCTGGAAGTAGTAGTGTATTTCTAGCCTTATTCCAGACAAACATTCTTGGGTTATTGAGCGCTTCTGAATAACTACCATTTTCTCACATAGTAAGTGTATGAAGCTGTTTTACGATGATTCATTTGTAATCTCCTGAGTCACACTTTTCTATCTCATCAGCAGAGAGTCCTGCATCTCCACATGATTTGTCATAATTGATTTGATAGAGATCGAGCTTGAGTCAGTTAGTGGTCGTTCATCCCCACTGATTGATTTTTGTATCGTATCCAAGTCCGATGATATGATTTTCATCATATGGATGGAGGTATGTAGAAAATCCAGGTATTTTAAGCTCTCAGAGAACTGTAGGATTAGTTTGATCTGAGAGATCAATAGCAAAAAATGGGTCTATTTGCTCAAATGTAACGAGAAAGAGTTTGTCTCACATAAATCTTGATGATTGGAATCTTTCTCCCTTTCAAAGTCACTCGAGAGATGACACTGATTCTAAATCTTCATCAAGTATATAGAGATCGGTATGAGCGTCTTCTCACCAACCTGAACTCGTGATAATTCTAAAGTTTCACTCATGTTCATCCATACTATACTGGTTCAGAGGCTGACCAGGAACGAGAGTAGAATCCTGATACGATACATCTTGCCCATCTACATTCAGTTTATGAATGAGCGTATTGGTAGTGTCTCATCCAAACCATGGAGCTATACATCCCGCATTTGGTGGACATGACCATCTCTGAGGAGTATACATGTAGCTCGTCATGTAGAGATTATCGAGACTCATATATATCTCTGCATTACTCCCTGCTATCACTTTTGTTTTTACTTGTTTTTCAGTATTTTCTATATCTATGATAGATACGATATTATACGAAGGATTGAAGTTATATTTTCACATCGTATCTTCATCTGGGAAGACATATTCTATCTCATTACACGCAGCTACATTTCCTGACTTGAGATTGTATGGTAAATCCTTTCCCTTTACAGTGAGATTTTGCTTTGAAGTATCTGAGGTCTTGCTAATATCTACATGCTTTGGAATAATACTATTTACATCTATTTCGATATCATCTTCACTTTTGAAGTTGTAGTATGGTATGTTGAAATAATTGCTACTGAGTACATAGAGATAATCTCCTATCTTTCTAGATTTTGTAAGATTTCCATCTGCCCCATAGAGTTTGAGAAGTTTTGGACTCTCTACGTCAGAAGTATCAAAGACGATAGTATATGTTTTTGAGTTTCTATTGATCCAGTATCATTTCTGAGAATAATCAGTTTGTGAATACCCAGATACTACGATCACGAGTCTATCATTTCCTATATATAAAACTGGAGAATAAAAAGTTTTTGGGAGATTGATCTTTTTTACGACTTCTAGAGAACCAACTTTTACTATATAAATAGCTTTATTAGTTTGATTGAAGTAGTAGATATGCTTCCCATCTGTTTTTATGATATCTGATTCATCGACTCCATCTACCTGAGTATTGGTTTCTGAGAAATCTCAGACTGATCATCCAACTGCATCAGCAGTTTTTGATTGAACAGCAGATTCAGCAACATCAGCTTCCATCACTACATCATCTACAGCAAAGTTGAGTATTCTTGGTTGTCCATACCAAGTATTTTTACTGTTTTTCCAGTATGATTTCACATAGTCTCACATCACATCTTCAAGCGCGTTGCAGCTCTGAAAACTTTCGAGATTGAGATTCAATTCTATGTTTTCACTCTCTACTTTTGTGAGTTCATCTATGATAGAGTTATCCTCATCTACAGCAAAAGCTGGAGCATTAAGAAACAATAGAAAAAATAAAGCAATCAGTATCTTCTTCATAATAAATATTTTTAAAAAATAATGCTTGAAAGCAGAATACTTTCAGATTCATACACTACAACGTGGAGTATCACAAAAAGTGACAAAAAACTATAAGTATTTTAACAAAAAAGAGAGATTTCTCAATATTAGTGCTATTGACTCACCTCACACACTCACTCCTCAAAATCTGATTCCGTGCAAATTACATCTCTTATGTTACAAATCCTTTCTTCACCAGATTCAGCTGATATTTCTCACCCAAGTAGCTCACATCCGAGAACAAATTCATCAGTAAGATCTTCAAGCATCTCTACTAACTCTTCTTCTATTTGTTCCTCTGAGTAATCTATATCTATCGATGAACTAGAGTTTATATCAGCTGAAAAATCACTTTGAGATTCAGCAGATATATCCGCAGGCATAGATCTCATCATAGAAGCATCCATAGCATCAGCTCATCATCACGTCGACATAGGATCTATAGCACTATCTGATGATTTTGATTCTACAGAATTTTCATCATTTATATCATTAGATTCAGTAGAAGACTCTATAGTATTCTCAGCTTGTGGTTCAGGGATTATTTGTTCTGATTTTGATGATCCTATCTCAAGTCTTTGATTTTGGGATACATCTATCTGGGAAGCTCCGTCTTCACGTATGATAATAGTACGTGGAACCTCTTTTTGCTGAGATTCAGATACATCTGCTTCTTGATTATCTTCAGATGATATCGATGATTCTGATATCGATTCTATTTTTAGATTTGTTTCCTGAACGCTATTTCTATCGAGTATTTGCTCTTGATTTTCAGATATTATTGGAGTATCTCCTGAATAAAACAAACTGTCTCAAAATACATAAAAGAGTCCAAAAAACGCAAGAAGTGAAGCAAATATTCAACTAAATATATGTAGTAATCATGGCTTCTTACTCAAGTCTTTTACTGATTCAGATTTGAGCAGAGCCAATGTAGAAAGTTTTTCTCAGAGCTCTGATTTAAACTCCTGACGAATTTTTACTTTTGGCTTTATTGCGCCTAAGAACTTCACTGTCTTTTCAAGTGAATTTTTATCCTTTTCTAACTCTGGATGGAGCTTTAGTATGTCTTTCAGTATTTTTTTATGCTTCATATGATTCTAAAATAATATCAAAAGAAATATAAATAATGCAAAGTGTTCAGCGAGCTTCTTGCTGGTTCGAGAAAATATCTTTTTACAGTTTGCTACGCTCATCCCTGTGATATCTGAGATCTCTTTGTAGCTGAGCTCCTCCCATACTCTCATAAATATCACATCTCTATGTTCTTTTTTCATCTCTTGGAGATATGCAAGTACTTCCCTTAGCTTCTGTTTATCATCTATCAGTTTATGTATGTCTGTTTGTTTTCAGAGTTCGAGAATATCTTCGAGTGAGCTCGTATCTTTTTGTTTTCTATAGCTATCAACGACTTTATTGTACGCTATAGTGTAGAGCCATGACTGAAAGCTACTATTTGTATCTATTTGAAATTTTCAGAGTTTATCAAAAGCTTTCATAAAAACATCTTGGCAAATATCCTCAGCTGTTTGCTGGTCATATATTTTGAGATAAATAAACTTATATATCTTATCTACATATCATTCATAAAGCTGTGAAAACACAGCAGTTTCTCAGGATTGGAATCTTTGTACGAGTTTTAAATCATCCATAGTTAGAAACGAGATAGAAGTAAAAAAGTGACAATTATATTCAATATTTGATTATAATTATAAGTCATGTTATTATAAGAGTAGAGAAAAATAGAGAGAATGAAAATTTATTTTGAATAATAATTGATTATGGCTGATGAAATAAAAAAAACTGAAACCCAAAAAAAAGAGGCTCCTAAAAAACTCAGTTTCTTAGAAGCACTGAAAGCAAAGGATTTTGATACGGTAAAGGATATAGCAACCAAGGCTGCAAAAGAACATTTTGAAGAATCAACAAAGAACCTCAGTGAAGATATGAAAAATCTTAAAGATCATCCTATGACAAAAAAACTGATAGATAAAGTTGATGAAATTAAAAAGAAATAATTAAAATCCTTGTCTTTTGAAAAATGGCTCTAGTGAAACCTCTCTCCCAGCAAAATCCTGGAAGAGTTTTTTTGCGTCTTTTTTGCTCCCCTGTGATAGGATAGTATTTAGGTATTTCTCTGCTGTAGATCTATCAAAGATACCATTTTCTTCAAATACTGACCACACATCAGCCTCGATAATCTCAGCCCACATATAACTATAGTATCCAGCTGAATATCATCCATTAAATATATGAGTAAATGCTGTATACATCTTGTATTCTTCTCCTCTTGGAAACATACTGACTGAGTTTACCATATCGAGAACTTTTTTATCGAGTTCTTCTACTGTCTCTGGTACCTGAGTGCTATGCAAGTTCATATCGAGAAGCGCAAATTCATTTTGCCTGAGATAAAATCATCCAGTTCAAAACTGATCGAGGTCTTTGAGTGCTTTGAGGTATTCTGCTGGAATAGGCTCTCCAGTATCTACATGCTTGGCAAACAGAGCCAATCCATCTTCGTGTTTGCTCCAATTTTCCATAAGCTGTGATGGAAGTTCGATGAAATCCCATTCTACTCCTTCGATTCCAAGCTCTGAGTATTTGCTATCAGCGAGCATACCGTGAAGTGCATGACCAAACTCATGAAACATCGTCCTCACATCTCAGAGTGTGAGGAGCGTAGGTCCTGTTTCAGCTTTTTGAAAACTGCATACATTTACCACGAGAGGGATAGAGTTTTCCTTATCTGAGATATATTTTGATCTAAGGTTATTCATCCATGCTCCGCTACGCTTGAGTGGACGGAAAAAATAATCACTCATAAAGTATGAAATAAACTCTCAGTCTCTATAGACTTTATAAATGCTCATATCAGCAAAAGGTCACTTTATATCTTGTTTCCTCATCTCTACTCCATAAAGCCTCTTTGCTATTTCAAACAATCAGTCACGAACCTTTTCAAATTCGAAGTATTTTTTGAGTTTCTTTTCATCAAAGTTGTATTTTTCTTCTTTGAGTATACGAGCGTAATACGACATATCCCATAGCTCTAGATGATCGAGATTGAAATATTCTTTTATCTCGTCTATTTCTATCTTTGCTTTTCCCTTAGCTCTCTCTGCTACACTCTCTGTGAGCTGAATAACCTCCTCTGGAGTATCAGCCATCTTGAAAACAAGTGAGAGTTCTGCCCATGATGTATATCAGAGTAGCTCAGCCTTTTTATTTCTCAGATTCAGAAGCTCAAGAATCAGTTTTCTATTATCATACTTTCCTGATGATGCAAACTGACTTCTCGCTGTATAAAAATGCTTTCTGATATCACTGCTGGTACAATACTTAGCAATAGCTCCATAAAATGCAAATGAGCTATCAAAGTAATATCCTGTTTTGTCATGTTTTTTTGCTAGGGCTTTACTCGCTTCGAGTACATCTGTAGGAAAATCTTTTATATACTCATCAGTTTCGAGATGATAGAAAAATTCATTTTCACTATCGATGACATTATTCCCTATATCTTGAGATGTTTTTGAAAGCTTTTTATTGAGAGCTTTGAGCTCTGTTTGTTTATCTTCTGAGAGATTGATTCATCTCACTTCAAAAGCCTTGATAGAATCATCTATAATCTTTTTTTGTTCAGGATTCAGATCCTGAGTATCTCTACATATCTTTTTCATATCATAGTATCTACTCGAGTATGAAACTTCGTTTCAAAAATCGATGAGTTTTGGCTGAAAATCCTCTATGAGTTTTCTGATATTTTCATCGTTATTTATACTCTGAAAGTGAGAGAGAAGTGAGTAAAAATAATCAAGATGAGATATATCCTGAAACGTATCAAAAGTGATATCTGTATCTTTTGTTTTGAGCGTATTTTCAAAGTCTTGTCTCTCTTCTTCGAGTAGCATATCTAGAACCTTTGGAGCTATTTCTATCACATCATCAGAGTAGAGAAACTCGAGATCTGGAAATCCTGGATTTTTGAGTTCTGCGAGTATCTTTTCTTGTATATTTTTTGTCATGTATTTCGTTATATTTGTATTATTTGTGGTAAGATTTTCAGGCTTTTATCATGCCGACTCTATAGCACTGCTCAAGTAAGAGAGTAAAAGCCATCGGATGAGGAAATGTCATCTTTCATAAGCTCAAACTACTATCTACGTATGGCTGTAGAGATTCATAGTTTGGACCATATGCTCATCCTATGATAAATACGATATTTGCAAGGTCTTTTTGAGATTTTTCTACGAGAGCTAAAAACTGCTCTGTTGTATACTCTTTTCAAACTGGATTCAGAATGACTTTATATCATTTTTCTTTCTCAAGTTTTTCGATGATTTTCTTCGTTTCTTTATCGATGATTTCCTGATTACTTCAGTTTTTTTCTGGTTTTATCTTGAGTACCTGAACTGATTTTCCTAGTCTCTTTTCATACTCTTTCACGCTCGTTTCAAAGTGTTTATACGAATCGATGACGATTATTATTTTTATCATTTACTCTTAATAACTTGAAATAAAAATACCACAATGGCATTCCAGAGTCTCACTAGTCTCTTTATCTTACCTTTTCAGAACACAAGTCTATAGAGCCACTCAAGTCAGAGTATTCTCCACAACTTTGGAGCTCTTTTTTGGAATCCTGTCATATAGTCAAAACTACTTCCTATACCGAGACCGAGTTTTATATTTTTAGCCTTTTTCATGACTTCTATCACTGATTGCTCTTGATTTTTCATTCAGAGAGTTGAGAAGAGTATCTCACTGTCTGAATCGCTTATTTTTTCTATGATTTTATCTTTTTTCCTCTCGTCATATATATAGTAGTCGAGTTTCAGTTTTGGGTATTTTTTCTTTATCTGTTTTTTAAATGTCTTTTGTGTAGCCACTTTTCTCTCATCATGTGGAGCATGTAAATCTATCACGGTTATCCTCTTGCCTTTTTTCTCTGCCCAGCTCACGAGATCCTGGGTCAGATCACTCCCACAAATCCTCTCTCCATATACACTATAGAGTATCGTTCTCTTCAGAAATAAATTTAGTATATAGTATGGAATCAGGAGCGTATCTATAAGCTTACTATGACTACTATCCAGTATCTGATATCCGACATAGAGACCAATTCCATCTGGGAGGAGGTAATCAGCTTTTTTTAGCATCTTGGCAAAGTCTTTATCCTGGTTTGCTATCAGGAGTATCTCAGGGTTTGGAGTAAACACGATTTTTTGTTTTTTTAAAGTCGTGATTTCATCAAAGAATTCCTTATATATAAGGGAATCTAAATCTACTCAAAGTATTTTCATAAAAAAATGGGCATTATTTTGACGGGATATTTTTTGTGTGATACAATAATTATAGAAATTAATTATTAAAAACAAAATTATGAGTCTCTTCCCACACATGCTCGGTCATCACGATGCTCCAAAAGCTGCAAATGATAATGTTGTTAATCCTGAATTTGAAAGACAAAAAACTGAAATAGTTCAATATACAGTAAATCATGTAAGTGAGATTTTGATGAACGGAGAAGATCTCATGGAACTCAGAGCAGAAGTAGCTGCAAATGATAATTCACTAGATATGCAAGATGCTGCATAGTTAAACATATGCCTTAACCCAAAAACTTCTCTCGTTTGGTCACGAAAGGAGTTTTTTTATTTTCTAAATATGAAAAATTTAGAAATCTCTTTATTTTCATTACAATCAAAACAATTCCTAACAATAAATATGAACCTACAAGAAAAAAAGATAGCTATCGTCTGTGATTGGATCAAGGACTGGGGATGAGCAGAGCTCGTTCTCTCACATTTACTGGAGCTTTTCCCTCATGCAGATATATATACCTCTATATTTTATCAAGCAGATAACCCTCTTTTTGAGTGAAGAAATATCACCACTTCATTTATACAGAAAATACCTATCTTAAATAAAAAGCATAAACTTGCTCTGACCCTGAGACCACAAGCATTTGAGAGCTTTGATTTGAGTAGTTATGATATCGTAATATCGTCTACGAGCGCAGAGAGTAAAGGAGTCATCACAAAACCTGATTGTCTCCAGATATGCTACTGTCATACTCCTACGAGATACTTCTGGAGTCACTATGATGAGTATCAGAGTATGATGGAGTTTGGTATACTCAATCCCCTCGCAAAACTCCTCATGCCTAGACTGATTAAGAAGCTCAGAAAATGGGATCTCGCAGCATCTATGAGACCAGATTTTTATATAGCCAATAGTGAAAATACTAGGGAAAGAATTACAAAATACTACGATAGAAAAAGTGAAGTTATCTATCCTGGAATTGATACAAACAATTTTAAAACAACAGAGAATAAGTCAGATTTTTACCTCTCAGTTGGGAGGTGTATTCCCTATAAGCAGTTTGAACTTCTCGTAGATACTTTTAATCAAAATTGAAAACCACTCATACTCGTTACCAATACTGATAACAAACTCTACAGAAAACTCAAAAAGAAATCTAAAGCTAATATAAAGTGGAAACTTTCGATATCAAGAGAAGAAATCATCAAACTCTACTCGGAAGCTAAAGCTTTTGTATTTCCACCAGAAGAAGACTTCTGACTCGTACCACTCGAAGCCATGGCAAGCTGAACTCCAGTCATTGCTTACTGAGTAGGGTGAGCTCTAGAAACAGTATTAGAATGAAAAACAGGAGTGTTCTTTACAGAGCAAACTCCTGAATCTTTACATAAAATAATTGAGAGATTTGAGACGATGAATTGGGATGCAAAAGCTATCAGAAAACACGCTGAAACGTTTGATAAAAAAGTATTTCAATCAAAGATGTATGACTTTATACAATCGAAAGTTTCTCTCTAAACTCATTCATTTCTCTTTCCATTATTTCGACCGGAACATACTGATTTTGAACTCATAAATCTTCATGCTTATCATCTGGTCTTCAAATATTATGACAATCACTCCCAAACGTAAGTTGTAAATCATCTCCGTACTGATTTTTCATATCTAGTATAGCTTGCACCCATTTCCTTGAAGCTTTCCCATTTATTTCAACTGCATGTATGCCAAATGGCTTATATACCTTTTCATACAATTCTCTAAATCATCTAATTCCATCTCGTGAAAAGGTAAAATTTGGATGTGCAATTGATAAGATTCACTCATCTTTAGCTATTTCAGCTACATCTGATATTGCTGGTTCATATTCTTGTATTTCCTTTCCATATTGATCATAGAGATCTCCATCTCTTTTCATACATCTTTTATAAAAATTAAGTGTACTTATATCTTCTCAAAGTATTTCTTGTAAAACTTCCCTGTTTACTTTCTGAGATGTAATATATGAAGCAAGATCATATTTATTGATACCATCTTTTGATCTCCCTGAAGCCTCAGTGATAAAGCTATAAAAATCTTCGACATCTATAAAAAATCATTTCTCTTCTAAATAATATAATTGTGAAAGAATAAGCTCCATCTTTTGACTCTTTGTGTGATCAATAATATTTCTAATGTCATCAGAAACTTCTGAAGTATAGTATGTAGCATGGAGACTCCTATCATCTCAAATCTTATTAGTTGTTGATATCTCAACAGATGGAGTAGATTGTATTCAAGCTTCTTGAATCAACTGAACTATGTCACTGCTATCACGATCATGGTCGGTGATAAACAGCATTTCTAATCATCTTTGTTTTGCTACATCTATGAGCTGTTCTGGTGTACTCGTACCATCTGAACGAGTTGTGTGGCAATGCATATCAAATTTCATAATCAAATAGTTAGAGAATAAGTAATTTAACTATAGAGAAGAAATAAAATATAACTGGAAAAATAGATAAATATGTAAAATATTATATTTATAATTATTTGATTTTACTTATATATACATAGAATATGGGTATAATTATTTTGTAAAAAATATTTACAATTATGATAAATACACAAATACTTCAAAATATATGACTCACAGAAATAGAATCAAAGATCTATATTTGCTTACTAGAAAAATGAACACTCTGAATCTCAAAAATTGCTGAGCTATGATGACTCAATAGGATGCAAATATATGCTGCTCTCCCTCATCTCATAGAAAAGCATCTCATATCAGAAAGTACTCATGGGAAAAGAAAAAAATACTCAGCAGAAGACCCTGACAATCTCGAAAATATTTTTTATGAGCAAAAGCTTATGTTTAAAAATACTTTAGAGATAATGAAAAGTACCTATGACAAAAAAATGAATATACCTCAACTCAGAACTTTTTATACTCGCAAGGCTATGAAGCATATATTTCATGATATTATTGACACCCTAGAACACTCAGGAACCTACTACAGGTATAGCTCAAGAAAAGATGATCATATGCGTTGATTCCTATGAAATAGCTATAAAGAAAAGAGAGATAAAAAACAAATCCAAAGAATGGTAATAACAAGTAGTGATCTCAAAAAAGCAAAAGAGGCATGAAAAATAAACCTCAACAGAGAAATAGCAGCCATACCAAAAAAATATGACCTATTTGAAGACAATATATCAAAAATGATATACGCAAATAAAGTCGCAATTATCGATTACAACACTGATACATCATTTATTATTGAAAATAAAAAATTTGCTGATTTTGAAAAAAAGATCTTTAAGCTGCTATTTAAGCATCTAAGAGAAAGAGGCTAAATCCTCAGTAAATACTTATCCACCACATACTTTGGCAAGAGATTATTTCTCTGAACGAGATTCATATCCTCCTCTAGCTCTGAAAGCACATCATTGGTCAGTGATCCTGGATTTTTCTTGGTATAGTATATAAGCGTCTTCAGAAAATCTATATAATCAGTTTTATCTAGTTTTTCAGAGAAAAAGTGAGAGATTATTTCTGTGTCTCTGACTGACATATAACTATGTATAAGCTTATAATAATCTTCTCTGAATTCAGATTTTTGAGTATTTCATACCGGTACTGACTGGACGCGTGAGAGTATAGTGTCTATCACTCATGCTTCTGATGCGTTCGTTAGAAATACAATATTTCATACTCATGGTTCTTCAAGAAACTTCAGCGCAGCATTGGCAGCCTTGAGAGTCATGCGTGATATGTCCTCTATCAAAAATATTTGAAATTTAAAACTTGATTTACTATGAGAGTTTTCAAGAAATATTTTCATATCTTTTATCTTGATGGTTTCTCCATTATTACTGAGGGTAAATAGCTGCATTTTTGGTATATTGTGATCTGTGAGTAGCTCTCATGCTAGACTTTTTATCTCTGCATCGAGCACTTCTATATTTGGACTCAGAAATAAAAAAGGAGATATTTCACCTCCTTTCTCTATTTGCGATTTTATGTTTGCTATGAGATTATCCTTCATCTGATTCTAAGAGGTCAAATAATGAGTCTAGCTCAGCTTCAAAATCCTTTATTATCTCTTCTTCTCCACTTGAAGTATTTTCAGTAGGAACTGATGGAGATTGAGTTTCTGGTGGATTTGTTCCTTCACCTTGAGTATTGTTTACTCTTGGGTCATTGTCCGATCCAGATACGATTGGTTCAGATGGTTCACTGTCATCTGAATCATCAGATTCTTCCGAAGATTCATCCTCATCTAGATCTGATTCTCAGTCATCAGTGTCTTCTTCTTGGTCACTATCTGATCATGTTGATGTTTCTTGTACATCTACTATATTTGAAACTATATCATCAGGAGTTTCTTCTGCATCACCTCAAAAACATGAGCTCAGAAGCATAGCAGTAAGGAGTAAAATAAATATCTTTTTCATTTCGATAACTGGTAATAAAATAAACATTGTAAAAATAGTAAGATAAAAACAATAGAAATCAAACTTTTTCCGTGACTTTTTCTATTGAAAAAACTGTTTTTTTCATATAATTATCACGATATAAATGGAAAAAAATATTGGTTTAAAAAATAATAAAGAAAAAGTTGATACACAATATAGTAACGAATCTCTTAGGAGATAGTGACAAAAGAAAAGTAAAAAGATTTTGGAAGGAAGTTGAAAACATAAAATCAAAAGAAAGTCAGTTTGAAAAATTTACACTTGATGATGTAAAAAATAAAACAAATGAATTTAGAGCACTCTTTGATGGTCTAGATTTTCAGGACGAAAATGATAGTAAAAAAATAAAAAGTATCCTTGAAGATATCAAATATGATGCTTTTGC
>CALLBL010000019.1 GCA_937999345.1 uncultured Candidatus Altimarinota bacterium | reverse complement strand
TATTCAAGACTCCTCCCAGAACTCATAGAGCATGGAGGAAAGGATAAGACAATCCTCCATATCTCAAATCCAGAGGATTTTCCAGCTCGTGAGATGTACGAAGCGATCATGGAACCAGTGGCAAAAGTAGAGATCATCACTCCATCTGAGTATGTGGGAACTCTCATGCAACTCTCTCAGGATAGGAGATGAGTGTTTAAAAATCAGCAGTTCCTCGATCAGACTCGTATCATGCTTACTTATGAGCTTCCTATGAATGAACTGATCGGAGACTTCTATGATGAGATGAAGTCCCTCAGTAGTGGGTACGCTTCACTCAACTATGACTTTTTAGAATACCGTGAGGACAATATCGTGAAACTCGACATCCTCATCGCAGGGGATAGAGTGTCAGCTCTATCGCTCATGTGTCATCAGGATCAAGCGAGATATATCGGAGGAAAGATAGTAAAAAATCTCAAGGAAGTGGTCCCAAGAGCTCAGTTTGCGATACCTATCCAAGCTGCAGTCTGAAATCAAGTCGTTGCCCGTGAGACACTCTCAGCATTCCGTAAGGATGTTACAGCAGGACTGTATGGTTGAGATGTAAGTCGTAAGAAAAAGGTGCTTGCTAAGCAGAAGAAGGGGAAGAAGAGGATGAAGCAGTTTGGGAAGGTGAGTTTACCGAGTGAGGCTTTTGTTAATTTATTGAAGAAATAAATTATGAAGGAAAATGTTGCAGATAAATTATCTGATATCTATTATGCTATAGATCAAATATCGTCTGATTTGGGTGATCTAGAAGTTCTTTATGGTGTAGAAAGAGAATTAAAGATTCTTAATCAGGTTATTGAAAATAATAATAAAATTCAATCAGCTCAAAACTGTATTATGATTTGATTAACGATTGCAATATTGTACCTAACTTATGTAATGGTATCGGGTGATAAATTTTAAATTAAGAATATCATGACCTTAAGACAAGAATATCTAAATAATCTTCCAAAGAAAATAAGCTCTGCAGGAGCTTTGTTTTTCAATGAATCATGAGAAGTCTTATTACTTGAAACTGAGTATAAAGATAATCTAGAGATACCAGGTGGAATTATAGAACAAAATGAGTCACCAAAGCAATCAGTCGAAAGAGAAATAAAAGAGGAACTTGGGATAGATATATCTGTTTGAGAATTACTACTTTGTGAGCACCAGATACTTGATGAATTTGAGTGCTACGCATTTATGTTTGATTGAGGGGTATTGACTCAGTCACAAATCGATAGCTTTCATCTCTGAGAAAATGAGATTAAGCAAGTCCACTTTCTTGATAAAGATACACTTTGAGATAATATAAAGCCACAATTAAAAAATAGAATACAAAACTCTATAGAGTCGAAACAATGAGAAACAACACTTTACTATGAAACTGATTATAGGTAATCATGAACTGAGCAACCCTCTGATTCACATCAATAATCCTCACCATCCTCATCTGGGGAACATGGTTAATATTTAGTCGTAAAGCCTCAGCAAAACTCAGTAATCCATTCTTTGAAAACTTACTGATTACCTTTGGAGCACTTGTATTTAACCTCGTAGTATTTCTTATATACATAATTTTTACGAATCCAAGCATAGATTTCTTACTCTTTCTTTATCCATTTCTTAGTGGTATCCTCTGGGCATTTGCAGGACTCTTCGCATTTATCGCAGTGAGTAAAATCGGAGTAGGGAAGGCTATGAGTATCTGGGCTCCAAGTGGAATGGTCGTGAGTTTTCTCTGGTGAGTTTTATACTACTGAGAGTTCTCAGGTAATCTCATATATGCCTGCCTATCAGTTGCTATCATAGTAGTCTGAGTCGTTTCTGTTATTCGTATTCGTAACGAGTGAGATACATCAAAGCTGATATTCTCTGGAGCGATGTTTGCAGTACTTGCGAGTCTCATCTGGGGATGAACCTATTTGATTCCTATTAAGGAATTATCTGATACTATATCTCCATTTATCACTTTACTTCCTCTCAGTATCGGGATGTTTTTCTGAGCTTTGTGAATATTCCTCGTAAAGAGCAAAAGAGATATCTGTACACTAGAAAATATAAAGACATGACTTCCGATTATCTACTCTGGTATCATGTGGGCTCTCTGAAATCTCTTTGCTATCATTGCTGTGCTCAACATCTGAATCGGAAAAGCATATCCACTCGCTGAGCTTTGTGGTATTGTAAACGCGATATTTGCAGTATTTTTCCTCCGTGAAATAACAGATAAAAAGAAAATCAGATTGTTTTTTATCGCGACACTCGTATCATTTGCTGGTGCTATCTGGCTTTCTATTTTGAAAATATAATTTCATACTCAATTCATACAGTACATCTGTACTATAGTAATGATACCATTAACCAAAACATATGGCTAAATACACAGACATACTCCTCTACAAAACTCATCAGCACTATATGATTTACGTCTCAAGGTTTTTGAGATGATTTTTGCCATGAGTTGTGCTTATTCTTCTTATGTGAAGATATGTCTTTGTCGATTCTGTTTTTATCGTTCATATACTGGTTATCATAGTTCTGACAGCTCTTTTATACATGTATGAAAATCATCTATGGAAAAACTCATATATAGTCGTGACCAACGAAAAGCTTGCTCAAAAAACGAGAAGAGGTTTTTTCAGGAAAAACAAAATGACAATAAACTATGATAGTATTAGAGATATAGAAATGGAGAAAGAGAATATTCTTCATTTTATAAGTGGATGTGGTACACTCTATGCCAGAAGTAGCTCTGGTTCACAGAGTGATTTTAGATCGACATGGACTCCAAATATAAATAAAGTATATGAGAAAGTAAACTTCCTTAACAACTTATCAGAAGAAGATAGAAAACAGATTACTTCTTATGAAAATCTAATGACTGCTATAGGTAATACAAAACAAGAAAATAAGGCTATTGTCGATGAAAATAAACAAGTTTCTGAAAACTCAAAGAAAGAAGATTCTCATATGGAAACTATTACAAAAGAAGCGAAAACTCTAAAAAACAAGGAGGGGATACACGAGATAATACTCCTCACCGACGAGGATAGGTTGAGAGTATTTGAACAGGAAGAAGAAAAAAATCACTGAGTACATGAAGTGCTAAAAAAAGACGTAGTCTACGCAGTGATACATGACGAGAGTTTTTCTATAGATGGACAGGATGAAGTTATCAGGATTTGAGACAAGGAAATATACCCAACTCTCGATTTCCATGACCTCAAAACTGATAAAGCAGTAGCTGGATATCCAGGTATAGAAGTACAGACATATCTATCAGGAAGATTTGTAAAAACAGTAAAAACAAATAAGATTCTCCTTATTTGATTTGATACGTAGTTCTATGCTCAGCCTTCTAAAAAAGATACTCTTTTGACGCACGATAAATAAAAATGAGTGCAACGAGTTTGTATGCTATATAAAAAAAGCAGAGATAGAAGACCCAAATGAACAGATTATAGAGTATGATAAAATCTATCATCATATCCTCAAGAGTCTTGGGTATAGATGAAGCTTTTGAGAGATACTCAAGCGCAATCCAAAAGAAATCAAAAATCTCAATGAAGTATGGGAGCTTCACAAGCTCAGAAATAGGCTCGTTCATGATCTTAAAAAACCAAAAAAGAACCTCGACAAGGAGGCTCTTAGGTATAAGTCTGTAACTGAGAAGTTCTTACAGCAAGTGACGAAATAGATCTATACCATCCTTTCAGATATAGATATTTCTGAAAGACTATCGATGCTTTTTAATTGTTTATGAATACTCGAGATATCTATTTCTCTGAGTATTTTTGAGAGTATGCTTATTTTTATACATTCATTATTTTCTTCTATTGTTTTCTTGGTAATCTCTATCGGCAGCTTTTCTATTTGCCTCAGGGCTTTTTTGTATGTTATCTTGGTTTTGTCAAACTTGATATCTATAGAGCAGTATCTTGTTGGATTCAGAAAGAGTCTTTTTATTTTATTTATAAATACTAGATTAAACAGGATGATTCCAGTGGTAAATATAGCAGCAAAATAAAGTCCAGCTCAGACAGTGAGTCAGATAGCAGCTGTAGCCCATATATTGGCAGCAGTTGTAAGTCATCTCGTATCCATACCCATCTTTATAATCGCTCCAGCACCGAGAAATCAGATACCAGATACTACTTGGGCAGCTATTCTCCCTGGATCGTTTATATTTGAGTTATAGAGTTCAGGCACCATGATAGAGAGTATCATGATGAGAGTCGATCATACTCATATGAGTACGTGAGTTCTCAGTCATGCTGGTTGGTTCCTATATTCTCTTTCTAGTCATAGTACTATTGCGAGTACGAGACCGAGTAAGAGACGTAGGATCATGTCTTCGTGACTTATTGGATACATAATATATTAGCTAATGATAGTAGGTCATTTTATAGTTATTTTTGTTCAATCGCTTCTTTTTATTATTTTCGTTCCGTCTGGTTGTATTGTTACATCGTTTTTTCTTTTCGTTTCTGGTATTTTTTTTATAACTTCAGGTATTTCTGGTTGTAAAAGATTATCAGAATTATAGCCTAGCGCTTCCATCTCTTCGTTTGTCATTGTATTCATATCATCAGGTCTTTGAGCATTTGGATTATATGTAGGTTCCACTATTGTTTTTCTTGCTGGAGTTTCAATAACTGATTTTTCTCCTAGCTGAGCTCTCAGTCTTGCTTGCTCCATTTCAGCCTTCAATTGAGCTTCACTTTTGGCAGCCTGGGTACTTGGTGCTTCTTGCTCAGTATTTTTACTCATTTCTTCATTGTTTTGGCCAAATTGTTCCATAATTTTTTACTTAAAAACTAATATATATAAATCGTATCATTTATCATCAAAAAATGCAAAAAATAGGTATAGTGTTTTTCCTGAATGCTAAAGTAAAAAATAGCTAAAAATTGTTTTGACTTTCATTTCAATATTTATATACTCCTTGGGCTTTGTAAAAAAAGTTGGGCTTTGTAAAAAAAGCACCTTTTTGTTGATTAAAATAGCACGAAAACAAATATATATGGTGCCCGTAGTTCAGCTGGTTAGAATGCCGGGTTGTGATTCCGGAGGTCGAGGGTTCGAGTCCCTTCGGGCACCCCATTTAAATCTAGCTTTATACTTTGAATTCATAAATAAAAAATTCACTCAATGTAGTATCTCTACATCTCGCTACAATTTTTAATTTTTTCATCCAAATTATCTTGCTATATTCAAATGCTTTTATTTTAAAGATTCTATAGTGGAAATTTATTTCAAATTTTTACTACCTAATTTTTAAAAAGAAATTCTCGGGTATATATCTAAAAAATTAAGCCTTTTTGATATATTACTGTCTCTTAATTGAGAAGAAGAAATTGCGTCTTCTAGCAAGAGTTTCAACTATATTATTTTTTAACGTATTTTCTGCATGACAGCAAAAGATTTGGCTCTGTTTGAAGAGCTATTTAAGGATTCTCCAGAAATCAAGTACCCAAAAACTGGGGAAGTTATATCTGGTGAGATCATAAAAATTGAAAAGAAGAACATACTGGTAAATGTAAATAACCAGTTTACAGGTCTTGTTATTAGTAAAGAGCTTGGTAATAGTGTGGATCTTGATTCATTGAAATCAGGAGACCCTATTGATGTAATGGTTCTTGGTGACTCTATAGAAAGAGGATTACTTATCCTTTCTCTAAAAAGAGCAAATCAAATTAAATCTCTTCAAAACCTGAACGATAACTTTGGTTCTAAAGAAGTGATGACAGTTACTCCAGTTGAGGCTAATAAATGAGGTCTTCTTGTTGATATCGATGGACTCAAAGGGTTTATACCTGTTTCTCAACTGACTCCACTTCACTATCCTAGAGTTGAAGGAGCTGATCCTAAAAAGATTCTCGAACATCTCGAAGGTCTTATCGGTGAACCATTTAAGGTTAGAGTTATCAATGTAGATGAAGGAGGGAAGAAGATTATCTTCTCTGAAAAAGCTGCTATCGAAGATGATAGAGAAAAAGCACTTCAAACTCTCAAAGAAGGAGATATAGTAGAATGAGTAGTATCTGGTATACTTTCATATGGTCTCTTTGTTACTTTCAATGGTCTTGAAGGGCTAGTTCATGTTTCTGAAATTGATTGGGGACATGTAAATGATCCAAGTAAATTTGCAAAGGTTGGTATGAAGGTAAAAGTAAAAGTTATCGGACTTGAAAGTGAAAAGATTTCTCTCTCAATCAAGAGGCTCAAACAAAATCCTTGGGATGCTCTCTCAAAAAGAGTGAAAACAGGAGATGTTATCAAAGCTCCAATTTCAAGAATATCTCAATTCGGTGCATTTATGGACCTCGATGATGGTATACAAGGACTTATCCACCTTTCTGAGATCTCTCACGGTGTTGTAAAAGATATCAGAGACTTCGTAAAAGTAGGTGAAGAAGTAGAAGCAAAGATTATCAACTTTGAACCACAAAGAAAGAGAATCGGTCTCTCGCTTAAAGCGCTCCAAGAAAAACCAGCAGATGCTCCTCAAAAAGAAACAGTAGTAAAGAAGACTGAAAAAGTTTCTGAAGAAGATAAAATAGATGCTGAAGTAAAGAAAAAACCAGCAGCAAAAAAAACAGCTCCTAAAAAAGAGGAAGCTAAAACTGAAGAGAAATAATTTGTGAACCTTATTTAGGGCAAATATTTCTATAAAGACTTTATAACAAGTCTTGATTTATATAATAAAATTACTAACAATGAACAAAGAAACATTAAAAGGAATGTTTGATAACTTACTCCATATTTGAAATAAGAGTAATTATTGGAATCCACAAATGAAATCATATATACATAGCTCTACAAATGGAGTACATGTAATAGATCTTACAAAAACTATTTCTAAGCTTGAAGAAGTAAAAGCTGAAATAGAAGACCTAACACTTTCTGGTAAAAAAATTCTTTTTGTAGCTACAAAAATACAAGGAAGAGATGCATTTCAAAAGTTAGCAGAAGATACAGGGAACTACTTCGTTACTGAAAAATGGGTTCCTGGTCTACTCACTAACTTCAAAACAATAAAGAGAAGAATTAGTGCATACCAAAAACTTATTAGAGATAGTGAAACAGGAGCTCTTGATATTCTTACAAAAAAAGAAAAGGCAAGTAAAATGCTCGAATTAGAAAAACTAGACAAAGCATTCAAGTGATTGAAACAAATGAAAGGCTTACCAGATGTTATATTTGTAGTTGATGCTGTATACGAAAAACAAGCACTCAAAGAGGCTGCAGTACTTGGTATTCATTCTCTTGCAATTTGTAATACAAATGCAAATCCTAATGAACTAAATAACCTTATACCTGCTAATACAAATGCAGTAAAATCTATAGAATATATAGTAGATACTATCAAAGGAAGCTTTAAAAAAGCTGATCCAGTGCTCATGGCAAAAAAGAAAAAGCAGGCAGCAGCAAAAAAAGCAGCTGAAGCTCCAAAAAAGCCAGAACCAAAAATAGCTGAAGCAAAAGCTCCAGCGAAAAAGGAAGCTCCAAAGAAAGCTGCTCCAGCAAAAGCTGAAGCAAAGCCAACTGAAAAAAAAGAAGCAAAACCAGCAGCAAAAAAAGCTCCTGCTAAAAAAACAGCAGCAAAGAAAGATGATCTTACAAAAATAGAAGGTATTGGACCAAAAATAGCTGAAACACTTACAGCTGCAGGTGTAGCTACATTTGCTGATCTTGCTGCTCAAAAACCAGCTAAAATTTCTGAAATTATAGCTGATGTGAGAGGAAGTCATGTACCAGATACTTGGCCAAAACAAGCAAAGATGGCTGCAGATGGAAAAATGGATGAGCTCAAAGCTTGGCAAGATGAGATGGATGGTGGTAAACCAACCAAGTAAAAAATAAAGTGAGAAGTGAAATAAATTAGATTTTACTTCTCATATTATTATAATCATCAGTGACAATGTTTATTTCCTTATAATTATCTACACATGGCTAAAGAAACAAAAGCAGCTTCTGCTAAAAAAACTGTAAAAAAAGCTGTTCCTAAAGTAGCAGTTAAAAAAGCAGCAAAAGCAAAAGTAAAAAAAGCAGTAACTCCAAAAAATGAACTGCTAAAACATGCAATAAGTTACATACCTTTAGTAGCTATTGTTCTCTACTTTGTAGAAAAGGATAAATCTCCTGAACTTATGAAGCATATCAAGTATGGTGTTATTTTATTTGTAGCATATATACTTCTCAGTGTACTTCTTACTCCACTTCTTTCTGGTATTATAGCTTTTGTTTATCTTGTTGCTATAGCTTTCCTTGGATACAAAGCATATACTGGTGAAGCTGTAGAGCTTGATTTTATTGATAAGCTCGAAGGAGAAGTAAAAGAAAAATTAAAATAATATTTACGTTTTATCGTCAATATTACAACTCACAGATTGATCTTAGTGTTTTAATACTCAATCAATCTATCTTATATATTTAAAATAATATTTATGGCAATTACTGCAGCTCAAGTAAAAGAGCTAAGAGAAAGAACAGGTATCGGTATGATGGAGTGTAAAAAAGCACTTATAGCATCTAATGGTGATATAGAGCTAGCAATAGAAGAGCTCAGAAAAAAAGGTCTAGCAAAAGCAGCGAAAAAAGCTGATAGAGAAATGGCTGAAGGTGGAATATGTATGGAAGTAGCAGATGGAAAAGCCTACGTACTTTCTATATCATGTGAAACTGATTTCCTTGCAAAATCAGATAGATTTGATGACATGACAGCAGATATCATGGCTTATCTCAAAGAAAATGGAGCTGACTCAAAAGAAGGAGCTCAAGATAAGATTAATAAAGATTGGGCTCTAGAGCTTGGTGAAAATCTCCAAGTAAGAGACTATGTTTGTATGGATGTAGCTGCTGCTGGTACATATGTTCACTCAAATAAAAAACTTGCTGCTCTCGTAGTAGGAGTTGAAGGGACTGATTCAGATAAACTTAAACAAGTAGCTATGCATGTATCAGCTACAAATCCTGATTATCTTTCACCTGATGAAATCAGTGAAGATGTAATAGAAAAAGAAAAATCTATTCAACTAGAAGTGATGAAAAATGATCCAAAAATGGCTAATAAAACAGATGATGTTTTATTAAAAATCATCGGAGGAAAAATGGGGAAATTTAAATCTGAAGTTTCTCTTCTTGAACAAGCATTTGTAATCGATCCAAACCAAAAAGTAAAAGACTTTATCGGTGCAGATTCACTTGTATCATTTCACAGATATTCTATATAATCCTTGATGAAGAGCTAGTCTCTTCATTGTAGGCCCATAGTTTAACGGTTAAAATCCGGGATTCCAAATCCCGTGCTCTAGGTTCGATTCCTAGTGGGCCTGCCATTTGAAAAAAGAAAGATGCTCCTTATGTACGTAAGGGGTATTTTTAATTTTATTTATACTTAGGAATCGAAAAGGAGAGTTCCATGAAGTGGAAAAAAAGATACGTTTGTATCTTTTGTCTCGGATGTCCGACTTGCGACGATTCCTAGTGGGCCTGCCATTTGAAAAAGA
>CALLBL010000018.1 GCA_937999345.1 uncultured Candidatus Altimarinota bacterium | reverse complement strand
GTAGTAGTTTTCTATAATCACTATGTAAACTCTATCAAGCAAATTCCTCTTGCGAGAGAATTTCTCCCTATCGAATCCACAGATATCACTGACTACCTCAAAAAAGTAGCTGGAGATCATTTTGATATAGATGAGGAACTAGAAAAAATCCAAGAAGGTCATGACTATGATGTAGAACCATCTATGGAAGATATAGCATACGAACTTATACCTATGGTGCTTGATTTGATGTTTTACGATATCTTGCTTGAGGCAAAAGCATCAGAGCACTCTGCTCGTATGATAGCCATGAAAGCTGCCAAGGATAACTCGAAAAAGATAGCAGATGATCTGACTCTAGCTTACAACAAAGCAAGACAATGAATGATAACGAGAGAGGTTTCTGAGATAGTTGGTTGAGTAGAAGCACTCAAGGACTCGTAAATAAACTTGAGAATTGTGCTAGGACCATATACTTAAATATAATTTATAATATAACATTCTTCTTATGAAAAATTTTTCTTTTCTGTGATGTGTGATAAATCTCATATTGTTTGTAGTATATGTGCTTGTCTCTATGTTTGTAGCTGGTCTTATATATGGTGCAGTCGCTGGAGGACAAACTGATCCTTCTGTACAAGAAAAAATTGGATATCTCGTGATATTACTCGTACTTATTTTTACTGTTATACTGAGAAAAGGGTTTTATAAATCAGTTTGGACTGAAAAACAAGAGCCTGTAACACAAGAACCAAAAAAATCGTATACAGCATCCGTAAAAGAAAAAGTAAAAAAAGAATGAAAAAGTAAGATGAAAATCTACGTAGATAAAGAAATAAAATAAAAATTTTAATATTTAATATTTAATTGTGAGTATGAACACGTGAGTAATTACTAAAGTAATCGGAGTCGTAATAGATGTAAAATTTTCAGATGGATATGTACCATCTATTTACGAATCTCTAGAAGTAAAAGGACATAGTGAAAAGCTTGTTTTAGAAGTACAACAACAACTTGGTGATGGAGTCGTGAGAACGATAGCCATGAACGCTGTTGATGGTGTAAAAAGAGGACTTGAGGTAGAAGCTTCAGGATCTCCTATACAAGTTCCAGTATGAGAAGCTGTGCTTGGGAGAATGTTTAACGTACTTGGTGATCCAATCGATGAAAAACCAGCTCCAAAAGCAAAACATATGGATCCAATTCATAGAAAATCTCCAGATTTCCAAGATCTTTCAAACAAAGCAGAGCTTTTTGAAACAGGGATCAAGGTAATCGACCTCATCGCTCCGATGCTAAAGGGTTGAAAAGTAGGACTTTTTGGTGGTGCATGAGTTGGTAAAACCGTTATCATGCAAGAGCTTATCCACAACATCGCATCAGAGCATGGTGGATACTCAGTTGTTGCCGGAGTAGGGGAAAGAACGAGAGAATGAAATGATCTCTACCACGAAATGACTGAGTCAGGAGTTATCGATAAAACTGCTATGGTATTTGGACAGATGAACGAAGCTCCAGGACCAAGAGCGAGAGTAGCTCTGACCGGTCTTACTATGGCTGAACACTTCAGAGATAGAGAGAAAAAGGATGTACTTCTCTTTATTGATAACATATTCAGATTTACACAAGCAGGTTCTGAGATATCAGCACTCCTCGGGAGAATCCCTTCAGCTGTATGATACCAACCTACACTCGCTACTGATATGGGTGCACTCCAAGAAAGAATTACTTCAACAAAAAATGGTTCAATTACTTCTGTACAAGCTGTATACGTACCTGCTGATGATCTGACAGATCCAGCTCCAGCTACTACATTTGCCCATCTCGATTCGACGGTTACACTCAATCGTTCTATCGCAGAACTTGGTATCTACCCAGCTGTAGACCCACTTGATAGTACTTCTACGGTACTTGATCCAAGTGTCGTAGGTGAAGAACACTATGACGTAGCGAGATCAGTTCAAAAAACACTTCAAAAATATAAAGAACTCCAAGATATTATTGCGATTCTCGGTATGGATGAACTTTCAGAAGACGATAAAAAAACAGTAGCAAGAGCGAGAAGAATGCAAAAATTCCTTTCTCAACCTTTCTTCGTAGCAGAGCAGTTTACAGGTACTCCTGGTGTATACTGTAAGCTTTCAGATACGATTGCTGGTTTTAGAAAAATTATCGACGGTGATCTCGATGAAGTACCAGAAAATTTCTTTATGTATAAAAACTCAATCGAAGACGTAATCTCTTCATACGAAGCATCTAAGAAAAAATCTGCATAATTAAAAATATTAAAATATATTCATGAAATTAAAAATTTTATCATTCTCAGGAGAAAGTTTCTCAAATGAAAATGTAGTTTCTATTACTCTTAAAACTAAGAGTGGAGAAGCAACTATACTTGATCGTCATTCTCCTATGATTGCTTCTATCAAACCAAGTGTACTTTTTATCAAATACAAGGATGAAAATGGAGTAGAGTATAGAGATGATTTTGCTGTTTGATCTGGTGTAGTTGAGGTAAAAGACTCTGAAGTAAAAGTCATGGCTGACATGCTCGTAGATATAGAAGAAGTTGATTATGACCAAGCTGAACAAGCGAGACTCAGAGCACTAGAACTCATGAAAAAATACAAAAATTCAAAAGATAGAGTTGATATGGAAAAGTTTATCGAAGCAGAGGATATGCTCCTCAAATCTATAGCTCAACTCAAACTCTACAATCTCAAATAGATAGATATAAAATACTAAAAAAGACTGGAATTATCCAGTCTTTTTTAATGAATCATATACTTCATTTGGAACCAGGTTTTCTATACTTTCTACTCACTCTGTTTTCATTTCATGTCTTACTTGCGTCCCTGAGATAGGGACTATATTCCTATCTATTTCTATTATATCTAACTGCTTTCATGTAAACAGATTCTCATATTGCTTTATGACCTTTATAGCTGAATCTTCAGCTATACTTCAGCAGTATAGTTGTATCTTTTTTACTTTTTGTATATATCATATTCAGAGTATTTGCTGTACCCATTTTTTATCTGAATCGTTATCTATGAGAGGTCAAAAAGCAATATTAGTTTCATCTTGATAGGTGTCTGACATAAAGCCCAATCTCTGAGTATATGAATAAGGATTTTCTGTTGTTTCGTAGCTATCTGATACTCCTATCAGGATAAGGTTTTGCTCATTTTCTTGTATCATTCTATCTATGATAGACTTATGACCATTATGAAATGGTTGAAAACGTCATATGTAGAGTCAAAGTGTTTGGTTCATATTTTCTTTTAAACTTAAATTGATTTTCACTTATTATACATATAATTGTTTCGATTTACATATTTAAAAATAATTTCTTTATGTCTAACTTATTCCACGATATACCACTTTGAAATGATGATCTCTCAGAAGTAAATGCTGTACTTGAAATACCAAAAGGGAGCCAAGTAAAATACGAATTTGACCATAATACTTGAGCTATCTGGGTAGATAGAGTAGGGAAGACTCCGATCGGATATACTTTCAACTATGGTGATTTACCACAAACCTGGAATGCAGGAGATAACGATCCACTTGATGTGATTATACTTTGTTCTCATCCTCTTGCTGTTGGAGCTATTGTACCATGTAGAGTAGTAGGAGGTCTCAAGATGATAGATTGAGGAGAGGATGATTATAAAGTATTAGCAGTTGCTGATGATAAATACTATGCGCACGTAGAATCACCATCTGATGTCTCTCCGAAAGAACTTGAAGATATAGAGTATTACATGCTTCACTATAAAGATCTTCATGGGAAAACAGTAGAGCTCAACGGTTGGGATAGCAAGGAAAATGCTATCAAGAGGCTTCATGAGTGTCATGCAGAATATAAGAAAAAATTCAATAAATAATAATTTAAAACTAAAAAAACTCCTATGTTAGGAGTTTTTTTAGTTTTATGTCAATCGAAAATCACACATATAGAGTGCTTAAACTTGAATAACAAGCCCAAAAGTGTTTTAATAGAATAGAATGTATAATTTTTAAAAATTATTTTATGAAGAAAATATTTTCTTTCTTAAGGATTTTGTCATTTTGTTTTTTTGTCATTTTTGCTGTTTCTCAGAGTTATGCAGTATCAATAGGAGAAGATGAAATTATAGATGTGCCACCTCAATGTCTAAATTATAATAGTACTTATGCCACTCAACCGGCTAGTGGTTCTTCTAGTTGATGTGAAGAAGGAACTTATTCTGACTTATCAGATACAGCTTATAGCTGGAGATGGAGATGTGAAGGAACTTTTGCAGGTATCCCTAGTGGAGATGCGGTGACTTGTTCTGTTCCAAAAAATGGATGTAGAGTATGATATGATTATCTCATAGATGGTGATAATGCACCAGAGAGATATACTCCGTATACAAATACATCTACTTATAAAACATGAAATTGGTCACTTGATAAAAGAAATGATGATGATCATTGTGATAGTTCTTGATGTTGACTTAGAGCTTCGGTTCAATGTAGGAGTGTTGATTATGCTATCAGAGTTTGATACCAGTATGATATGGAAAATAGACAATCTGCAGTTGTTTATACTCCATGGTCAGATGTATCTACTGCTTTTGGAGCCTGGGCAAAATTGACTGAAAGTGGTCAAACTGAGTGTAATAACTGATGCGGGATTAGAATGTTTGTAGAAACGAGATGAGATGATGCACTTGTGAACTGTAGTATAAGCTATAGGCATCAAGCTGATCCTACTACTTCACCATGGGCAGCTGATTGAGATTGGTCAATTATGACTTACAATACTAGTGATGATGAAGATTGTGAAGATGGAAGATGTGGTATGCAAGCTCAATTATCTTGTGTTGAAAATACTACTTCTGTTTGTACTGCAAACCAAGTAGAAGATGGTTCAACAAGAGCATGTCCTCCTGGCTTCTCATGACAAGAAACAAGTTCTCGTACATGTAATTCAGCTGGTACTGCCTGGTGAAACTATGTTTGGGATGATTCTGGTTGTGTGGCTCAAGTCTGTACAGCTAATGAAATAGCTACAGAATCAGTAGCATGTGGCTCTGGATATACTGGTAATCAAACGAGAACAAATACTTGTAATAGTGATGGAACGGCATGGAATGGCTGGACAGAATATAACAGAGATAGTTGTGAAGAAGTCATATGTAGTGCAAATGAAGTAGAAAATGAATCAAGATCATGTCCTGTTTGATACACATGAGATGAAACAAGATCCAGACAGTGTAATAGTAATGGTACATCTTTATCATCTTGGTCATGATGGAATAATAGTTGATGCTTAGCTAATACTTGTACAGCTAACGAAGTATCTACAGAATCAGTAGCATGTGGCTCTGGATATACTGGTGATCAAACGAGAACGAATACCTGTAATAGTAGTGGTACGGGGTATCTATGATGGACTGAGTACAATAGAGATAATTGTGTAGCAAATGAATGTGCTCCATGAGAAATAGAAGATGAAACAAGAGCATGTCCTACAGGTTTCACTGGAGATGAAACAAGAGATAGAACGTGTGATGGTTCATGAAGCTGGTGAAGTTGGTCATGATGGAATGATAGTTGATGTATAGCTAATACTTGTACTGCTAATGAAGTAGCTACAGAATCAGTAGCATGTGGCTCTGGATATACTGGTAATCAAACCAGAACGAATACCTGTAACTGAGATGGGACTGCTTGGCTTGGTTGGACAGAATATAACAGAGATAATTGTGTAGAAAATACTCCTCCAACAGGAACCGTTTCATACGCACCAGCTTGACCTGGTTGGACTACAAGCGATGTTGTGGTAACTATTACTTGTGATGATGTTGGAAGTGGATGTGATATGATAGCAAGCTTTCCAGCATCTTGGACATATGTAGACGATAATACAAGATCGTATACATATTCAAGTAATGTTACAAGCAGTGTGGTTCTCAGAGATAATGCAGGAAATTCTACTTTTATTCCTTATAATGTTGATTATATAGATCAATCTACTCCATGAGCACCTACTATTACAGCTGATGATAGATCAGATGATGAATGGTCAGATGATAATACTACTGTTCTGTCAACTACTGTTAATAATACTGGTGAAATAAGCCCTAGATTTAATCAGTATTGTATGGATGGAGTTAATTCTTGTGTTCCTAATGATACAACTCAGCCCTCAACTTCAAATCTCTCTGATGGTACATATTACTACAGAGCTAGAACTTGTACTCAGGCAGGGAGATGTGGACCAGTATCTGTATTTATAATAAAAATAGATACAACAGCTCCAACAGCTTCAGATTTATCTGTTGTACCTGGTTTGAGTGGGCCACTACTTGCCAATGATAATCAAAACTTTCAAGTGACTGCATCAAATGGAGGTGGATCAGATATAGTAAGTATAGAAGGTCTGTTTGAAAATTATGCTACAGAGAATAGTTACTTTACTACTCCTGTAGTTTCCACAAATAATGTACTGAGTTTTAATGGCTCGACTCAACTAGTTGATAATAATAGATCACCACAATGATATAGAAACTATCAACTTTATATATATGAGATATGTGATGAAGCAGGGAACTGTACTCGTGAGGTTGATATCAATGGGATAGAAACTTTTGAATACCAAGTCTATCCAAATACAACAGCACTGTGAGTAGCAGATGTAACTATTAATGAACTTGACGATACTACAAATATTGCAGACTGATCACTGAAGGAAATAGTAGTAACTATTGAAGATGTATATGGAAATGAAGTAATTCCAGCATCAGGTATATCTAGAAATATTTCATTTGATTTCAATACCGATAATAGTCTATATTTAGATCAATATGCTAGATCATGACCTTCAGCTCTTTATAATAGTTCTAATGCTTGGTCGATCGGAAATAATCTGAGTAGAGCATTTCCCAATCAATCATCATCTAACTGAACATATGACTTTTCATTTAGAGCTTATACTCCTACAGCAAGCTTTACTCATGCAGATCCAGTAGGTAGATTTGCTATTAGAGGAATAACAGCAGATATATCATGATCTATTTGATCGGTATCAGATGTAAATATTACTAATTCAAGTATAGAGGCTCGTTTTGCCCCTCTATACTCTACTGTATTTGGATGAGAGTTAGATAATAATGGCTTTATAGAATGAGCAACGCAAGCTTCAAATATATCTGTTTCAAAAGCCAGCTCATCAGTAACACCATCTAGTAGAAATCTTTTAGTTCAGTATTGAGGACAAACTGATAGACTCAGACTTGATATTTCTCGTTCATGAAATCCTACTACTCCTGTATCTGAAGCTAACCTTTCTACTGTATTGGAAAATAACTTTGGTAATACTAACTATCCTTTTAACACTCTTCTTACACAAGAAGGATGAAGTATAGAGGATATTTCTGAGACATTTTTATCAAGTCATATATCATATACGCTTAATGGTCTAGATGTAGTATACAATGGTGATGTCATCGGAAAGAGTAATTATCATGATACAAATATAGATAATAATACTTCGCAGTCTGGAATCAAAGTAGTTTGACTTACTTCATCTGAGAGAACTACTGAGCTAACTAATAATCAATTTGATGATGATGTAACTATTTTAGGAAAACTTACTAAATCTACATCAAGAAAAGATATACAAGCCTCAGTATTTAGTGTCATTAAAAATGTAGACCCAACAGCTAGCAATGGCTCTTCTCCTAGTATAAACAGACTAGATACAAATAGTTGGTCAGATAATTCAGATGGGACCAAGCTTGTAAATAATTCAGTACTTTACTTTGGAGAATTATCTTGAGATGATGTAGAGTTAGGGAATGGTTCTGATGAAGTCGTAGCCTGAAAAAAGACTATAGTAGTAGAAGGATGAAATCTTTATATAAGATCTAATACGACATATGCAAATCTAGGAAATGATATACTTGGTATCGTAGTGCTTCAAGATGAGGATGGAAACGGATGAAACCTTTATATTCATCCAGATGTTACCAATATTGTCGGTACTATCTATGTTGATAAATCAGTGATTAGTTATAATGGTACCAATGAGCTTGATGGAAATACTCAAGCATCGGTACTAAATAATCAACTCTATATATTTGGTTCGCTCTTTAGTGAAAATACTATTGGAGGATCAAGATCAAATCCACTTGAATGTCCATACTATGTTTCTGTTTGTTCGAGTACAGTTGAAGCCCAAAAATATGATCTTAACTATCTTAGAAGATATTTCGTAGCTGACAGTGATAATGATTGAACAAAAGATTCTCCATCGTGAAATACTATCTTTACAGCTAGTGATGATTATTATGAATATCCAGTAGTAGTAGAGTATAATTCGAGGATTCAGTCAACTCCACCACCACTATTCGACTAGAAAGCCTGAAAAGCTTTGAATTACATCGTCAGATAAAAATATTTTCTTCAGACACGTACAATACGTACGTTTACTTACAGAAAAATTTATCTTCCTTGAACTTCTTGCTTTTGAGTCTTTCTAGTTAAGTAATATATAAAAAAAGAATCCCATCTAGGATTCTTTTTTCGTTATGAATTCTATTTAGAAGAATCTAATTTTATCAGCATTTGGATGCTCCTTGAGTTTTTCGAGTGTCTTTGCTTCTATCTGTCTGATTCTTTCTCTGGTTACACCAAACTCTTTTCCTACTTCTTCGAGTGTATACATATCTCATCCATCGAGACCAAATCTCATAATGATTATCTTTCTTTCTCTTGGAGTGAGGAAATCGAGCATATCATAGAGATTTTCTTTGAGGAGATTCATATTGGTTTGTTCATCTGGAGTTTGAGTTTTATCATCCTCTATAAAGTCTCATAGGGAAGTGTCTTGTTCGCTTCAAACTGGAGTATCGAGTGAGAGGATATCTTGAGAGATTCTCATGATTTGCCTCACTTTTTTGATATCCATATCTAGCTCAGTAGCGAGCTCTTCCATGAGTGGTTCACGAGTGAGTTCTTGTGTGAGTCTTCTGTATGTATGCGTAAACTTATTGATAGTTTCGATCATGTGAACTGGTACTCTGATAGTTCTTGCTTGATCTGCTATGGCTCTAGTTACTCATTGACGTATCCACCATGTAGCATAGGTAGAGAACTTAAATCATTTATATGGATCAAACTTATCCACAGCTCTAAAGAGTCCTACATTTCATTCTTGTATTAGATCGAGGAGACCGAGACCTCTTCACATGTATTTTTTTGCGATAGATACTACCAGTCTGAGATTAGCTGCTGCCAGCTTCTTTCTTGCTTCTTGGTCTCAGCTTTTTATTCTGATTCAGAGACTGATTTCTTCTTCTCATGTGAGAAGAGCCACTCTTCAGATTTCGTTGAGGTACATTCTGATTGAGTCGTCACTAATCTCAGAGAGAGATATTGATCCAGTAAGGTTTGATTTCTTTTTTTCTTTTACTTTTTTCTTTTTTGATTCAAAAAGTGTAGCTTTATCGAGACTATCGACTATATCTATCTTGAGCTCCATAAACTTAGTATAGATTTCATCGAGGAGATCGAGATTTTCTTCTACATTTGGAACGGCTTCCATCAGCTCATCTTGTGTGATACGACCATCTTTTTTTCATTTTTTCATGAGGTCTTGCACTTCATCTGGCATACCTTCTAGCATTTCTTCAGGTACATCAGTATCGATGAACTTAGATATTCATTTTCAGATTCTTCTCTTGTCCTCCTTTCTATCTATTGGCATTCTTTTGAGACCTTTTTCTTTTTTGAGACCAGCTATTTCTTGACTTGCCTCAGCTTCTGCTGCTTGTTCGTCCTCTTTTTCAGCTATTTTATTAATAGCTTTAAATGCCTCGAGATCTATACTATCGAGACTTACTTCTTCTATTTTTCCTTTTTTAGGAGTCGATTTTTTTGTAGTAGCTTTTGTATCTACTTTTTTTGTGTCATCTTTTTTTGGCATAGAGAGTTTATTATTACAACAAAAAATATTCCTTCTTATTCGCTACGCGAGAAGGAGTATTGTGAGCTATAGAATTATTTTATTATTTTCATTAACTTTTTGAAAAGTTTTATGGGTTTGCATTCAATAGAAAGTATAAAAAAAAACCTCTAAATCGCAAATTTAAAACGTTTTATTTTATATTGTGTTCTTTTGCTTTTTTCACGGTCACAGAATACTTCTCAAAAGCCTTCATATCTCCAGATTTCATTTCGGCTTTGAGTCTCTCAGTGAGCGATTTATAGGTATCTGTATTTATTTTTTTGATCAGTTTTTCTATTGTCTTTTCTTGCGTCTCAGTATTTTCTCATGTTTCTCTTTCCTCTATTTTGAGGCTGAGTCATCTAAGTTTTTCTTTTTTTTCTAGGTCGAGTGATGACAGGTATGAGCTTGGGTTATCTATAGCTTTCATAAAGTTATCTGATATTTCTTCCTTAAAAATCAGTCCATCGTAAAATCATGGTGCAAGAGCATTGTTATGGAGTATATAGGCTATAGCCATATCTTCAGGAGATGGTGCGAGACTCTTATCTACCTGCATTTGTTTTCTCTCTCTTTTAAATCTGATTTTGTTAAATTCGTCATAGATAATTTGTATATCTATGTCGAGTTTTTTACTGATCTCTTTGAGATAGGTATTTTTTTCTATGTTGTCACTATAGCTTTTGAGTATGCTTAGAGCCTCCACGAGGAGCTTTTTTTTCTCATCTATAGAGTTCGTGTCAAAGTCGCTAGTTTCTATATAGTATCCGATAGGAGAGAGAGCATTTTTGATAAGTTCTCAAAAATCTTTTCCAGCCTTAATAATCTCATCTGGGTCTTTTCCTCATTTGAGCATGATGATTTTTACCTCGAATCATTTGTTTTTCATGAGTTCAAGCGAGAGCTTGGTAGCATTTTGTCCAGCTTTATCTCCATCGAAGCAGAGATATATCTTGCGAGTAAGTCTTTTGAGTATTTGCAGTTGTTTTTCTGTGAGAGCTGTCCCGCTCACTGCCACGGTATTTGGAAAACCATTTTCCTGAAGTGCTATCGTATCCATATATCACTCAGTTATGATGACGTAGTCCTGTTTTGTGATCGCGCTTCTCGCTCCATAGAGACCGTAGAGTATGGCTGATTTATCGTATATCTTTGATGCAGGGGAGTTGAGATATTTTGGCTCTCATTTATCTATAACTCTTCATGCAAATGCTACAAAATCTCCTCTAAGATTTTGAATCGGAAAAATAATTCTATTGATAAACTTATCTTTTTTCGTGCGCACATCGAGAAATATATTTGATTGCTGGATGATATTATCTTCGTATCATTTTTCTTTGAGATAGCCGAAGAGTCCAGAACCACTATCTGCATATCAAAAGTGAAACTTTTTAATAGTTTCTTCGCTCATATCTCTCGCGAGCAAGTACTGCTTTATATCTGGATGTCTATCGAGAGCTGATTTATAGTAGTTACTTGCATCTTTGTAGAGACCATAGATACTTTTTTTCAGCTTCATGGCTTCTGGATTTATGTTAAATCCTTCTACTTTTTTCCCAGTGAGATTCCCGAGTATTTCGACTGATTCTTTAAACTCACAGTTTTCCATATCCATGATAAACTTGAGAGCTCATCCTCACTTATGACAACCAAAACAGTACCCAAGCTGTTTACTTGGGCTGACTACAAAAGAAGGAGTCTTCTCGCTGTGTCCAGGAAATGGGCAGAGCGCTTTATAATTGGCCCCTGCTTTTTTAAGTTTGGTATACTTTCATACCAAATCAACCATATCAATACTATTTTCTAAGTCGTCTATTACGCTCAAGTTTTTCTTTTACATAAGAATCTAAAATCATTCATATGTATTGTAAAAGAAAAATAAAAAAAAGGAAGCAGAAAAATTCTCGCTTTTTTCTCAGAGAGATATATACTGCTTTTAATGTATATATTTCTAAATAATAGTTTCTATGCAGAAAGATTTTGAAGGACAATACTCTGATGAAAAGCTTTTGTTTAAAAGCCACGAACATATGTTTAGTTTTTTAGTCGATAAGACTCATATTTTTGCGATTTACATTGTGCTCGGGCTTGTTTTTGCTGTGATTACATTTCTCAGCTCAGGTATGATATTTTTCGGACTCATCATATTTATACTTATATTATTTATATGACTTTTATATCTATCAGTTCTATATCGTAATACATGGCTGATTATCACTCCGAGACGCATCATAAAACTCACTCAAAACTGACTCTTTAAAAAGCGCAGAAGAGAGCTCAAGCTCATGGATATCAAAGCTACTGATGCAAGAAAGTCAGTTATATGAACTTTTTTATGATACACGGAGCTCACTATCAAATGAACCGAATCCGATGCAAGTATATATTTCAAAGGTATTGCATGAGGACAAGATGTAGCGAACTATATCGGGAGGATTATAGATTACATAAAAACTAATGGCTTAGATGAAGAGATATCAAGATATGTTCCAAAGAAGATTCGTAGAGGTAGTGTCTAAATAATAATAAAAATATATATGTTTGTAGTTATAGATGGTATAGATGGAAGTGGAAAGACGACTCAAATCGAGAGAGTGAGACTTGCTCTCGAGGCAAAATGAAAAACAGTAAAACTCTACAATTTTCCGCAGTACGGAAAATCTTCTGCATACTTTGTAGAGAAATATCTCTGAGGAGAATATGGAAATAATCTCGATCCAAAACTTTCATCACTTTTTTATGCGCTTGATAGATTTGATGGAAAACAAGTCCTAGAATCTGATATCGATAACTATGACTATATACTTTCAGATAGATATGTGTCTGCAAATATGATTCATCAGTGATGAAAGATACAGGATACAGAAGCGAGAAATGATTTTTTTCAGTGGGTGCATAATCTCGAACATGATATCTGCAATTTACCGAAGCCTAACAAGGTTTTATTTTTGCGTGTATCTCCAGATATGAGTAATAAGCTCGTAGAAAAAAGATGAGATAAAAGAGATATCCACGAAAGCGATACGACTCATACTGAAAATGCGTATCAGTCAGCACTATCTCTCTCGTCTATGCATGACAATTGGACTGAAATACCTTGTGAGAAATCTGGAAAGATGCTGACTAAAGAGACTATTACCGATATGATTTTAAAAGAAATACTCTAATGAATACGAGTAAAAAAACATGAGATCAGTGAGAGCTGCTCGCGATAGGATATCTGCAAAAAAATGGATATAAAATACTTGATACCAATTTTAAATTTGGTCGCTTTGGGGAAATAGACCTGATTGCTGAGAAAGAAAATCTCACTGTTTTTATAGAGGTAAAATACAGAAATAATACTCGCTTTTGAACTCCAGAGGAAAGTCTAACTAGATGGAAGCTATGAAAGTGTAAAAAAACTGTCGAGTATTATTGCAAAAAAAATCGCATAGATTTTGAATCTATTCGTTTTGATGCTATTACTATCTTGAAACAAGAATCTTCTCATAGACTCAAGCACTATCGAAATATAGAAATATAGTAGTATTAAGTTTGGTTTAAGGTCTTTTTGTATTATCCTTATAATAATTATTTGCTAAACAAAAAAATGAAATTTGATTACGATATCATAGTAATAGGAGCTGGATCAGGTGGCCTCACTGCAGCTTTTGGGCTTGCGTGAGCCGGAAAGAGTGTTGCGCTGATTGAAAAAGGGAGGATAGGTTGAGACTGTACCAATTTTGGATGTGTTCCATCAAAGGCACTCATAGATGTGGCTAAGCATCACTCGGATCTCTCTTTTGAGGATGCGATGAAAGAAGTCAGGCTCAGGAGACAGCGTATCAGAGATGAAGAATCTCCAGAAGAAATAGAAAAACACTGACTTAAACTCATAAAGGGACATGCAAAATTTGTCAGTAAAAATACTCTTTTTATAGATGAAAAAGAAAAAATTACCTGAAAAAAAATCATTATTTCAACAGGAAGTTCTCCAATCATTCACGAAATCGAATGATTAAAATCAGAAGATATACTGACCAATGAAACGGTATTTGAAATAGAGCAAAAACCAAAAAAGCTAGTAGTGATTTGAGGAGGGTATATCTGAGCAGAGCTTTCTGAGAGTTTTCTGGATCTCTGAGTCGATACGACTCTCATTCAGCGTAACAAATACCTCATACCAAGAGAAGAGGCTGAAGCTTCAGATATTATTCAAAAGCATTTTGAAGAAAAAGGTATGAAGATAGAGTGCAATACGCTCGTAAAAGAAGCTCACTATGAAGCATGAAAAAAATTCCTCATGGTCATAGATAAAGATGGTAGTAATAAAAGAAAGATAGAGTTTGATAGAGTGCTCATAGCAACATGAAGAAAAGCTAATGTTTCAGGTTTAGGATTAGAAAATGCTGAGATAGAATTTGATAATAAGGGGATAAAAGTAGACGCATATAATAGAACCAATGTGAAAAATGTTTTTGCTATCTGAGATGTAGTAAAAAATAATCCAAAATTTACCCACTGGGCAAATAATGAAGCGAGAGGAGTAATTAGAAATATACTTTTTCCAATATATAAAAAGAGTGTCAGATGAGTGACGCTTCCAGCTACACTCTATACTTCTATAGAAGTATCAAGAGTCTGAAAAACATATGCTGAACTCATGGAGTTTCATGATCCAAGTGAGATTCGTACTGAGATTATGTTTTTTGATAAAAATGATAGGTCGAAGGTAACCAATGATACGAAATGATTTATAAAAATTCACTTCAAGAGATTAACTTGAACAATTATCTGAGCAACAGTTATGGGGAAAAATGCAGGAGATATTCTGCCAATTCTCACTCTCGCTATGCATCATAAGACATCAGCATATAAGCTATCAAGTCAGATATTTTCATACCCAACGAAGTCAGAGCTCATCAAAAAAATATGTGATAGATTTGTAATAAAAACACTCAAAAATATAAAATGAGAAATTTGATATTTTCTTAAAGAATACTCTCTACAGATTGCGACTTTTGTCATCTGGCTTGGAATTATCTCTACATTTTTCTACTACAAAAATACATCATGAGCGAGTATAGAAGATATGTCTATATGACTCTACAACTTTATATCTGGGAGCGCATTTTGGGGACCATTTATATATATGTGATTTTATGCAGTGAGACCGATAGTATTTTTTCCAGCTACCGTGATGACATTTATGTCTGGGGCACTATTTGGTTTTTGATGGGGATTCCTCTTTACTATGATTTGAGAAAATCTCTCAGCCATGTTTGCATACCTCCTTTGAAAAATCTTTGGAAAGAAACTCATCCATGATGATGATGACACCAATCTCATAGGAACCATCAGAGAAAAAGCAAACAAGAATCCTTTTATGGCTATACTTTCTGCGAGACTTCTTTTCTTCCCATTTGATATCACAAACTATATATCTGGATTCTTATGAATTCGTTTCAGAAGCTTTATCCTCGCTACGATTCTGTGAATCATTCCTGGAGCCAGCGTCTTTATCCTTGCTGGATCTGCGTTTTATAACACAGAATTGCAGTCCTTTAGCGATATAACGAAAAATATAGATGTGACTCTGCTCTATATAGCAGCTGGGCTCTTTGTAGCAACGATAGTTTTTTCTAAGATTTTAAAAGCTATTCTTGCAAAAAATAACAAATAATTTACCTAACTAATTTTTTAAAACATGAATGTATACGAAAACGCACAAGCTCAAATGAATAAGGCATTTGAAACTGGAAAACACTTTGACTGAGATAAAAACAAACTTCCAGTTATTTTAGAACCTCAAAGAATTATTGAAATCCGTATTCCAGTAAAGATGGATGATGGAACAGTAAAAGTATTTACTTGATACAGAAGTCAGCACAATGATGCTAGATGACCATTCAAAGGATGAATAAGATTTCATCAAGATGTAGACAAGCATGAAGTAATGGCTCTTTCTATCTGGATGAGTATAAAATGTACAGTGGTATGAATACCTCTCTGAGGAGGGAAATGAGGAGTCATCGTCAATCCAAAAGAACTTTCAGAATCAGAGCTCGAACAGCTCAGTAGATGATACGTGAGACAGCTCTATAAATACATAGGTCCAGGACAAGATGTACCAGCTCCAGATGTAAACACTAATCCGAAAATCATGGCTTGGATGATGGATGAATACTCAATGCTCGTATGAAAATATTCTCCTGGTAGTTTCACCGGAAAACCTATGCAAGCTTGAGGATCAGCAGGGAGATGAGAAGCTACGGCCCAAGGATGAGTATACGTACTTCAAACCATCCTTAAACTCAAAGGACAAGATATAGAATGAAAGAAAATTATTATCCAAGGAGCTGGAAATGCAGGACTCACTATGGCATCACTTATGATAGATTTATGAGCAACAATTGTATGAATCTCTGATTCAAAATGAGCTATCTACAATGCTGACGGGATAGATATAGAAGAAATAAAGAAGATAAAAAATAACAGAGAATCAGTCATCAACTATAAAGATGCAGATTCAGTATGAGATAAAGAAATTCTTGAAAAAGACTGTGACATACTCATACCAGCAGCACTAGAAAATCAAATCACAGAAAACAATGCAAAAAATATAAAAGCGAAACTCATCCTAGAGCTCGCTAACGGTCCAACTACACCAGAAGCAGATGAGATTTTATATGGAAAATGAACGAGCATCATACCTGATATATTGGCAAATGCTGGTGGAGTGATGGTGAGTTATTTTGAACAGGTTCAAAATGATATGAACTTCTATTGGGAAGCAGATGAAGTACAAGAAAAACTTCACAAAAAAATAACAGAAGCTGCAGCTAATGTATATGAAACTGCTAGTGAACATGAATCAGATATGAGAACATGAGCATATATCATAGCTATGAAAAAAATATTTGAAGCGATGTGAGCAAGACATACTTATTAATTTACTATCTTTATGTCGTACTTTAAAAACTTAAAAACATCAGATCGTATTGCCGTTACGTTTTCTTTTGTGAATCTGTTTTTTCTGATCATTCTCCTGATTTCTATAAATATAATTTATTTTTTTATCTGGTATGAAGATCAAAAAGCAGAGAGTTTATATGATGTAAACGTAAACTATAATTCATATACTTCGGGTATGAATGATGATAATAAGCTCGCATTTAAGGAATACATCCTCCAACAAGACACTATTATATTTCCTGAAGATTGAGGTGATCTTATTTGCTCTGACTGAGTATTAAAAAAAGTTGATTTAGACCCAGAGCAGTTTAAAAATAAGTATTTTCATTTGCTTGATAATAAAGTGTATTTCATCTTTTCAAATGATTATGATGGCATAGGTGAGGTAAAAGTCCTTTTTGATACGACTCCCTATATCAAGTCACAAATAATCATCATAAAGATTAGTTTATTTATTATCTTTTTATCTATACTTTTGTCTTTTCTCTTATGAAAAGTATTTGCGAAATATTCACTGAGAAATCTCAGAGATATATCTGAAAAGGCCAAGGGTATTAATATAGATAAAAAATTTGAAAAAATAGAAATTACCGGAAACAAAGACGATGAAATAAATATTCTCGCTGAAGCAATAAATACTTCTATGGATAAAATCCAAAATCAAACCAGTAGTCTCAAGCAATTTATAACTGATGTCAGCCATGAGTTTAAAACTCCACTGATGATAATAAATTCCAAGATAGACCTCTATAGTAGAAAACTTGAAAAATGAGAAGTGAAAAAAGATGAAGTAGAAGCAACTCTCAGCTATATAAAAGATAATACCAAGAAACTCAATGATCTTTTAGAAGCACTATTTGTACTCTCTCGTTTTCAAGAGGATATTGTTTGTTTTGTAAAAAATAAGACAAATGTTTCAAAATATTTACGCTCTACTATTGATGATATACAGTGAGGTGCAGAGGCAAAAAATATAGAGATTATCTATAATATTGAAGATGATATTTTTACCGATATAGAATCATCTACCTTTGATATGGTTGTTACCAACCTCTTTACCAATGCAGTAAAATTTTCTCCTGAATGATGAAAGATAGAAGTCTGACTTGATTCTAAATGATTCTGGGTACAAGATTATGGAATCGGAATGGATACAGATACTCTTTCAAAAATATGGGGGAAGTTTTATAAATGAGATGATAAAATAGAATGATTCTGAGTATGACTCTTTTTAGTGAAAAGAATAGTAGATTTATATGGTTGGGAGGTATCAGCAACATCTCAAAAACAAAAAGGAACAAAAGTCACTGTATCTTTTGGATAAAAGCTTTTATTTAGCCAATTTTATGCTATAATTTTTTAAATTATATTTCATATATTGTGTTTATGATCAATAAAAAAGCTTTCACTCTGGTTGAGATGATTGTTGCTATGACTATTTTAGTTATTCTTACTACTATTTGATTTCTCTCAGTGAGATGATGGACAGCTTCAGCTCGCGACTCTGTCAGGATAGATGATGTTAACAAAATAACTACAGCTATTGATTTATATCATGTAGATAGATGAGGTTATCCAGAACCGACAGATGCTGTTGATATTACTCATAGTTGAGCTACTGTTTGGACTCAGTGATGATTTTGAAGAGATACTATTCGTCAGGTAGGGAGAATATTCTGAGAACTACAAGATCCATGATACGAAATCGATTACACGTATTCAGTTACCAATAGTAGAAAAGAGTATCAACTTTCATATGTATTAGAAGATCCGATTGATAATCTCACATCTGCTGCTGATATTTCGTATCCAGGTCTTATTCCGTCCACGTACGCATCTGGTGATTTCTCTCCACTCGAATTCAATCCTATTATTTGGCTTGATGCTCTTGATGTAGATGGTGATGACGATATAACTGATAACCCATCAAATAATGCTAATCTTACTGCTTGGATAAATAAATCTACTGCAGGAACTGCAAATAATCCAACACTAACACACTGAAATCTAAAATATTCAACGAATTGATTTGATGGAAGCTATCCATGAGTCTTTATAGCAAACAACAGATGACTGAGGCTTAATAATTCAGCTATAACATCTGGAGATATATTTTATGTAGTTCAAAATAATGATCCCTTTAACTCTACAGACAAAAAAGGAATCTGACTCCAGGCAACAACTTGAAGTTATCTTATAGGATACTATGATAAACATAGGAATTCACTTTCTATAAATGGTTCTCCTGATCACGCTTCTAATAACCCAGCAACTAAGAGTAACAGAACAGATGCTTTTATATATTGATATCATACCGATAATACGAACTATAGTTTTAGAGATACAGGAAACGTAGTTTCTCAGTGAGCAGCTAACTCTATTTCATGAAGAGAATGGGCATTTAATAGAGCTTGAGCATCAAATCAAGCAGCAGATTTTGTAGTTTCTGAAATTTTAATCTTTTCATCGTCTCTCTCAGCCTCAGAGAAAGAAAAAGTAGAATGATACTTAGCACACAAGTGGGGACAAGATAGTGTATTGCCTGCGAATCATCCATATAAAAATACTCCACCAGAATGATGAACTCCACCTCCAATACCAGATTCTACTCCTGATGCTTTTAGTTTCAATGCTATTACTAACGCATCTCTTTCTACCTCTTATCTTTCTAACTCTATTACTATCTCAGGGGTAAATACAAGTATTCCTATTAGTGTCGTTGATGGAGAATATAGTATAAACAGTGGTAGCGTGTTTACAACAGCGACATGAAGTGTAAATTCTGGAGATGTTATTACTCTCAGGCAAACATCTGCTAATACTGATAATACAGAGACTATAGCTACTGTTACGATATGAGGACTCAGTGAAGATTTTTCTGTTACTACCCTCGTTGCGGATACCACCCCTGATCCTTTCTCTTTTAGTACTATGTTAGATGCTGATGTAAACACCTCTTATGTATCTCCTCATATCACGGTGACTTCAGTAAATTCATGAACTCCTATCAGTATCTCAGGATGAGATTCACAGTATAAAATTCATACATTTGAACCATATGATGTAACATGATCTGGAAGTGCGACAGCTTCGTCTACAAATAGTTGAAATAATGCAATAGATGCTTTTGATAATAATTTACTCAATGGTTGGGGCTCTACTAATTCAACTCCAAGCTGGCTCCAATACGATCTTGGTTCTGGGGCTAGTGATATAGTAAATAGATATACTCTTTACAGAAGCTCTTCTCAACCATGAGATTGGTGAGCAACTGAATCTCCAAAGGATTGGAGGTTTGAGTGATCTAATAACGGCTCTACATGGACGCTTCTGGATACACAATCAAATCAATACATCTATGAAGATCAAGCAAAGAAGCATTACACTTTTTCTAATACTACTTCTTATAGATACTATAGGCTTTATATAACTGATTCAAATGCTTCCGATGGAACTCATTGGGTAAATATTACTGAGATGGAACTCCTTAATGATGGGATAAACTCATATACTTCTGCATCTGGAACGGTAAATAGTGGAGAATCTGTTACCATTATGATGACTTCTAGCTCTAACGCAGCATCGACAGAGACTTCTACTCTTACTATTTGAGGTATTTCTGAAGACTTTGAGATGGTTACATTTGCACCTGATAGTACTCCTGATCATTTTTCTTTCTCTGACATAAGTAATGCAACTTTAAACACACTATATACTTCAAATAACATCGTAGTATCCGGTATAAATACTTGATCAACTATAAGTATATCTGGTGATGGCCAGTATAGTGTGAATGGATGATCATATACAACTTCAGCAGCAACTGTCTATAATGGTGATACTGTTAATATAAGGCAAACATCAGGTTCTGCAGATAATATCATAACTTCTTCATCTTTAGATATCTGAGGAATTACTAGGGTTTATAATGTTTCTACTCCAAATTCTTGAGCTGATACTACTCCAGATCCTTTTACATTTCTGGATATAACAGATGCCAATCTAGCTACTGAGTACAACTCTATAGACATAATAATTTCATGAATCAATGATGATACACCTATCTCTATTTCATGATGACAGTACGATATTAATGGTTCGAAATCATATACTTCTGCAACATGAACAGTGAGTAATGGTGATATTATCTCTTTAAGGGCTACTTCTTCACCAGTTCCATGAAATACTATCGATGCTAGACTCACCATATGAGGGGTTTTTGATGAATTTAATATTACTACAGTTCCTCCTGACGATATTCCTGATGATTATACGCTTTGATATGTAACAGATGCTCTATTAGATAGGACTTATAACTCTGCTCCGATTGTAGTTTCTGGAATCAACGTAGGAACTTCTATAGATGTAACTCATGGTGGATGAAAATATAGCGTCAATGGTTGACCGTGGCAAAATTGAGCAGGCACAGTTTATAATTGAGATGTTGTTGTAATGCATTTAAGATCCTTAATCTCTGGTAATAGAAATGTTTGGTCAGAGCTAAATATATGATGAATAATACGTAGATTTGATATTACTACACTCCTTGATGATGATCCTGTACCAGATGATTTTACTTTTAATGACGTTATCGATGCAAACCTCAACACTCTGTATACTGATAGTATTACTGTATCAGGAATAAATACTGGAACATCAATAACTATTGCTGATGGATGAGAATACAGCATTAATGGTTGAACATATACTATTGCACCATGAACTGTGTATAACTGAGATGTTGTTACAGTGAGACTGACTTCTTCTGATACTATGCTTGATTCGGTCAATTCAAATGTTACTATTTGATGAAAATCAGATATCTACACCGTGACAACTATTGCTGATGAACCCGAACTTGCCTCTGTTGTAGCGAGAGAGACTTCTAATGTATATGTAACTTGAAACTTTAATGGTCTTTTTTCTCATGGAGTATCCTCTCTCACTTGAGATCATTATGTATTTGTAACTCCATCGATTATTACGACTGATACAAGTGACACAAATTTTCTCAATATCATTAATGATAAAAAGTTTGTCTATACAGGATATCATAATTATCCGGCTACCTATACTGCTGTCGATCAAAACCTAACACAAACTTGATGATTTGATCAGTACCGTATTTCTGGACCGATTATATTTGAATGAAATAAACAAGATCTTACAGCCTATAGTGGTATAAAGCAGATTGATAATGGGGTTCGTTCTACCTATAGAACAACTGAACTTTATAGGCAATCAGCGAAGTATTTGGATAACTACTGAACTTCCTATGTAGAAGATATCCTTTGAAATATTATCTGAATCAATCCTATCAAGCCATATTATTGTAGTGATATTCTCGATAAGCAATTCACTGAAAATATAGCTTCATACGCAACTATTACAGCTACTCAGAATACTTTATTTTGAGATATATCTGGAACATGATGAATTGCTAACGGAATTAAATCTACTGAATCAAATTTAGATAATGAATACCACTCAGATGCTATAAATGCATTTATAGATTTTCAGTGGGATGAAGATCAACCAGTCTGATTTATAAGAATCTATAATAGAACAGAATGTTGTAGCTCTCGTCTCTCGTGAGCAACTATCTCCTTATATAATTCTACCAATGCACTTTTATATACGCATACACTTTGGGATACTACCAATGATTATGTAGTAGATCTGGACTTAGAATGAATATGACAACTGCATGAAGATGTGAGGAGAGTTACCATTAGATCACAATGACCTGATTCATATCTCAATCTCAGAGAAGTAGAAGTGTATGCGTGATGAAGAACTCTTGATGGACTGTACCTAGTTGATAGCGATGGGGTATGATGACAAAAACCATATGAAGTCTATTGTGATATGAATACTGATGGTTGAGGTTGGACGAAGATATGAGACAATCATGTTCTGAATTGAGATTTTTCTGGTTGAAATCACGCTCTTGGTTATCCTGCTAACGAAGCAAGCTGGATTGATAATAATGCTGTTGTACTTATAAATAATCCGTCTTGAAATCCTTATGCTATTAGACAAAGATCTTTTTGAGTAGCAAACTCAGATATTGATTATGATATTATCTTTAGTGATCTGTTGAGCTTTCAACCAGATACAGAAATAAGGCTTTCTGCATGGGTTGCTGATGCCTGGGATGAGTGAGATTCTAATGATGGCTGAAAATGATATATTTTTAAAAACAGATTGACCTATAAGGACGGAAGTTTTATTGAAAATGGGGAAAGAGTCACTCTTGATACTCAAAATTTTGCATGAAAGACTTGGAAACTTCAGATGGTACGTATACCAATCACAAAAGAGGTAGAATCGTTTATCTGGCAGGTTTGAAATGGTACTGAGACTTCAGGTGCGAGAGATTTTTATTTTGCTGATTTACAAGCTGAAATTTATTATAAATAGCTATGAAAAATATATATAAATGATTTACTTTGGTAGAACTAGTGATTACTATGACAGTAGTTGCTATTTTGTGAACCATTTCTACTATTTATATATTTGACGCTTTTGGTAATAGTAGAGACTCAGCTCGTATTACGAGCATTGGTCAAATAGTGCAAAATATGGATTTATTTAAGGTGGATACATGAAGATATCCTGAACCAGATAATTTTGTGGTAGTGACATATAGCTGAGCTGAGCTCTGGAAACAATGAGTATTTTGATCTGAAGCGAGCCAATCTCTCGGGGTTTATGGCAGTGATTATCCTCAAGACCCTTTGTACGAAATTGACTATACATACTCACTTACAAATAATAGTACAGAATACCAAATATGATGAATACTGGAAGATACCAAGAATTCTTTAGAATCAGAACTAGTATCTATGATTATTCCTCAGGCACATGCAGCAGTTACCACTGCTTATATACGTGGTAACTATAATGGATTTTTAGCAAGAGCAATTAGTGGATGAAATCATAACTTTATTGCGACCCCTTCTATCATTGCCTCTGATCTAGTTAGTACTGATATCATAGATATTATAGATAATGAAAGATTGGTTTTTGATGAGTTTTTTAACCTTCCAAGCACTTACAAGGACTCTATAGATACTTTTGGAGGATTTTATTTCTTTCCAGAAAATCCTTTGCTACATTCCTGAGCACTCTGAGAGCTTCAAAATAGTAATACACTCACAGAGTTTATTAACGAAATAAAATTTATATATTCTTCGAGTCAAATTGCTACATTCCCTGAATATCAAACACTGATTGAATGAGACACATTTACATCTACGAAAAAAATACTTGAGAGTGTTTTTGGTGTACCGTTTGCAGCTCATAGTTGTAACGATATACTGGCAAACTGAGAATGACTTGCTGATTGATTTTATGTAGTGGATAGTGACGACTGAGAAGATGGATCAGTATACTGCGATATGACGACTGATGATGGATGATGGACAAGAATATGAGTAGACTATATTACCAACGGAGAATTCCAAGAATGAAATGGTATACCAAGTGAATGGTGAAGTAATCCGAATAACACTTTAGTTAACCTCTGAACAGAAAATACTCCAGTGACATCAGAGTACGCTATGCACCAAACTTCTGAATCATGGTGGACGAGTCAACAAAAATCTGAATCAGAATATCAAGTACACTTTGAAGACTCTGATCCAACCATACCTTTGTATCAATTCCCAACTACTCTTCTGCAACCAGGATATGAGATTCGTATGACAGCTTGGGTAAGAGATGATGATGGATGATCAAGCTGGCTTGGTTGCAATACCCAAGCTTGTGCTTATAATCCTCACGAAGGATATATATTTAATAACAGACTCTTTTACTTAGATGGAACTAATGATATAAATGGTGAAAGAGAAATATTAGAGACCATGACTACTGCTGATGGGAGAGAATGGCAATTGCAAAGAGTCAGAAGAAAGATCAGAAAGACTCCTACTAACTTTGAGTGGTACATAGGTCATGGTGCTGAGCTCAATACTGATTTATATTTCACTGGTGTGAAATTAGAAATTTTTTATAAATAATAATATATAATGAAGATACTACTGATAGAAGATAATAAAGATATTAGTCAAAATGTTTCTGAATATCTGGAGCTAGAAGGTTTCGAAGTGGATGCATGCTATGATTGAGAATCTGGACTAGAAAAGGCTATATATAAAAACTATGATTTAATACTTCTTGATCTGATGATACCAGTGATAGATGGTGTGACGGTATGTAGGAAACTCAGGCAAAAAAAAGAAACTCCTGTCATCATGATTACAGCCAAAGATAGTGTTGATGATAAGGTACTATGACTCGATACTTGAGCTTCTGATTATATAGTAAAACCATTTGACCTCAGGGAGCTCATGGCTCGTATCAACTCTGTTATGAAGAGAAATATAAATACCAATACAGTCTATGAATTTCAAGATATTACTATAGATTTAGAGAAAAGATCTTTCGTAAAAGATAGTAAAGATGTGCATATAACACAAAAAGAGTTTTTAATCCTAGAAAAACTGATATCTAATAAATGAAATGTAGTGAATAGAGCTGAAATCATAGAATACATATGGTGAGAATGAGCACTCTTTGACTGAGATAATAAACTCGATGTATATATATCCAATATAAGAAATAAGCTTGATAAGAAGCTAGTGGTCACAATAAAATGAGTGTGATATAAAATATGATAAAAGAAAAAAAAGAGTCTTAAGGTTTGCTTAAGGCTTTTTTTATATAGTATGGATACTTTATATTTTTACATTTATTTTATGAAAAAGATTTTATTTTTTACTCTTGCTGCGAGTTTGCTTTTAGCGTCTTGTGGACAACAAGAAACTTCAAACGAATCTGCGCAGACTTCTACTCCAGTAGCTCAAGAGGAAACAGTAGCTGAAAGCCCAACAGTTCTCGCAGCTAATTTCGAAATTTACAACGAAGGATCACTCTGAGAAGCTGAAAATACTGTTTTATTTTTCCATCAAGAATCATGTGGAACATGTAAAACTACTGAAGCTAATCTTATAGAATCATGAGTCCCATCTGATACTAAGGTTCTCAAAGTAGATTTTGATACTGAATTAGATCTTAGACAAAAGTACTGAGTTACTATGAAACATACTTTTGTACAAGTTGATGCTGATGGAAATATGATTAAAAAATGGAATGGATCTATGGATCTAGCTGATATTCAAGAACAACTCAATGCTTCAGACGATAAGATGATGAAAGAAGATGACAAAATGATGAAAGAAGATGATAAGATGATGGAAAAGGAAGGAGAAGCTATGATGGAGAAAGACTGAGAAGTAATGGAAGATAAGATGGAAGCAAAAACTGAAGAAGTAGCTGCTCCAACTGGATCACTAGCAGGTACATATGCTTCTTATGATGCTTCTATGGTTGGTAAAACTGATAAAACTGTACTATTTTTCCACGCTGCATGGTGTCCTAGCTGTGTATCAGCTGACAAAGGTATATCTGCAGGAGAAGTACCAGAAGGGCTTACTATCCTGAAGGCAGATTTTGATTCTTCAACTGACCTCAGACAAAAATACTGAGTTACTTCTCAACATACTTTTGTACAAGTTGATGCTGAAGGAAATCTCGTAAATAAATGGTCTGGAGGGAACTCTATAGACGATATTATTGAAAGACTATAAAAAGACTTATAAACTTCGAATTTCTTCGTCAAACCTAGAATAATCTTCGAACACGTACACTACATACGTTTATCTCAGATGACTCTAGTTTTCCTTGAACTTCTTGTTTCTAAATCTTTTTCTCTTTCTTGAGAATTCACCTAGAACTCTATGATTCTAGGTGAATGGGGAGGTCCAAAAAACAATCTTTTCATAAACAAACTGATCTCTCCATTTACTTAGAATTATATATTTATTACTTATATTATTATTATGACATTACTAGTTATTGCATTTTTATCTGGAGTACTCACCGTACTAGCTCCGTGTGTACTTCCACTTCTCCCTATAGTTATGGGAGCGAGTGCTGAGGATGGAAATAATAAAAAAATCCCACTTATTATCATAGGATCACTGAGTATATCTATTATTCTGTTTTCACTCATACTCAAGGCCAGTACTGTACTTATCGGAGTGCCACCTAGTTTTTGGAAAGCTTTTTCATGAGGTATGATTATAGCGCTCGGTATCATAACTATTTTTCCAAACCTCTGGAAAAATCTCTCTACCAAGCTTGGTTTTTCGAGTAAATCAAACGAGCTTCTAAACAAAAGTAATATGAAGAAGTGAAATACTAAATATGCACTCATGTGATTTGCTTTAGGACCTGTATTTAGTAGCTGTAGCCCTACCTACGCGCTTATACTCGCTATTATTCTTCCTGCTGGGTTTGCATTTGGGCTTCTCGCTTTGGTGTCTTATACTCTTTGACTTGCAGTTATACTTTTTGCGATTGCTATATTTGGACAAAAACTTATTAAGAATCTTGCCTGGGCAAGTAATCCAAATGGTATGTTTAAAAAAATTCTTGGTGTGATTTTTGTATTGGTGTGAATCACTATCATGACAGGATATGATAAAAAAATAGAAGCAGCTATGCTGAATGCTGGATTTCTCAACACTACAAACTTTGAGCAAAATATCATCGATGAGCTCAAGCTTGACGACATAGAGGACCAAAAAAAAAATTAGAAAGTAGTCAGCAATCTGAAGAGAACTTGAGTTGTGAAGATTGAAAATGTCAGTTAGGTACGACTACGACTAAGCCTCTTTTAGATCCTCAAAATCTTCTCGTAAAAACAGCTCCAACCGTTGTTTCTACCTCATGATACGAGGCTCCAGATTTGGTCTGACTGACCGATTGGATGAACTCTGAAGAAATATCTTCTCTGGATGAACTCAAAGGACAAGTAGTCGCTGTAAAGTTTTGGACGCTTGGATGTATCAATTGTATCAGGACTTTTGATGAAGTCGAAGCTCTCTATCAAAAGTATAAAGACGAAGGATTTACCATACTTTGACTCCACGCTCCTGAGTTTGCTTATGAAAGAAAGCTCGAAAATGTAGAAAACGCAGTAGAAAAATACTGACTCTCTTTTCCAATCGCGCTTGATAATGATTTTACTACATGGAGAGCCTACAAAAATAGGTACTGGCCAGCTTTTTATCTGATAGATAAAGAGGGGAATGTCAGATATACACACTTTTGAGAATGAAAATACGAAGAAAAAGATATAGCAGTACAAGAACTCTTGGCTGAGTAGATATAGTGTATATAATAGAGATATTATTTTTTAGATATCAAGTATGAATACTCCGAGTCATGTCATCATAAATCTCGCGCTGCTCGGAAGGAAAAGCAAACAAAATCTCAATGCTCCAATTTTTATTGGAGCTGTTTTGCCTGACTTCACTATGTTTATATTTTATGCTATTCAAAAAATAGTTTTACAGAATCCTGAAAGGCAGATATGGGATGTCGAGTACTATAAGCCTTTTTGGCAAAATACCTTTGATCCGTTCAACTCATTTCCACTTATAGCTTTAGCTTTTCTTCTAGCGTATTATAAAAAATCAGCTACTTGGATGGCACTGACAGCTTCTATGTTTTTACATTGCCTCCTTGATTTCCCACTTCATACTGATGATGCTCATAGACACTTTTGGCCATTTTCTGATTTTAGACTTGATCTTGGAATCAGTTATTGGAATCCTGCTGAGGGATGACAGATAGTAAGTATGATTGAAAATCTGCTAGTACTAGTAGCTGCTTATTTTGTTTATAGGCTTCTCAGATATAGAGTATCTAAAATCATACTCATTGTCTTTGTCATCTTACAAATAGCTATGATGTGAATTTTTTATCTTCTCTTTTAGTTTCATGAGTTTTCGTCTAGGATTTTTAAGAATTTCTTAAGTCATTTTACTACAATATACATACACTTCACTTGTATAGTGAATGTACTTTTAATAAAACACACATGATAAAATATATAATTATACTTTTGCTTTCACTTGCTTTTTTAACTGCATGTAGCATATGAGCAAAAAATACATCATCAGATACGACTCAAACTTTAAACACAGAGAATCTAAAAAATGCTTACTTTGCATGAGGATGCTTCTGGTGCATGGAACCATTTATAGAAGCTCAACCAGGGGTAGAGTGAGTGTATAGTTGATATACATGAGGCACTGAGGAAACAGCTACTTACGAGCTTACATCTGCAAAAAATACTGATCACAGAGAAGCCGTCAAAGTAGTATATGACCCAGATATCATCAGCTATGCTGATTTGGTAGAAATGTTTTGGACGCAAATAGATCCAACTGACGAAGGAGGTCAGTTTAATGATAGAGGCTTTGTATACTCTACAGCTATATACTATAGCAATGATGAAGAAAAACTTATAGCTCAGCAGAGTAAAAATAAACTGGAAGTATCAAAGAGATTTGATGCTCCGATTGTTACTTCTATCGAAGAAGTGAAACCATTTTACCTCGCCGAAGAATACCATCAGGATTATTATAAAAAAAATCCTATTCGTTATAACGCTTACAGTTTAGGAAGTGGGAGAAAATGATTCATCAAAGAAAACTGGCAAGATAGAATAGAAGAATTAACTAAAGATAATAATATATCATCTAACAAAAAAACTATGAACGATGATTTAAAAACGAGACTGACACCGATGCAGTACAAAGTTACTCAAGAAGAGGGGACAGAACCACCATTTCAAAATGAATACTGGGATAATAAAGAGGATGGAATCTATGTAGATATCATAGATGGTACTCCTCTTTATAGCTCTACTGATAAGTTTGATAGTGGTACTGGATGGCCGAGCTTTACCAAAGCTATAGATGAAAGCCTTGTCACTGAGCACGTAGATACCAGGTACTTTATGACCAGAACTGAGGTCAGGAGCGCAAAGGCTGATTCTCATCTCTGACATATATTTCCAGATGCTCCAAAAGAGCTCGGAGGTATCCGTCACTGTATAAACTCTGCAGCTCTCAGATTTGTTCCTCTTGATGAGATGCAGGATGAAGGGTATGGAGAGTATCTGAAGCTCTTTTAAGAAGCATAAATTAATTCCATATTAATCCCCCTGTCGCATTTGCGACATCCCCCTTGATAAGGGGGAATTTTTTTGTACTATTTTTTGAGTATATCATATATTTTATTATGAAAAGATTTCTAAATTATAATCCAAAACTCAAAAAGAGAGCTGCTGAAATGAGAAAGGATATGACACCATCTGAGAGAATAATATGGTTTCAATTTTTGAAAGACTTTAGTAAAAATAATCACAAAGTATATCGTCAGAGAATTATCGATAACTTTATAGTAGATTTCTATATCCCTGATTTTAAACTTATTATTGAAATTGATTGAGATACTCATTTTACAGATGAAGCTCTAGCTTATGATCAAGAGAGAACAAAGTCATTAGAATCAGAGTGATGTAAAATTATTCGTTTTACTAATTTAGAGGTAAGTACAAACTTAGATTGAGTTTCACAGATTATTACAGATATGTGTAAAAAATAATTCTCCCTTATCAAGGGAGATGCTGAATGAAATGAAGCAGAGGGATTGCTCTTTAAGTTTTACTTAACCTTGAAATATATACTTCAAATCGTAATATAAAAACATATTTTTTAACTTCTACCAATTTATGAAAGCTTCAGATTTATTTGTAAAGATTCTCGAACTCAAGTGAGTAGATACTATTTACTGAGTACCGGGAGAGGAAAACCTTGATCTCCTGGATAGTATCGGAAACTCATCTATCAATCTCATCCTCACTCGTAACGAGCAAACAGCTGTCTTTATGGCAGCAACCTACGGGAGATTTACAGGGAAGCCTGGTGTAGCCCTAGCGACACTCGGTCCTGGTGCGACCAACATGATGACATGAGTAGCCTACGCGCAGCTCTGAGGTATGCCAGTAATTGTCATAACTGGTCAAAAACCACAAAATCATTCGAAACAATGAGCATTTCAAATCATAGATGTAGTTGGGATGATGAAACCAGTGACCAAGTATGCAACGAGCATAGTTTCTGGAGCGCGTATCCCATATATACTTGAAAATGCATTTAGAATCGCAGAAGAGGAAAAACCAGGAGCTGTACATCTCGAGCTTCCAGAGGATATAGCAGGAGAAGAAGTCGATGATGCTCACTCTATCGTGGATCTCAAAGTGCAAAAGATTCGTAGACCAGTCCCAGATGAAAAAGCTATTTTGAATCTCATAGGTGAACTAGAAAAAGCAAAATCTCCAGTCATACTTATCGGTTCTGGAGCCAATAGAAAGAGAGTGACAAAATACCTCACAAAATTTATCGAAAAGCACAACATCCCATACTTTACGAGTCAGATGGGGAAATGAGTGGTAAACGGAAATCAAAATAGTTGTCTCGGTACCGCAGCGCTCACGAGTGGAGACTACATCCATGACGCACTGGCTGAGTCTGATCTCGTACTCTCAGTCGGATATGACAATGCTGAAAAGCCAACTGATATGCTCGGAATAAACGGGACACCAGTTATCAATATCAATTTTGTAAAATCAAACTTTGACTATGTATATAGTCCATATCTCGATGTGATTGGAGATCTTGGAAATATTTTTTGGCATCTCTGTGAACACGATATAGATAGTAGTAACTGGGATTTTGAAAAGATATATGAAATCAATGAAGTTAATAAAAAGAAAATAGCAGACAATCTCAAACTCGAAGATGACTTCCCATACATGATGCCACGTAAACTCTGTAATGATATGAGAGAAGTGATGGGAGATGAGGATATACTTACCCTCGACAACGGACTCTACAAGGTCTGGTTTGCACGTAACTATCCAGCACGTCATCCAAATACACTTCTGCTCGACAACGCATTAGCGACGATGTGAGCAGGGTATGCGAGCGCGATGGAGGCCAAGAGACTCAATCCAGATAAAAACGTAGTGTGTATCACTGGTGATGGTGGTATCGTGATGAACCTTTGAGATCTCGAAACTATCGTCAGGATGAAGCTCGATATGACTATCGTCGTGCTCAACAACAACTCATACGGTATGATAAAGTGGAAACAAGAATGAGGATGATTTGATGAGTTTGGACTCGATTTTGGAAATCCTGATTTTGTACAGATGGCTGAGAGTTTTGGAGCCAGAGGGTATAAAGTACAAAAAAAGGAAGACTTTAAATCAGTACTTGAAAAGACTCTTACGGAGAAAGGTTTGAAAATAATTGATCTGGATTTTGATTATCCAGAGGGAGGGGAGATAAAGTAAAAGGATTTTGAGTATATAAATCTCTGCAGAAATGCAGGGATTTTTTTATATATTGTATTAATTCTGTATTAAATAATTTGTGTGAAATTTTTATATGTTTTTTGTTTAAAAATCAGGTGATTATAATAAGTATTTGCTGTAAATATAAACAAGATTATATAAAAAGATTTGGAAATATATAGCATTTTTGTTATAATATATAGCATATAAGTAATAATTTATAAAAATATGACTGAACAATACACATTTGAACAAGACCAAGCAGAAAGGTTTGCTAAAGACCCAGAACTCAAAGAGTTGTTTGAAAAACAGTTTTTAAATGACCTACTTTCACTCCAGCTCAGAGATATTCGTACTCGTAAGCGTATGACTCAGATGGAACTCGCGAAAAAAGCTGGGACATCTCAGTCGGTGATAGCACGTATAGAATCTGGAAATCAAAATATATCTATGAAGACTCTTCAAAAACTACTTTTTGCTCTTGGGGCTACGATAAAGATAGAGGGTTAGATATGATTAGATTACCAGAAATAACCTGATATAAATCTAAATCACAGATTGCTCGTGTGATGACTGAAACTTGGACTGGAGAGAATATATTTTGTCCGAATTGTGGAAACTATATTTCAGAATATGAGAATAATAGACCTGTGGCAGATTTTTATTGTTGAAACTGTAATGAGGAATTTGAGCTTAAATCAAAAAAATCTAAATCTTTATGAAATATTATTCCTGATTGAGCATATGGGAAAATGATAGAGAGGCTAGAGAGTGCAACAAATCCAAGTTTTTTCTTTCTTACGTACACTCCAAATAGAGAGGTTTCTAATTTTTTAGTAATTCCAAAACATTTTATTCAACCAAAAAATATAATCAAAGCTCCAAGAATATTGAAAGATAGATGAGAATATATTATGTGTAATATTTCTCTTATGTGAATCCCTGAAAGTGGAAAAATATTTTATATTAAAAATGGAGAATATAAATCAGAAAAAAATATTCTTGACACCTGGAAGAAAACTATTTTTTTACAAGATACGAAAAATATTCAAACAAAAGGTTGGCTTTTAGATATTATGAATTGTATTGATTCTATAAAGGATGATAACTTTACTCTAGATGATATGTACGGTTTTGCACCTCAGTTACAAATACTTCATCCAGAGAATAATTTTGTTCATGATAAGATTCGTCAGCAGTTACAAATACTCAGAGATAAATGATATATAGAATTTGTATCAAGATGAAAGTATAGGAAATTATAACTTTCCTTTAAAGTAGATCAAAAGTATTGATCATAATTAAAAAATGAGTAGATCTAATATATCTACTTTTTTAAAATTATTTTATGGAAACAATTATTTTAGACTATACGAATGCAAATGTAATACTTTGGAAACATGAGCAAGTTTTTGATGTTGATGATATGGAAGAAAGGATTTTGGAGAAATTCTGATTGAAATGAAGTTCAATAGAATGGATTTCATCTGAGAGTTTGGATTTTATTATCCAGAGGGAAGGGGGAAAAGTAAAAGTATTTTCGGAATATGTAAAAATAAGAGAGCTATTTTAGCCCTCTTATTTTTAGAAAAAACTTTTCTTTCGAGATTTTCTTCCAATATTTGTCATCCCGTTGGATAGAAATCATAATCCTGCTAGGAGAAATACTGATCATATACTAGTATTTTGTAATATATTATAAAATAGCCATCATATCAACATAAAAGTTATACCGAGAACTATTTGTTTATCAGGTGAAGCTAATAGTGCTCATATTAAAGTCATTATTATGATTCCTAAAAATACAAGTCATATAAGAATTTGTAATGTTTCCATTGTTATTATCATTAGGATATACATTCAGGGAGAGAAAGGAGATTATTTGGTTCATCTCAATCATTCTCAGTTTTTAAGTATTCATTTCAGAACCTACTTTTTGCTATGATTACGTTAGTTTTTACTCAATTTACTTCCACGTAGAAATTATATTTTCATGTTTTGATATGCTGAATCGCAGCTTTTTGAGTTAATTTCCAGTTATTTCAGCTTGAATTTATTCCACCAATATGAGTGATTCTTTCGTAAATATTATCTCTATCTTGTTTATTTATGCATCTAATTCTATTCATTGTTTGTATAGTAAAGTTATAAAAATGTTTGCAAATACTCCCTTTAACTATACACTGTGCTTACCACAGACACATAAATTTGTGTATAGAGACCTCTAAGTATTTATATTTGGAGGTTTTTATTTTGTGTAGAAGATGAGTTGCATTTGTTGCGATTTATTAAAAATTAATACTTATTTATTGTATTAAACTTTACAAAAAAGTCAAATTAAAATGTAATATATTATTACATAATTTTTATATTTTTTTGTAAAAATACTTGATTTTTAGTTTTATATTTAGTATAATTATATATGATAATACATATTAACTAAATATTTTTTTATGTCTGTTACTCAAAAAGCTATAGGTAAAAGAGTGAAAGAATTAAGGATTAAGAATTGAGAAAAATATTCACAAGAAGAAATTGCTAAGATACTTGAAATAAATAGAGTAACTTTATCTCTTATAGAAAATGGTGAAAGAGCTCTAAAAGAAATTGAAATCCAGAAATTAAGTGAAATCTTTGAGGTAGATGTTAATGAGTTCAAAATGACCTCTAAAATAGAAAGTATCAAAAAATCAGATGATCTTTATAATTTCAAAAATATTCTACTTTATATTTTAAATGAGGTAGAAGAAAAAAAGAATGTTTGAAAAACAGTTTTATATAAGCTTCTTTATTTCATCGAATTTAATCATTTTGAAACATACTGAGATACACTTTTATGAATCGACTTTATAAAATGGCCAAAATGACCAGTGCCATATAATGCACATAAAATATTTGATATGATGAAAGAAAGAAATCAACTGGAAGAGAGAGTTTGTGACTTTGGTTGATATAATCAATATAGGTTATTCGCTAAGTTAGAAGATATAGATATTTCATATTTATGAAAAGATAAGATTAAACTTATAAATAATGTTATAGATAAGTTTTGAGATTGGACAGCAACAAAAATTAGTGAGTATTCTCATTGAGATATGCCTTACAGAGCTACTGAAAAAATAGGTGCTATTATACCAAAAGAACTTGTTTTTTATAGATCAGCTGCTTATTCTGTATCTAAGGAATAAGTCATGCAAATAACATTTGAATATTTACCAGAATTTGAGAAAGAATTTAAAAAATTATGTAAAAAGTATACATCTTTAAATCAGGATTTTGAAATTTTTGAAATGGCATTGAAACAAGATCCAAAAGGAGATGAAATTCCTTGAATTTTACCTGTATCTTGATTATGAAGTAAGATAAAATTTCAAATATATAAGGTAAAAAAGTTTCGCTGTTTTTCTATCAATAAGAACTCTAAAGATAGTGGTATACGAATTATCTACACATATCACGAATGAGAGAATAAAATTGAATTCCAAAAACTAGAGTTTATAGAAATATACCATAAAAATGATAGATCAAATCACGATAGCCAGAGAATAAAAAAACATTATTCTGAGTAATAATCCTCTTAACCTTCATTTAAGGTTTTTCCATACTATACTCATAGTACTATCTAACCCTCGTACTATGAAAAACCACAAAGTTTGTATCATAACCTGCCCAAACTGCAACCACGAAAAGCCACTCAAAAGAGTGGATGAACGATGTGTGGTGCATTTTCAGTGTAAAAACTGTCAGTTTCAAAGCCTAGCCAGGATGAACCAAGAGTGTTTTGAGTTTGAGGGACTTATGCCAGTGAATCAGAGAGATGAACTCGCTTTGTCTTCCTAAGATGATTTTTTAGGATAAAAGCTTTATTACGAACATAGATGAAGAATTCTTTTTCTGGAGATTCTTGTACATGTACTCTTTCTAGATATTTATCTACTTCTTGAATGATTCTTGCGCAATCAAATATGCTACAATCATTTATTTGATAATCCAAACGCATATAAGTATCTATATTAGTATATCTTCATTGAGATGTAACGATACTTTTAAAGATTCATGAGAGTAATCTTGAAACATACTCATATCAATGACCTGTTGTTCTATTAACATTATAATCCACTTTTCTAGCAAATGCTTCTGTAGTTTGTTTCATAAGAGCATCTTTCTTCATTCTTTCTTTATAGCTTATATGTTCTTTCGGTTTTCTAAATGGAAGAATATTCGCGCCCATAGATATTTATAACATTATTTTAGTAAAAGTCTTTTCATATATTATGAATAATTAAAATCCAGTCAATAATTCCTTTGATAAAAACATATTTTCCACTACGATATATATAATAATTCCTAAGTAAAAACTATGCCAACACTTAAATCAATAAACCCATACAACGGAGAGCTACTTGCTAGCTACGAAACTATCTCCAACGAAGAGGTAGAGCAAAAGATACAAAAGGCTCATGAAGCTTTTCTCAGCTGGAAAGACACCAGTTTCAACGAGAGAAAACAGCTCTGCTACAAACTCGCAGCCGTCATGAGAGCGGAGCAAGTAGAGCTCGGAGAGATGCAAACCCATGAGATGGGGATGCTCTATAGCTCATCATACGCTGGTATCGAGAGTACTGCCTCACTCATAGAGTGGATGGCTGACAATGCTGAGAGAGTCCTCGGAGAAAAATCATACGAAAAAGAGTGAACCAAATGAGTAGAGTTTTATACTCCACTTGGAGTTATCTACGGAGTTGGACCTTGGAACTTTCCATTTAACCAAGTACTGAGAGCTGCCGTACCAAACATAATGGCAGGAAATACTACCGTATACAAGCATTCATCAGATGTGCCTATGTGCGCTGCAAAAATAGAAGAACTATTTCTCAAAGCATGATTTCCAGAAGGAGTGTATCAAAACCTGTTCATCAAATCATCTCAATCAGAGTATATCATCTCTCATGAGCATATCGCAGGGGTAAATCTCACTGGAGGAGAGTGAGCTGGGAGCGCTGTTGGGAGCTTAGCTGGAAAATACATAAAACCATCACTTCTAGAGCTTGGAGGAAACGATGCATGGATACTCCTCAGTCATGACGATACTGAAGAGTTTGCTAAAACAGCAGCAAAGTGTCGTATCACAAATGGAGGGCAAAGATGTAATGGATCAAAAAGATTTATCGTAATGGAAGAACACTATGATGAGTTTGTAAAACATTTCTCTGAAGCCATGGCAAATATCACTATGTGAGATCCAATGGATGAGGATACAGAGCTCGGACCGATGGCAAATAGCTGAGGAATAGAGGATCTCGAGAGACAAGTAGCTGAGACACTGGACCAAGGATGAAAACTCCTCACAGGATGAAAGCCAGCAGGAGATAGAAACCAGTTTTTTGAGCCAACACTTTTTGTCGATATCACTGAGGATATGACCGTATGGAAAGAAGAAACTTTTGGTCCTGTATGTGGAGTGATGAAAGCAAAGAATGCTGAGGAAGCAATCGCAATGGCTAATAGAAGTGACTTCGGACTCAGCGCATCTATCTGGTGAGATGATGAAGCTGAACTGAGAGAAGCAGCAAAAAAACTCGATGGATGAATGATTTTTATCAATCAAATGGCTGGAAGTAAAAAACATCTCCCATTTGGATGAGTAGGAAAATCAGGATATGGAAAGGAAAATGGAGAAGAGGGGTTAAAAGCTTTTGCGAACAAAAAAGTGATTCTGTATTAAAATAATTGAAAAACTTCGAATTTCATCTTCAGATTTCAATTTTCTTCAAACGCGTACTTATCTGTACGCTTATCTCAGATAAATCTTATCTTCATTGAACTTCTTGTTTTTGAATTATTTCCTACGTTTTATAGTACATGCAAAATCTCTACTACATAAGTCTCTGAGTATTTCTCTTTTGAGTGATACTCTTTGCTGTACTAGAGGTTTTTTTTGCGAAGAGAAAATATGTGGATGATAAAAAATCGAGGTGGCCAGTAAATATTGGCTTTACTGTGTTTAATTCTCTGATTATTCGTGGACTTCCATTTACTCCTGTACTTATGGCTTTATATGCTGAGCAGAAGTGATGGTGAGTTTTCAACTCGGTAGAGATTCCTCTGATTTTAGAGATCTTTTTTGTAATAGTTATTTTTGATTTCATTATTTGGACACACCATGTTGCTTTTCATAAAGTGCCATTTCTCTGGAGATTTCACAAAGTCCATCATAGCGATGTAGATATGGATTTTACGACTGCGCTGAGGTTTCACATATGAGAGGCATTTCAGTCTATTTTAGTGAAATCATTTTTTATTGTTATGTTTGGATTCCACGCGATACCGGTACTGATTTTTGAGATACTTCTCAACTTTTCTGCTATGTTTAATCATGCCAATATCAAGCTTCCAAAAAAAGTTGATGCTCTCGTATCTAAGCTCATAGTCACTCCTGATTTTCATGAGATGCATCACTCAGATAAGCACGTAGAAACCGATAGTAACTATTGATTCTTTCTTTCGATTTGGGATTATATATTTCATACTTATACTGACCATAGACTCTGAGCAGAACGCATAGGACTAAACCTCAAGAGTAAACCAACAATAAAAGAATTATTTTTAACCAAGTTTTAGATGATATCAGTTATACTCTCTACCAATAATGAAATAAGAAATGGCTATCTCAAAAAGATACTTACATCCATAGAAAATCAGGACACAGAGCATGAAATCATAGTAGTTGATAATGGGAGTACCGATGACACCATAAAACTTTGCAAAAAATATGCTGACAAAATATTTACACTTCCAAATAGTAATAGAGCTCAAAGGTTTAATTATGGAATGAAACAAGCAAAGTGAGAGATAGTTCTTTTTCATCATCCAGTGACACTTATGCAGGATGATGCTTTTGAATACATAGAAAACTTTATAAAAACAGGGTCTATCTGGGGAGGATTTACTCATAGTTTTGATCATAGGCATTGGCTTCTGACTTTTACTTCTTGGTATTCAAATAACGTGAGAGGAAAAAGAGGGATACTCTATGCTGACCATCTCATATTTTGAAAAAAAAAGTGCTTTGAATCGGTAGGATGATTCCCAGATATGGATGTCGTAGAGGAGACTCCACTCTGTAGAGCTATGCTAAAAAAATACTGAAAACCAGAAATCATTCCATACAAAGTAGTGACATCTGCGCGTAGATTTACCGGGAGAGGCATCTATAAGCACGCACTTCTCAATCAGTATATCAAGCTCTGATTTTATCTGTGACTGAGTGATAAAATCATGAACAAGCACTACGAAAAGAGAGAAGGGTACAACGTGAAATATAAATAAGACAATATGTGGATAATCAGATTTCATAAAATCAAACCAAGAGACTACAACTACGTAGCACGTGAACTCAAAAAGGCAGGTTTTGTCCCGCGTAAAATCACACCTATTATTTTTATCAAGGCTGCAATCTATCATAAACTTCAAAAAAAATCCTGGAGAAATACAGCAGAGAGGCTCAACACTCGTCATGTCTATCTCTATAATTTTTATAAAAATATCCAAGATTCTGATGTAATCTATAAGATCTTTCACAAGTTTGCAGAGAGGAGAATCATCGTCTATGTAGGGGATACTAAGAGTTTTACTGACCATGATTTAGATAACAGTTCTGATTTTTTACAGTTGACGAACCAGCAGCTAGAGAGTATATTGTAGCGCATATATTTCATTACAAATAAACTATGTGTTGAATCTTTGCGTACAATGGTGATAAAAACTCTATTCCTTTACTGGTAGATGGACTCAAGGATCTAGAGTATAGAGGGTATGATAGTGCTGGACTTATCGGTATAAAATCTGATGGAGAGGTATTTTTCAAAAAGGCTGTTGGGAGAGTATCATCTCTCGCGACCAAAGTAGATGCTGATACAAATTCTAAATGAGACTATTCTACCGGTATCGCGCATACTAGATGGGCTACTCATGGTATCGTAAATGAAGAAAACACTCATCCACATACTTCAGCAAATGAGAGATTTTACGTAGTTCATAATGGTATCATAGAAAACTTCAAAGAGCTCAAAGCAAAACTCGAGGAAAAATATACTTTTTATTCTCAAACAGATACAGAAGTCATAGCAAAACTCATAGAGGATTCTTTTGAATGAGATCTCAGGTCTACACTCGAAGAGATGATGAAAACGATGGTAGGAGCATACTCTATCGCTGTAGTTGATAGAGAAAACCCAGATACCATAGTTGGTATCAAACTCGGAAGTCCAATGATAGTAGGAGAAGCAGATGATGGAGTCTATATATCTAGTGATGTAAATGCTTTATCAAAAGTAGCTCATAGCTACGTGACGCTGGAGGATTATGAGATGGTAGTAGTAAAAGATAAGCAGTACAAGATATACTCAGCAGGAGAAATGATCTCAAAAAATGTATCTGAAATGGATATAGAATATGATACAGGAGATATGGGAAACTTCTCTTCATTTACTGAAAAAGAAATATTTGAAATACCTGAAGTCCTTGGAAATGTATTTAACGGAAGAATAAACTTCGAAGATAAATCTATAGGGAATGAAACTCTCAGTGAGCTCAATGAGCACGATATACAAAGGATAGAAATCATCGCATCTGGATCGAGTTATTATGCTGGTCTTATCGGGAGTTATTGGTTTAGAGATTTGGCTGGTATACCAGTGAATGTTACTATTAGTAGCGAATTTCTATGTGACACGTTTCTTCCAGATGATAAAGCGCTCTACGTATTTTTATCACAATCAGGTGAAACAGCAGATGTGAGAGAGAGTCTCAAAATCGTAAAAGCAAAATGATGCCTGACTTTTGGTATCGTAAACGTAGTCGGGAGCACGATAGCGAGACTCGCTGATATGGGACTCTACTCTCACGCATGAGTAGAAGTATGAGTAGCCAGTACGAAAAATGTAATCGCTCAAGTCGGAATCATGCTCATGATGTCACTGAGTATGTGACTCGCAAGAGATCTCCAATACTCAAAAGCAAGAGCTATCATAGAAGAGCTTGGATGACTCGGAGACAAGATACATGAAGTCCTTATATCTACTTCTCATATACACGAAGTGGCAAAGAAGTATACTCAGTATTCAGATATGTTTGTATTGGGGAGAAATATATTTTACCCAACGGCTGGAGAAATCAGCCTCAAGTGTAAAGAGCTCAGCTATATACATACAGAAAACTATAGTGCAGGGGAGCTCAAGCATGGTCCACTCGCACTTATAGACCCTGAGCTTCCATGTCTATTTGTAAATCCAGCAGGAAAGCACTATGTAAAAACAGTTTCAAATATAGAAGAAGTCAGAGCTAGAAGCTGAGTTGTGCTTGGATTTATCTCAAAATGAGACCCAAGAAAGGATGACCTCTATACCGATACGATAGAGCTTCCAGATACTTCAGAAACTATGGCTCCATTTACTTCACTGATTGCTGGATATATATTTGCTCTCTATCTCGCGCAAGAACTTGATAGAGATGTTGATAAGCCAAAGAATCTAGCCAAGAGTGTGACAGTAGAATAAAAAAATCCCCGAGAGGGGATTTTTTAATACACTTCTTTTCCATAACATTCTTCACAATACACTATCTCTTTTCTCTCTGTAGCATAGGTAGTTTGTATGTCTGTTTCACATTTATCACAGTTTCTTTGATAGAGTTTTCTTGGATTTCTCTGATTCATCCTATCTAGGTGTCTCTGGTTTGGATGTCTTTTAGGTATTGGGAGAGAGTGTTTTCTATAAAACTCTAATTCAGGTTTAATAATTCTAAATGGTTTTTTCGTAACCTCGCACTCGATAGCCCAATTGAGAATATCATCTGGAATCTCCCTTATATCTTCTGGGAGTTTATCTGCTGGAATGATCTTTTCTACTTTTGGGAATGGAGCTTCATAGTCTGACCAGTTAAATCATTTGTCGAGAGCTTCCTTCTTCGTTAATGGAAAATATTCATTGGCTACGGTTTCATTGTATCCAAAAGCAGACATATTTGCTGGGAAAAACTCTCACCATTCTCAGTCTTGTTCCATCTTTTCTATTATTTTAGGTACGAGAGTTTCATACTCATCCTTGGTATACTGTTTATTGAGGATGCAGTATTGTTTTCCTTCGATTCCATTACACATAAAACAATCTATGCATCACTTACACTCAGTAGAGTAGAGGATGTGTTGGCATCCACTCCATAGATCAAAACAAAATGCTACATTGGAACACATCTTGTTTATGATTCCTGATTCATAGAGGAGAAAGCTATTGTTGAGTCCGACATCGATATCCATGCAATCCTTTGCTCATCTGTAGATATTGGTGCAGTATGCTGTATTTTCTGCGTCATATATTTCGTAGCTGAGTTTTATCTCGCTTGAGTTTTTTATAGTATTTCCTGTGACTTTCTCAGATCCTGTGATATCTATATTTTTTACTGGAAACTGGAGTGTAAACTTTTCAAAATCTGCTTTACTATATCCACTTGTTTTTATTTTTTTGAGTTCTTTTTCGTAGTCCTCTTTTGAGTACTGTTTATTTTCTATGCAGTAGCTTTGATTATTGAGATTCACACACCCAAAACAATCATTACAGTTATTACAGTTAAATAGATATTCACTATTAGCAGAATCGCTACAGGCTTGTATATGTTTACAGTTATAGCAATTAATCGACTCTACAGCTTCATAACAGCCCTCTGAGTTACGAATAACTGTGCAGTCATTACAACTTTGACAGTCAGACATAGTATTTGAGTAGTGACACTTTTCATTGTTACTCGCATCAAATATGAGATAACAATCTTTGCTTCCTCAGACGAAGTTTACATAGTCGCAGTTTTGTGAGCCAGTTCATTTTACTACGGCTCTTTTTGGAACCATTCTCACGAGCTCTTTAAACTGCTCTAAGAAAGATTTCTCAAAATCTATATCCAAATGATAGTCCATAGCATCCCACTGATCACTCCACCGAAAGGTTTGGTTGTATACTGTAAAGGGTTTATCTGGAGAATAGATAGATATGATATCTTCTCATGTTGCATCACACTTTCTCTTGTAGAGATTCCTCTCATTTCTCCATGAAAGTCTTCTCTGATTTCTACATGTAGGACAAAAACTTGGTGTTGGAATCTGATACTTTTTTCATGCAAAAACAGGAGAAACTTTATCATAAAATTCTATGTCTCTATCAGTGATATCAAATGCAGTATTGCATTGCGAGCAAGATTTTGTTTCAATAATTTGTTCCATAATTAATATATTTCTTTGTTATAGCACGCTTCACAATACACAGTTTCTTTTCATTCTGGATTATAGGTAGTTTCTATACCCATTTTGCATTTATCACACTTTCTATCGTAGAGTTTTCTGGGGTTTCTCAATTGTACTCTATCTAAGTGTCTTTGGTCTGGGTGTCTTTTCGGTATTGGCAGGTTGTGTTTTCTATAGAATTTTAATTCTTGAGGAATGATTCTAAAAGGCTTCTTAGTAACTTCACATTCTATGGCCCAGTTGAGAATATCATCAGGAATATCCTCTATCTTTTCTGGGAGTTTGTCTGCTGAGAGTACTTTTTTTACTTGTGGAAATGGAGCCTGATAGTCTGACCAATTGAATCATTTTTCTTTTGCCTGCTTCTCAGAAATAGGGAAGTATTCATTTGCCAATGTTTCATTATACCCAAATGGAGAAAGTGAAATAGGAAAAAACTCTCAGTACTCTCAGTCTTGTCTCATATGGTCTATTATCTTTGGAGTGAGTTTCTCGTATTCCTCTTTGGTATACTGCTTATTGAGTATACAGTACTCTTTATTTTTCAGTCCAGTACATAGTAGTATATTTGAACAATCATTACAATTCAGCGAATAAATAGTATTGTTACAATTATAGATAAACGCAGAGAATATATTATTATTGGTCGTAAGTGAGCTCATTATTTCATAGCTCTTTTGGCAGTCTATGTAGCAGTTTGAACAATCATAAAGATCTTTTCATCACATCACGATTTGAGAGTGAGAAATATTTTCACCATCGTTTATTTCAAAACTATTGCGTATATCTTTTGAGTTGAGAATATAGTCTCAAGATGCATTCTCAGAAGAGTGACCATTTATGTATTTTACGATATTATTTTTATGAAAATGGTATGAATGATTTTGTAAGTATTCTTCGAATTCTTCTTTAGTGACTTGTTTATTTTTTATGCAGTATTTCTTGTTTGATAGATTTTCACACTCGATGCAATAATGACAATTTACTAAGTTAGAAGAAGAATAACAGTATGAACAATTTGAAGAGTTTTTGAGATAATAACAGTGAAAACATTTTTCAATATCTAGGCAACTATAACAATTTTCGCATTCATAGGTATAGTTACTATCTAAGATGTGAGAAGATTTTTGTATCAGTGTACCATAGCAACTATTTTCAGTATATTCACTCCCCACCGTGAGATAACAGTCTTTACAGTATCAGCATATATTTGTATATATGCATCATTCATTGTATTCTGATACGAGTGATTTGAGAGGAACATTTTTAAATAATGTTTTAAACTGCTCAAGAAATGATAACTCAAAATCAATATCTACTCAATGATCTATAGCATCCCATTTATCTTCGATCCAGAAGTCAGGGTTGTATACGGTAAATGGCTTATCTGGACTATACATAGAGATGATGTCTTCTCCGGATGCGCTACATCTTCTCTTGTAGAGGCTTCTTTCATTTCTAAATGCTAGTCTTCTTTGCTGCCTGCAATCAGGACAGAGCTTTGGTGTTATGATAGAGTACTTCTCTCAGTTAAATACTGGAGAAACTTTCTCATAAAATTCTAAGTCTCTATCTGTGATAGAAAAATTAGCATTACATTGAGTACAAGTTTTCTTTTCCATATTTTATATTTGGTTATTATAACACGCTTCACAGTATATATTTTCTTTCTTTTCAGGGGGATAAATGGTTTGTATTTCTTCTTCGCATTTATCACAGTTTTTTTCATACAGCTTTCTTGGGCTTCTTAGCTTCATTCTATCGAGATGCCTTTGGTCTGGATGCCTCTTTGGTATAGGTAAGTTGTGTTTTCTATAAAACTCGAGTTCTGGCCCTATGATTCTAAATGGTTTTCCTGTAAGTTCTCACTCGATAGCCCAAGCGAGTATATCATCTGGTATATCTGAGATATCTTTTGGTAGCTTTCAAGCTGGAATTATTTTTTCTACCTGTGGAAATGGAGCCTGATAGTCTGACCAATTGAATCATTTCTCTAGTACCTGCTTTTTATCTAGAGGGAAGTACTCACTTGCTATTGTTTCATTGTATCCAAATGGGCTGAGTGAAGCAGGGAAGAACTCTCACCATTCTCAATTTTCAATCATCTTTTCTATGATTTTTGGAACCAGAGTTTCATATTCTTCTTTTGTATACTGTTTATTGAGAATGCAGTATTTTTTATTGCGAACTCATACGCATCCAAAACAATCACTTGAATAAAAACAAAGATCTGAATATAGCATATTATGGCAATCACTGACGATGATATTTACTATACTTTTTTTAATTCTTTCTACAGATATTCATTCGTATACAAATTCACTTGCTCACATGCCATAACAATCAAAACAGTTATTTGATGAAAATATCCATGAGTTGTAACTACAGTTTTCTAGCTCATGGCAATCAAAACAGTACTTGCAATTATTACAATTTCTGAGATTGTTTCATGTAACATTTGAGCATCAGATATTTTTAATTGCGAGTTTTGGAAGTGTTTGTTTTAATTTTTTATATTCTTCTGGTTCTTGATTGTGATCATATGTTTTTATTATTTTTTCATACTCCTGCTTGGTATACTGTTTGTTAAATATACAATATGATTTATTTCTCAGTCCAACACAACCAAAGCAGTTTGAACAGCTGATACAATCATCGCAGTACTTACAGTTATTACATCAAATACATTCATTCATATGAAAGCAGAATCATAGGTTTTCTGAGTCTACAGTATTGTAAGATACTTGAGAATGCTGTGTGTATCCTACGTCTATACAATCGGTATTATGTGTTGCACATTCTGAATAATACATATCCTTGCAGTCTGCTATCGCAAAACACATGTAACAGTTTTTATTTTCGTACGATTGATTGGTGTAGTTAGAGTTCTCCGAGTCAACTGACATCATTGCGATACGAGGGACTTTTTCATTTAGATTTTTAAACTGTTCTAAGAATGATACATCAAAATCTATATCTACAGCATAATCAGTAGCACTCCATTCGTCACTCCACCAAAATGGAGAGTTGTATACGGTATGTTTGCTCTCTGGATGATATATGGAGATGATATCTTCTCATGTGGCATCACATTTTCTCTTGTATATACTTCTTTCATTACGAAAGGTTTGCCTCCTCTGTGTTCTGCAATCAGGACATAGTTTTGGTGTTGGGATAGAGTATTTCTCTCAGTTAAATACAGGAGAAATCTTTTCGTAAAACTCTAAATCCTTATCAGTAATCGTAAACTCTACTTGACATTGCCTACATTGTTTATGTTCAATTATTTTTTCCATATTTAATATATTTCTTTGTTATAACATTCTTCACAATAGACTGTTTCCGGTCTCTCAGGAGCATAAGTACTCTCTATATTTTTTTCACATTTATCACACTGTCTTTTATGTATATTTCTTGGATTCCTTATATTCATTCTATCTAAGTGTCTTTGATCTGGGTGTCTCTTAGGGATTGGTAAGTTATGTTTTCTATAAAACTCTAGTTCTGGTTTTATGATTCTAAATGGTCTTTTTGTTGTTTCACATTCGATAGCCCAAGCCAGTATATCATCGGGTATATCTTCTATGTTTTGTGGGAGTTTATCTGCTGGGATGATCTTTTCTACTTTTGGGAATGGGGCTTCATATGTATTCCAATCAAATCACTTTTTTCTTGCTTGATCTTCAGTAAGTGGGAAATACTCATTCGCTAGAGTTTCATTGTATCCAAATGGACTGAGTGAAGCAGGGAAAAATTCTCACCATTCTCAGTCTTCTATCATTTTGTTAATGATTTTTGGTATCAACTCTTCATATTGTTCTTTCGTATACTGTTTATTGAGTATGCAGTACTGTTTATTGCGTAATCATGCGCATCAAAATACATGCGATACATCGCTACATATATCTGAATAATAAGATTCCTTACATTCTTGAAATAAGCAGTTGGTAAATCATGTTTTATACGAACCATTTCCTGCTGTGTGAGCTTCATAGATCAGACTCATACCAAACTCTCACCCATATCCATGAACATCATAGCAATCTTTAGAGTTTTCTAGATTGCTCACAAACTTACAATCATGGCAGTTTTGAATATCAAATCATGCTATGATGTTTTTAGATTCCCATATATAGTTTCCAGAGACATTCTCATTATTGTGTCAGTCATTCGATTTATTGACTCCTATATAGTTGAGTGTATTTGCTCCTGTTTGAGCAAGATATTCAGGGAGTTTCTCAAAATACTCTTGTTTTGTATATTGAATATTTTCTATGCAATATGATTTATTTTTGAGATTATTGCAACCTGCGAGATATTCGCAGTTTATACAGTTGATAGATGCTATACAGTTACTAGAATTTTTACAATAGATACAGTTATAGCAATTATTTATTTTCTCGCAATATGAAACATCTAGCGAATTATTTGAGAAAAATGTATTGCTAGAATAAAAAAGATTTTCATTGTTATCAGATTCAAACACAAGGTAACAATCCTTTGACCAGCTCGAGTAGTTTACAAATTCGCATCATTCATTTTTTACCGATGACATAAATGAGGCTTTTGGTACATCGAGTAAGAGTTCTTCGTATTGTTCAAAAAAAGTTTTAGAAAAATCGTATTCTCTTCCGTAGCTTGTTGGATCCCATCTTTCGCTCCACCAGAAGTTGGCATTATATATTTTGTATTTAGATTCAGGGCTATAGATAGAGATAATATCTTCTCATGTAGCATCACATTTTCTCTTGTAGAGACTTCTTTCATTTCTCCAAATGAGTCTTCTCTGAGCTCTACAGCTTGGGCAGAGATTTGGTGTTGGGATACTGTATCTTTTTCAATCAATTACAGGAGAAACTTTATCGTAAAACTCTAAATCCTTATTCATGATATCAAAAGGGCTTTCACATGAAGAGCATGATTTTGTCGTATGTATATTTTCTCCAGGTAACAACATAAAATATATTTATACAATAAATTATTAATTGTATAGTATGAATAATTTCGATTTTTTCAATCTTAAGTGTATAATTAGTGTGAATACCTAATTCACAACTTTCTATGCAAAAAGACATACATGTACTATTGGAGCAGTTTTGATTGACCAAGAATCAATCAGATATATTTCTCTACCTCTATACCTATGGACAATCTCCAGCCTCTCAAGTAGCCAAAGCTGTTGGGGGTGAGAGGACCAATGTGTACAAAGCTATCAAAAAGATGTGTCATAAGTGAATCGTTTCTGAGATTACGAAAAAGGGGATTAAATACTTCTTTATCGCGAATAAAAAGATATTTACTCATACGCTTGAAGAAGAACAAAGACAACTCAAAACAAAAACTGAGCTGCTTGGCCAACTAGAATCAGAGCTCGATGAACTCGAAAAAGAAAGTTATGATAGAAAGCCTGGGATAGTGTTTTTTGATTCAGTGAGCTGAGTGGAGCAGATGTATCAGGATATGTATTACAATATCAAAGAGCATAACTATAAGGCTATCAAGATCTTTGCATCCAATACACTCGCAAATAAAACAGGGAAATGAGTGAGTCTGTATAGTTCTGACTTTTTTACCAAGCTCAAAGATGATAAGATATCTACGGAACTCTATCTCGGGAATGGTATCATGATGCTTGAGAGTATTGTAAAGAGTTATGATTCTGACATCCTCCCAAACCTTCCAGCTGACAACTCTACGATTCAAGCTTTTGTATTTGGAGACTTTGTGTATATAGCTATTTTCCGTGAGATACCATTTGGGATCAAGATTCAAAATCCTGAGTTTGCTCAGATGATGCATTTTCTACTCAAGAAAGTGGTAGTAGGAGAGGAGATATAATAGATTTGCTTTTTCAAAATAATTTTGTATAGTCCTCGCGACATACACATGCTGTACATATGTACAAAATGAAACCTGAAGAGAATATCTAACCTACTTACGTCGAAATTAGAAAGTCTCTTCCACTGCGACTTTTTAAATCGAA
>CALLBL010000017.1 GCA_937999345.1 uncultured Candidatus Altimarinota bacterium | reverse complement strand
GTAGACGCTTATGAAGGACCTATGCCTCAAACAAAATTCGTTCTCAAGAAATCACTTGAACTCGGACTCCACCCTATCGTAGTTATCAACAAGATGGATAAACCATCAGCGAGAGCTGACTGGGTAGTAGATCAACTCTTTGACCTATTCGTACAACTTGGAGCTTCAGATGATCAGTTAGAAAATCTTTCAAACCCAGTATATGCTATCGCAAGAGATGGTATCGCTTGGACCAATGATAATGAAAGTAGAGACAACATAAATCCTCTCCTCGATTACGTAATGGAACATGTACCAGAAGCTAAAAATGATGCAGCTGCTCCACTAAAAATGCAAATAGCAAATCTCGGATATGATAACTTCCTCGGAAGACTCGGTATCGGAAGAATCTATGAAGGAACAGCTAAACAAGGTGCTGACGTATGGATAGTTGCCAACGATGGATCAAAGAGAAAAGGAAAAATCTCAGAAATACTCACAAATGAAGGACTAGAAAAAGTAAAAGTAAAAGAAGCTGTTGCTGGTGATATCGTAACGATAGCTGGTATACCAGATATATTCGTAGGAGAAACAGTTGCTGCAAACGAAGACGTAGAACCTATGCCACCAATCACTATCGATGAGCCTACACTCAAGATGGAATTCCTCGTAAACAACTCTCCATTTGCTGGAAAAGAAGGAAAATTTGTAACTACAAGACAAATCAGAGATAGACTAGAAAAAGAATTAGAAACAAATGTAGGTCTCAAAATAGACTTCGACTCAGGAGATAACTATGAAGTATCAGGGAGATGAGAACTCCACCTCTCAGTACTAATCGAAACGATGAGAAGAGAAGGATTTGAACTTCAAGTGGGTGCTCCTGTAGTTATCATGCAAGAAGGTGAAGATGGGAAAAAGATGGAACCAGTAGAAAGAGTAACTATCTCTGTACCAAGTGAATCAGCGGGATCTGTTATCGCTGAACTCGGTAAGAGAAAAGGTGAAATGACAAACATGTTTGATGAAAACGGTATCACAAACCTAGAGTTCCTTGTGCCTACGAGAGGTCTCCTATGATTCAAATCTGAGTTTACAACTATGACCAAAGGTGAAGGTCTTCTCTCAAGTGGATTTGAAGCATATGTACCATACAAAGGGACGATAGAAAAGAGAGCGAGAGGATCGATGATATCTATGGAAAATGGAACATCTATGGCTTACTCACTCTTTAATCTGCAAGAAAGAGGAACTATCTTTATCAAGCCTCAAACCGTTCTCTACGAAGGTATGATTATCGGTGAATCGTCTAAGGATCAAGATCTTACGGTAAATGCTACTAAGAATAAAAAGCTTACCAATGTAAGAGCATCTGGTACGGATGAAGCTCTCAAGCTCACTCCACCAAAGATCATGAGTCTCGAAGAAGCTATCGACTATATCTCATCTGATGAGTATGTAGAGGTAACTCCTGAAAATATCAGACTCAGAAAGAAATATCTAAAAGAAAATGAGAGAAAGAAACATAAAAAAGGAAGTTAAAAAGAAAAGACCAGAATGAATCTGGTCTTTTTTATATTTAAGGTATATTTGACAATATGCACTTATTGTTTATCATGATTTAGTAGAGTTTATTTTACTTACATATATACATATGAAAAAATCTAAAATTGCTAAATGAATATTAGCTACTGCTGCTCTTTCGATGAGTACAGCAGCAAGTGCTCATGATCGTTATCACAAGCGTTATAATGAAATTCATGATTACGTATCAGGTGAATGTGCGAAAACTATCCCAGCTCCAGTAGTGAGTCAACCAGCCGTAGTTCCATACACAGAACCAGTAACTACTATGGTTCCTCAAACTACGTATGAAACTAGAACGACACAAGTACCAGTACAACAGTGTAATACCGTTATGGAAACAAGAACAGAAACAGTACCAGTAACTACATATGTACCGAGCACATCAGTACATACAACTCCGAGTACTTCAATCTATTCTTCAGGACATACTAATTCTACTATTGTTTCAACTCCTTCTATGTATTTTACAGGATATCATAAGTCTAGTACTCAAACAACAGAAACGGGTACATGTAAAATAGAAGGAACAAATCAACAAGTACCATGTCCAGATGCTACAAGGACTACACATACTCCTTATACTGGTCAAATATATAACAATTGAACTATAACAGGAGGAGCAAATTACACTGGAGAAACTGTAACTAATGGATATAATTCTACTTATTCTGATGCAACTTATGGTGAAAATTATTCTTCTGGAACATACATATGAGATGGTTTTTATACACAAGATACACTAGTATGAGGAACTTCATCACTTAATACTGCTTGAAGTATATTAGATTACACTTGATCTCAAAATTCAGTTTCGGATTGAGTAAATTCAATACTAGATAATTATTGAAAACCTCTTTCTCCAGCAGCTACAAGAGCAATAATTGGCAATCAACTAAATACATGAGGAAGATGAAACAATATTAGCATTAATAGTATTAATGGAGTAGGACAAACCTATAGAGGTTCAGGAACATATATAAGAAGAACAAAATAATACAAATATATCTAAGAAAAAGACCAGAACTAATTTTGGTCTTTTTTGATTGAATTATACTTTTCTATCCAATAATAAATAAAATTCTTATGCCAAGGTCTTCAATATCTTTTTACTCTAATAATTAAAACGTCTCTTAATTCATTAATTTTATTAGTAATTTCATGTTGTTTATCTCTAAATTCTTGAGATTCCCTATCTTTTAATAAGTATTCTTCTGCTATCAAATGGGATAATTCTACGCTTATATCTCTTACATCTGTTAATCAAAATTCAGAGAAATATATTTGAATCTTCGAAAATATTAAATCATGGTGTTTTTGTTCTTTCTCATAAATGTATCACAACTCTTTCTGTTGGGAATCGCTAGCCTCATAATGTCCCTCAGATTGATCTAATTCATAATCGATAGATACTTGTCTATCATAAAATTCTTGTCTAGAAGCATCATATTTCCAGAGATTAATTAATATATCCTCAGATATTTGTTGCAATTTAAAATATTTTTTCTGTCTCCATGTACTTTTTGATGAATATATAGCTCATATTAAAACTGATAATATTACAAATCCTCATGCTAGTATAGTATTTTGATATTCTACCAGAAAGCTATTACATTCTTCGATCATATGTTTATACTTATAAATTATTCTCCTCCCACTTCTTCAGCCCATCCAAACTAGATACTGTCATCTTTGTGTCTACTTCCTGACCATGAATGCCTATGAAAATAGCTATCATCCCGTCATCCTCAGTAGACAAGAACTCTTTGAGCTTAAGTAAATCCTCCTTGACTGCAGTCTTTGGAATATCAACTACATACCTAGTGATTTCATTATCTATCGATTCTGGTTTTTGCGCTTTGTTCTCTTCTATCTTTTCTGATAAATCTTCCTCAAACTTCTTTTCTTCAGCTACTATATCTTGCTCCTCTGGTTTATTATCAGCAGTCTCTACGACTTCTGGTTTTTCGTCTGCAATTGCATGTAAAAATGGTCTTTTATCCTCTCAGAAGAGATTCATATCCTTTGCCTGAGTTCTCACCTGAGTAACACTGGCAAAGAGCATCTTCTCAGCATACACACTCTTGCGTCCATACTCGAGATTGATGGCCTGTCTTCCATCAGCTACGACTATCTTTCCTATCTCAGCTTTATCCTTGTACTCAGCAAAGTTCTTATCAAAGATCGTGATTTCAAAATCATAATCATATCATTCACAGTAAACAAACATCATATTTTTTCCATTTTTTGTCACTATTTTTCTCACATCCATGATGACACCAACTACTTTTGGTTTTATCTTCCCCAGTTTTTTATCAAACTCTTTCTCATCCTTTTCTCTCTCTGCTTTTATATCTGCAAAGCTCATTTTAAAATACTTCGTATTAGCCGATCTACGACCACAATATCTCTGTAATCCATCTAGTGGATGCCCAGATACCATAAATCACATCACGTCACGCTCATTAAATATCTTTTCTTCATATGTAAAGTTTCCAGTATCAGCTAAGTCTAGCTTGTCCTCAAATCATCCACCCATATCAAAGAGTCCTATCTGAGAGGAAGCCTCTTTTTTCTCGAGATTTCTTTGAAAACGTATAATTTCATCAATATTATCATACATTGTTTTTCTCTTCCCAAAGATATCTAAACTTCCTGAAAGTATCAGTGCTTCGAGAGATTTTTTATTTATTACTTCTCTTCATGTCTTTTCGATAAACTCTTCGAGACTTGTATATTTTCATTTCTTTCTTCACTCGATAATCTTTTCAATCGGACCATTTCCAAGCCCCTTAATAGCCTTGAGTCCAAATCTGATATGATCATCATCGATATAGGTAAAATGCTTCAGAGACTCATTGATATCTGGTGGAAGGACTTCGATTCAGAGTATCTGACACTCTCAGACTTCGAGCGTGATTCTCTCCATATTTTCCTCGTCACTCGTCATGATAGCCGAGAGGAACTCTGTAGGATAGTACGCTTTGAGATAGGCTGTTTGATAGGCAATATAAGCGTAACATGCAGCATGGGATTTATTGAACCCATACCCAGCAAATGGCTCGATAACGTCCTCAAATATCTCTGTTGCAAGCGCTTCTGGATGTCATTTTTCTATTGCTGCTTTTTTAAACTTATCTTTTTGTTCCATGAGGAGCTTTATCTTTTTCTTTCAGATGGCTCTTCTGAGAATATCGGCTTCACCAAGTGAAAATCCAGCAAAAACCTGTACCATCTGCATAATCTGCTCTTGGTAGATTGCGATACCACTAGTTGGAGCCAGTATCTTTTCTAGATCTGGATGAGGATAGCTGACTTGTTCGAGACCATGCTTTCTGGCAATAAAAGTTGGTATATACTGGAGTGGTCCTGGACGATAGAGTGACACCATCGCGATAATGTCTTCAAACGCATTTGGCTGTAAATCTTTGAGATATTTTCTCATCCCATCAGACTCAAACTGAAAGACTCAGGTGGTATTACCACTACCAAATATCTTAAATACTTTTGGATCTTCAAAGTCTATGTTTCCTATATCTATATCATCTCCTTTGGTTGTCTTGATAGTTTCGAGTGCTCTTTTGATAATCGTAAGATTTCTCAGTCATAGAAAATCCATCTTGAGGAGTCCAAGATCCTCGAGTGGATTGGCTGAGTATTGGGTCACTACTGAGTTTTCATCTTTTGGTGGACGAGAGAGCGCAGTATAGCTCGTCATCGGTTCTGGAGCGATGATTACCGCGCAGGCATGCACTCAAAGTTGTCTGATATTTCCTTCTATCTTGAGCGCATTGTCTATGATATCTTTATAGACTGGATTTTCATCATAAGCAGCCTTGAAATCAGGAGCTTCATCGAGAGCTTGTTGGAGCTTTGTCCCTGGCTTTTCTGGTATGAGTTTTGCGAGCTGATTCATTTCTTGGAAATGAATCCCTTTTACTCTTCATACATCCTTGACCGCAGCCCTCGCTGCAAATGTACCAAAAGTACAAATCTGAGCTACATGGTCTTCTCCGTATTTTCTCTTACAATAATCAACTACATCATCTCTTCATTCATCTGAAAAATCCGTGTCTATATCCGGCATAGATATTCTGGCTGGATTGAGAAATCTCTCAAACAGAAGTCCGTACTGAAGTGGATCAAGGTCTGTAATACCAGAGAGATATGCCATGAGTGAACCAGCTGCTGATCATCTCCCAGGTCATACTGGTATGTCATGATCTCTGGCCCAGTTGATATAGTCAGCTACAATCAGGAAGTATCCATCAAATCCCATCTCATGAATAACTACCAGTTCATACTCAAGTCTGTCTATATACTCGTGCTCAGTATCTGTCATCTTGGATATAATATCCTTTTTTGTATCAGTATAGTAGGTCAAAGATATCTCTTTTAGTTCTTCTGGTGATGTTTCCTGAAGTTTCTTTGTTAGTGATCATCACTTTTGTTTTTTTGTAAATTCATAGATAGTATCCATATCTAGAGAATATCCTGCTCTTTCGTTGAGTCATTTAAAACTGAGATATCTGAGATACCATTCATCACTTGAAAGTTCTTGAAGGTTTTTATCTTCTTTTTCTAACTTTTTATACGTATCGTAAATTCATTGATGCTCTTCTGGAAGCTCAAAGTTCGGGAGCAAGAGTCCTCATGTCTCTATGTGTATGTCTATCTTGTCTGCTATGAGCTTCGTATTCTCAAGAGCTGATGGAATAAATCCAAAGAGTGTTTGCATCTCCTCTTCTGTCAGGAGTGAATAGTCTCAGTTTATGAGCGTCTTTCTATCTGGATCCTCGACTTCGTGTCCAGTACCAAGTGCCATGATGATATCCTGAGTATTTTTATCATCTTTATCTATGTAGTAACAATCATTGGTAGCCACTACTTGAAATCACTCTGATTTATGAAACTCTATAAGTTTATCAGTAACAAACTGCTGCTTTGGAATATCGTCATGATAAAGAAGCTCAAGATAATAATCATCAGCTCAAAATATATCTTGGTAAAATTTGATTCTTTCTATCACTTCCTGATCAGATTTACCAGAGAGTATGTAGTATGCTATCTCTGATGATATCGGTCCTGATAAACAGATAATATCGCTCGCAAACTCTTTGAGTGTATCTACTGAAACTTTTGGAGTTCTTCAGGGGTTATCTAAGCTTCACTTGGTAATGATAGAGATAATATTTTGATATCCATCAAAATTCTTAGCAAGCAAAACTATTTTATGCGACAAATCATCACTCAGTGAAGACTGGACAAATACCTCAGCTCATAAAATAGGCTTGATTCATTCAGCGAGACATGCTTTATAGAGCTCATGACATCAGTGGACATTTCCAGAGTCAGTGATAGCTATCGCTTTCATCCCGAGCTCTGCTGCTTTTTTTACATAGTCTTTTGGCTTTGGGAGTCACTCCAAAATAGAATAATGTGAATGGTTATGTAGGTGAACAAAGTTCATAAATACGCTCGTTTTTTACTGATATTTCTATGAGATTAGTCTACTTTATTTACAAAAAAATGCTATAGAAACTATAGCATTTGTGTTGAGAACTTGTGAGAAAAAAATGATGAAAATTAGAATGCAACTCTCACATCATGAAGCCAAATCTTTGGAGGCAATCAAAGCATATAAGCAACTACATCTGCGAGATCTGCTGGATTGGTAAATTTTTCTACTGGGAAGTCTTCATCTACTTTTGCAAACATGTTGGTATTTGTACCACTCTGATAGAGTCATGCAACACGTATATTTGTATCTTTTAGATCTTCTTTGAGAACTTCCGTAAATCAACGAACACCATACTTAGTTGCTGAATAAACAGAAAATCATCCTTGTGGAACTACTCACGCTTTTGAAGAAACATTTATAATAGCTGCTTCGTCTCTCGTGCGAAGCATAGGAAGAAATAAACGAGTAGAATGAATAAGTGCAGTAAGGTTTATATCTAAAACATCTTCGATAGTTGATGATTCTATTTCATCAAGCTGCATAGCTTTTTGCCAGATTCCAGCATTGTTGATAAGCACATCTACTCCTCCTAAATCTGAAACTATAGATTCAACAGTAGATTCTAATAATTTTGTATCACGGATATCACACGGATAGATATGTACAGAAACTGCTCATAGCTTCATAGCTTCTTCTTTTACTGCTGAGAGTTTCTCTTGATTCCTAGCTATGAGTACTAGTTTTGTGCTATCCTTTGCAAGTCTCAGAGCTATAGATCTCCCGATTCCATCACTGGCCCCTGTTATAACCACTACTTTATTTTTCAGTTCCATATCTAGTGTTTTTAAGTATATTTATAGTAATAATTTATCTATTTATAAGAATAAGTAAAATATGAGTCTAAAAATAGAAAAATCCTGGGAAAAAGTTATCTGAGAAGAGTTTGAAAAACCCTATTTTAAGGATATAAAATCTTTTCTCGTACAAGAAATCGAATCAGGAGAAATCATCTACCCAAATCCAAAGAATATATTCCATGCTTTTGATCTCACTCCATTTGATAATCTCAAGGTTGTTATACTCGGACAGGACCCATATCATGGTCCAGGACAAGCTCATGGACTATCATTCTCAGTACTTGACTGAGTAAAGGTGCCTCCAAGCCTAAAAAATATCTACAAAGAAATACATCAGGATCTATGATACCCTATACCTGAAACTGGAAATCTTACATCTTGGGCTGAGCAGTGAGTACTGATGCTCAATGCTTTTCTCACAGTGAGGAAAGCATCTCCAGCCAGCCATAGTAAGATAGGATGGAATCACTTCACAGATGCTGTCATTAAAAAAATCTCAGAAGAAAAAGAAGGGGTAATATTTCTTCTCTGGTGAGCATTTGCGCAGACAAAAAAAGAGCTGATTAACAGCTCTAAACACCATATACTTGAGGCTCCTCATCCATCACCATTTTCTGCTTATAAGTGATTTTTTGGATGTGGACACTTCTCAAAAGTAAATGAGATATTGAAAGAAAGATGAGAGAAAGAGATTGATTGGACAATCTAACTACTTACAAACTACATTTCACTGAATATCTAAGTCTAATCAAAATGGTACTTCTACATCCATTTGAACATCGTAATTACCACTAGATTTTTGAATATAAGCTCCATCTATATTCCAGTTAAAAGAAAGAGGTTTTTTATAAGATCAAGCTATATTCCCATTATTTAGTTCTAAATCTAAAATTCTATTAAATTTAACTGCAAATCTTTCTATTTTATATTCTGTAGGGCTTTTTTGTTTTACATCCCAATTAAATTCTGACTTTAAGACTTCTCATTTAAGATTATTATTTCAAACGTTTCCATCAGCATTAAATGAAGAACTGGTAAACAATAAATCTGAATGAGTATTTATAGATGTTGAAGTAGTATTTCAATTTATCTGTGAATCAGGAAAGATCTTCTTTCATACATTCATTTCTATAGAAGAATTTTTATCTCTACATAAATTTTGTGCGGCTAAACCTGATACAATATTAGCAACAGCATTTTTGGTTCTACCGTTTCTAACATCCTCAACAAATCATGGTAAATCAGCATATTGATGAGATAAAAAAGAGCCAGAAAATATAGATAATGCTGCAGCTGACGCGGTGATATTTGCTAACTTATTCATAAAGATTTAATTATTACTATAAATAATAAAAATATTATATTGTAAATTATAAATAAGTCAAATTACTTACTCCTCATACTCCAAACACCATCCCAGTCTTTTCCTGGTCATTTGAGTAGATATATTCTACATCTAGATTTATACGTGAGACTCGGCTGGTCACCCGCATCAGCAAGGATGCTGAATATATCAAGTGCTCCTTGGAAGTCTCTATTTTTATAGAGTTCTATTGCCTTTGCAAAGTCAGTTATCACTTTTTTTCTATGTTCTGATAGTTTTGAGGTTTCACATATAAGTTCATAGATATTTACTGGTTCGATTCTTCATTTTACTCTAATGGTATCTATAAATCTAAATACAAACTGATCCTTCATCTTGTTATAAATCACTTCACTGGTACAGATATCTGTTCCATAGAATTTGTTTACTCATTCAAGTCTTGAAGCGAGATTTACATTGTCTCAGAGGGCTGTAAACTCCATCTTTCTTCCTTTGGCTCATATATTTCATACTATCACTTCTCACGCGTGTATTCACATACGTATGGATATCTTTTCAGAAAGCATATGAGACAGCTCACTAGAGAGCTGTTGCAGGGAATCTCTTTGCGCAAGAGCAGACTTACATGCACTGACATAATCATGGTCCTTTACTTCTCAAAACACACCCCAAAGTGCCATAACAGAATCTCACTCATATTTGTCTATAAAGCCTCTCTCATCCATGATGATATTAGACATCTTGGTCAAGTATTCTCTGAGGAAAAATACCAGTTCTTCCGGAGAGAGTTTTTCACTGATTCATGTAAAGTTTTTAATATCCGAAAAGAAAACAACTACATCTTTTTTCTCACCATCTAGGTTTACCTTTCATTCTCAAGAGAGTATCTCAGAGGCTATATCTCATCCTACATATTCGCTGAGCGCTGTATTGAGCTTAGCCTTTCATTTACTTTCTACGAGATACTTCATCAGATTCGCAATAGTCACAGAAAGTATCATACCAAATATCATCTCAGACGGATGATTCATAACAAGATTGGTAAATATAAGTACAGAAAATGGTATAAATATAAGAAATACTAGAACAAGCAATATATTACTCATACTAGAAACTATGTGTGATTTACTGAGATTAAAGTGCACTGAAAGTATAACCAGTAAGAATATAAGTGTCCATTCAAGTCCATTATCAAAGTAGATTAGAAATCTTTTTGTCAGCACAGTATTGATGATATTTGCATGAATAAATACTCAATATTCGATACCATTTGGAGTATAAAAGATATCCTTGATCCCATCAGTTGCTGTTCATACGAGAATAATTTTATCCTTTATATCGATTCTCTCGTCTAAATCAGCAAGAGCAGCTGGATCATATAAATCAGAAAATGAGATTTGTTCAAAGTCATCTGTATGTACATAATTTATGAGTATATCTTTACTATCAGAACTCGAAAGTGGCATACGAATATTTTCAAGAAGCTCATAATAACTTCATCTATAGTCCCCGATATAGCGAACGTAATCCTTTCTATAGAGATGTAGATAAAAAGCCCTGAGTGTGCGGAGCGCGAAGTGTTCATAGAGTCTTCCTTCTATATTTCTTACAGGAGAAAAACTATATACTGTCCTGTTTCTTGGATCTATATTTGGAGATAAAAAACCAGTGAGAAAACTCGTATTTTTAAAAAGTGGATGAGGCTCTTCGAGTATGTTATCTTCATTTATCACTGATCAAAGTACTACGTTTCAACTGTCTTGCAAGCTTTGAGCAAAGGCAGTATCTGATTCTTCTGAAGTCTTGTCTATAAATATAATATCAAGTCACACAGTAGCTACTCCGTATGGTTTGAGATTCTCAAGCACCGTAGCATACACAGATCTATCAAATGGAAATCTTCATAGTTGTTCTAACGATTTATCATCTATTTTCGCTACAATTATATGAGGGTTTGCACTGGTTCCAGAAATAGCATTTTTAATGCTATAGTAATTATTTTGAATATTTTTATTCAAAACATAGAAAAAATTACTACAAACATATACTATCACAACGATAAGTAATGATATTATTATCGTTAAGAAATTTCTATCTTTTATAATCTTTGAGAACATACTCTCTATTAATTATTAATAATATTGAGTATACCATCTAGACCATCAGCTATCTTTTCCTCAGCTTTCTCTTTGAGTGATCAAATATCTGGAGTCAAATCAGTTGCTTTTATATTTATATTGAGAAGTGATTTTATGTCATCAAAATTATCTCAAAGCAGATTTTTTAAACTTTCTGGTATGATATCTTCTGTACTAATAATCTCTTTTATGTCTATATTTTTAAGTATATCTTTGTGCTCAGTAATAATAGAAAGTGTATCTCAGATATTATCAAAATTCTTTGATTTTACTAGCTCTTCTAAATCAAGAAGAGTAGATCTCATGAGCATCTCCTTTTCCTCAGTATCTTGAGAAAGTAGGAGCATAGTTCTCTTGTAGAGAGTCTTTTTGTTATAGAGCTCAGTATCATCAGTATCTACAAAATTGATACTTTGATAATCCGAAAGCACTTCTTCATAGAGTTCTGGTTTTTTCTCATTTGAAAATGATGATGACCATTTCTCAATTTTTTCATAGCTTCATCCATTTTCTAGTTCGCTAAGTATTTTATATTTTTTACTAAAAATCTCTAAAAATACTGTAAATGGATTATTTTGTTTAAAGTTATCTTCGAGTGCATCTTTGAGACCGATTATAAACTGCTGATCAAAGCTTTTATTTATATCTTGCCACGCTGTATCTCTCACACTCTGAACAAACTCAGTAAACGAGATAAAAGAAAATGTTTCGAGTGAAAATGGTTCGTCCTCTGAGATAATAGTCTCAGTACCATCCTGCTCTGTCAGTGTTACTTGATGATCAACGACATGAATATACTGATTATCGAGATCTACATCAAAAATCGTTCATCTCACTCACGCTTCTACGTTATCAAAACTTTGTTTAAAATAAGAGTCTTTTCATAAGAAAGATACAACATTTGACCAACTTTTTCATGAGATGAGATCAAATGATATATTTATCTTGGTATAATCCTTTGATACATTTGCTTCTCATATAGAAATTTTAGAGTCTCAAGCTAATCTCGTGATACTTCCATCTCACCATTCTATGACAGCTAGACTGTTTTCTCATATCGTTCTGACTTTATCTCATGATTCTAATGCTTCTCTACTCCCCAGAGAAAGTAAGACTTCATTGAGTGTTCATTTTCACTCTACTAAAGAGATATATGAATCTGTATCTATTTTATTTGAAAAGTATGAAATATAGAGCTGAACAACAAGAGTAAGAAGCACTAAAAGTATAATTCATATTATAAATTTGTTTTTAGATTTTTTCATTATAATGATGATAAAATATATAAGTTGTATTTAGTGTATCATTAAATTGTTAATTTTCAAAACATATGAAAAGAGAATATGTATTTGTAGGACTCATAATCATTATGTTATATATGACATATGTGATTATGAATTATAAATACAAAGAATATAAAATAAATTCTCATATAGAGCTTTTGGCTGAGCTCAACACTGATATATCTAAAAATATAAAAAAAGCAGAAAAAATCATCGACTATAAATGAACAAAAGCATACAAAAATAAAGTGCTCAAAGAAGAACAATGACTCAAAAATAAGTGAGAACAAGTAGTATTCTTAATCGATGAAGTAGATTATAATAAATATACGACTCAGACACCTGAAATTGTCTCTCAAACAACTGCAACTCTTCCTGAAGGGGAAAATATCATAAATACTATGAATATACCTCAGAGATGGATATATTTCATTTTTGATAAAGATACGAGATAATATAAAAAGACAGCTAAGTTTAGCTGTCTTTTTTGAAATGTATTTTATAGGTCTGAGAAATCATCTGGAAAATCATCAGTAAAGTCTCATGATGATGAAGAAGATCATCCACTCGCTCCAAATATACTGTTTCCTATTTCTTCTATTTTTTCAAATATTCTTTTTGGTTGAGCATATTTTTCTACATCAAGTCCAAGAAGTCTACCAAGTATTGGAAAGAGGAATATAGTAAGTACCGTTACGATTACCCCTATAATGGCATATCTGATAGTATTAATAGCTGGTTTAATTTTATCATCTTTTCCTCCTGAGAGAATAAGAAGTAATCCTCACCAAAGTATAAATAGAATAGAGAGAACCCCAGCAGCAAGAACAAAGAGTGATATAGCGAGGAGAATGAATTCACCAAAATCTATATTTCATTCAAAGATAGAACTTTCAGCTGCATGTACTTGAGCAATAAACATATCTACTTATTTATAAATTATGCTAACCGGTAACCTTGAGATTAATCTTTTTTCCTGTTTTCATTCAGAGCAGTCTCAGTATAGATCTGAGAGAATTTACTGTTGCTCCTTTCTTTCATATGATAATTCACATGTCATCTGGATGCACCTGAAGTGTGAGTAGTGTACCGAGTTCGTCATCTTTTGACTCTATCTTTATATCTTCTTTATGAGTCACAATATTTTCAACTATGAACTGTAGAAATTCAACCTCTTGCATAAGAAAACAATTATATTATAATAAAAAGTTAAGTCTTTTCAATTAAATTTTAATGTCGTTTATCTTGATAAGCTTTTGTACTCTTGGAGAAAATTGAACTCCATTTCCAATGTATGTTTTTATTTTCGCTACATCTTTGAGCTTAAATTCTTTTGAAATCGGGTTGTAGAAACCAAGTACTTCTTTGTAACCATGTTTTGCAGCTTTTGTATGCTCAGTCAAAACAACTCTAAAAAATGGTGAGTTTCTTTTTCCGGCTCTAGATAATCTTATTTTTAACATAATGCTTTGTTATTCTTAAATATATTGATGTATTTTTTATTTTTTTGTGGCCAACAGGTGGCGAAGAATGGTGCCCAGACCGGGAATCGAACCCGGACTTCCGAAGAAACAAGATTTTAAGTCTTGCGTGTCTACCAATTCCACCATCTGGGCAAGAAAAGGATATATATTCTTATATTAATCCTTTTTTCTTTAGTGTTCTTAACCCTTTAGCAGAAACTCTGATTCTATATACGAGACCTGTTTCTTTATCAGTTATATTTTTGTAGAAAAGATTTGGACGAAATGTTCTTCTTGTCGCTCTCATTGAGTGACTTCTTTTATTTCCAACTGAAGTTTTCTTTCCAGTTACTTGGCATACTCTAGACATGACTGTAATTTTTAAATAATAATTCTTATGAATGAAACTTACGCTCTGATTTCAACTCCAACACCAGCTGGAATATTGATATCTTGAAGAAGTTCAAGTGTTTTTGCTGTAGGATTCAGTATTTCTACTAATCTTTTATGTCTTCTAATTTCAAACTGTTCTCTTGCATCTTTATTTACAAAAGTTGATCTGTTTACTGTTATTTTCTCTATTTTTGTAGGAAGAGGAATAGGTCCTACGACCTCAGCTCCAGAATCTTTCGCTATAAGTACGATTTTTTTCACAGCTTCATCTAATAATTTGTGATCAAAAGATTTTACACTAATTCTTATCTTTTGAGTAGCTTTTTTTGTAGCAACCATCAATTTTTTGTAAATAAATATAATTTAATTGTTCACCCTCAAGTTTCCCTGAGGATGAATATATCAATCTATATTGAGATTAGTCGTTGATTTTAGCAACAACACCTGAACCTACTGTTCTACCACCTTCTCTGATCGCGAATCTAAGACCTTCTGTCATCGCAATAGCTTGTTGAAGTTCTACAGTCATTTTTACGTTATCACCAGGCATTACCATTTCAACTCCAGCTGGAAGTTCGATATCACCAGTAACATCAGTAGTTCTGAAGTAGAATTGTGGTTTATATCCTTTGAAGAAAGGAGTATGTCTACCACCTTCATCTTTTGAAAGTACGTATACTTCACATTCAAATTTAGTATGTGGTTTAATTGATCCTGGTTTAGCAAGAACTTGACCTCTTTCAACGTCAGTTCTTTCAAGACCTCTAACAAGGATACCAGCGTTATCACCAGCTTGTCCTTCATCAAGAAGTTTGTGGAACATTTCTATACCAGTAACAGTTGTTTTTTGAGTATCTCTGATACCAACAACTTCAACTTCTTCACCAACTTTGATAATACCAGTTTCAATTTTACCAGTAACAACAGTACCCCTACCTTTAATTGAGAATACATCTTCAATAGGCATAAGGAAATCTTTATCAGTTGGTCTATCAGGAACTGGAACGAAAGCTTCAATAGCATCGAAAAGTTCAACGATAGTTTTAGCTCCGTGAGCTTTATCCATATCAGTAGGATTTTCAAGAGCAACAAGTCCTGAACCTTTGATAATTGGAGTATCATCACCAGGGAAATCATACTTAGTAAGAAGATCTCTGATTTCCATTTCAACGAGTTCAATCATTTCTTCGTCATCAACCATATCACATTTGTTGAGGAAAACAACGATGTAAGGAACACCTACTTGTCTAGAAAGAAGGATGTGTTCTCTTGTTTGAGCCATAGGCCCATCAGTAGCAGCACATACAAGGATAGCTGCATCCATTTGAGCAGCACCAGTAATCATGTTTTTTACATAATCGGCATGCCCTGGACAATCAACGTGAGCGTAGTGTCTGTTATCAGTTTCATATTCTACGTGTGAAGTATTAATAGTAATACCTCTTGCTCTTTCTTCTGGAGCGTTATCAATAGAAGCAAAATCTCTAACTTCACCACCTAGTTTTGCAGTAAGTACAGCAGATATAGCTGCTGTAGTAGTAGTTTTACCATGATCAACGTGACCAATGGTACCAATGTTCATGTGTGCCTTAGATCTATCAAAAGCCATAATAGAAAATATAAAAAATTAAAATATTCTTTTGGGTTTAAAGTATCAGTACTTTAATGGTTTGGAAGCAAAAATCAATTTATTATCTTCTTGCTTTTTTTACCTTTTTTTCAATGAGCTTTAAAGCTCTTCTTAGTTTTTTGTGCGCATGTCCTGTTAATCTTGCCATCTTATATCTTGTTAGGATTTATTCAGTACTTTTTAAACTTTTTAGAAACCTTATCCACAGCGTTCATAAGCCATTTTGTTTCTCATTCGAATTTAATTCTTTCTTGTAATTTTTTGTAATGAACAATAGATTTAGCAACTTTGCTTCAAGTCTTTGGTCATTTCTTGTTTACAGAATAATTAACTTTTCTAGGTCTTTTATTTGCTGGCATAAAGCTTAATTAAAAGTATAAAGATAATCTGAGTAAATCTCATCTTATCGAAATTCACCCGAGGGTGTAACTTTCTTTCCGATTCGTAAACTCATCGCAAAAGAAACTTAATGGTGGAGCCTAGGAGAGTCGAACTCCTGACCTCTCGCGTGCAAGGCGAGCGCTCTAGCCAACTGAGCTAAGGCCCCATACAAACAAAAATTTTGTACTTCACTATACTTTTCGCTTCACATATGTGATTATAAAAAAGTATTTTTCTGTACGTAATTGTTTATGGTATTGTCTTTTTTTTAAATGGCGGGACCGACGGGACTCGAACCCGCGACCTCTCGCGTGACAGGCGAGCGCTCTAACCAAAGCTGAGCTACGATCCCATTATTAGAAACAAAAAATTGTTCTTATTTCCAAAAAAGCCTGCGAATTATATAAAAAACGATATATATTGCAAATCTTTTTTGGTATTTTTTTATGAGATTTTAGAGCTCTTTTAAATTCCCGATAATTTCATCAAGACTGGTATATCATTTTTTGTCCATATATTCCTGAAATTCACGAGATATTCTCGCAAAACAACCAGGACCCTCTTTGGCAAGAATAGTACCAAGCTGCACTATAGATGCTCAAGCAAGTAGGTGCTCAAATACATCAACTCCATTTTTTATTCCACCACAACCAATAATCTTTGTCTTATGTCAGATGCGTTTATAAAATCATCTTACATTTGCGAGGGCTATAGGCTTGATATAATCTCATCCTAGTCATCCAAGTCATCCTTTTGGTTTAATCAGTGGCTGCTCTGTTTCTGGATCTATGATAAGCGTATTTCCAACAGAATTAATACATGTCACAAAATCAATATCGTATTTGAGAATGATATTTGCCATTGCATCAACATGAATCGGATCAAAGTACGGAGGAAGCTTGAGTCCAATTGGTTTATCTCCTGGGATAGCGCAAATATTTTTTATGATTTCTTCTGAGGCTTCAAAGTCATATGCAATCTGTGGTTTCCCCACTACGTTTGGACAACTCAGATTTACCTCAAGCATATCTACATCACTATCTTGTTGAAATGCTGTTACAAGATCATAGAAGTCCTGAGGCTTAAATCCAACAATAGAACATACCACTGGTTTTTTATAATCTTGTTTTAGCTTTGGTATATATCCTATGTACTCTTTATATCAGAGATTTGGAAGTCACATACTATTTATACTCCCTAAATCTGTCTCTACATATCTTGGAGTAGGGTTTCCATCTCTCGGTTCTGGTGAACACGATTTTATCATGATAGCACTTGATGATGATGCTCATAGGGCATTGAGGTGTGCAAGAGTGGTACATTCTGGACCAGAAGAATTGTAAATAATATCTTCAAACTTCACATTTCATATATTCATTTCAGTATTCATACTTTTGTTATTTAAAAAATATTATTTCACTTCTTTGATAGACCAATCTATAGTTTCACCTGCCCTGTAGGGAACTACATCTCAGTATTTTTCTGGTATCACAAAATCTTTCTTTTCAAGAATGACTGTTTTTGTATTTGGTGTAATTTTGTAGATGTTCACAGCATTATCAGAAACAAACTTCTGCAAGTTATCTAGTTTTCCAGCCCTATCAAATATCTGAGCAAGGACTTGGAGAGATATAGGAGCGCTAAATACACCAGCTGCGCAGCCTGGGCACTCTTTGGTATGTTGAGGATGTGGAGCACTATCTGAACCAAAACTCACCTTTGGATGAGCAGAGAGAGCAAGCTCTAGGAGCGCATCTCTATCCTCGTATCTCTTGGCAATCGGTTTACAAAACAGGTGGGGCTTCAGAGCTCATCCAGCTACATCATCGAGCGTGATTTCCAGATGTTGAAGTGTAATAGTCGCATAGAGATTTGGAAACATATCGAGCGTATCTGCTGCTGCCTTGGTTGTGATATGCTCCATGATAATAGTCAGGTTCGGAAATGCTTTAGCTATTTCTAAATAGTTTGGCATGAAGTTAGCCTCTCTATCCATAACAAAATCACCAGTCTCACCATGAATATGAAGCACAATTCCAAGTTCTTCCATAATTCCAAATATCTCTTTTGCTTTTTCTGAGAGCACACTCTTTACTCATCCTTCAGAGTTGGTAGTTATTCATGCTGGATAGAGCTTTATTCACATGATATGGTCTTTTGCTTTTTCGAGGATTTCTCTGGTGAGTCATTCATGAAAAAATAGAGTCATAAACGGAGTGAAATTATCATTTCCAGTTAGTGACTCTATTCTTTGTCTATATCATATTGCGTCTGCTGTATTCATAACAGGTGGTACCAGATTTGGCATCACAAGTGCTCATGAGAAATACTTTGAAGTCAGAGGAGCAACTACGCTCATCATATCAGCATCTCTGAGATGTACGTGCATATCAAGAGGATTGTGTATTTGGATTTCCATCGATACGAATAGATAAAAAATAAATTTCTATTTTATAGTACTTTTACAAGAAAAAATCTCAAGCTGGGGATATCTTTTGCTGTGGAAAGATTGTGAAAATTTATCCTCTCATACTTGCAACCATCTCATCCCACTCGTTTTTTGGTTTTGGAGAAACTGTAGCTCATTCTGGCAGCTGAAGATAATTCTTTCTTTGCTCCTCTGGAGTTGTCTCATCCCAGTAGAGTTCAAACTGCTCTGGTACGTAGCAAGAAATAAGTGGAACTCAGTCAAAGCTATCTGTCCCATGACGATTTCAGATACACCCTATAGCTACCACTTCTCATCCAGCTTCTTCTATCATAGATTTCATTTTTCTGAGGGTTGAGCCCTTGGTAACTATATCTTCTGATATGATGACTCTTTTTCATTTGAGAGATACATCATGACGCTTGAGCTTCATGAGCTTGTTATCATTTCCATCTTTTTCTGTATAGATAGATGTCTCTATTCAGAGCTTTTGAGCCAAAACTAGAGATGATCTGACGCTTCACATCTGAGCTCACATCACTATATCTGCCTCTATATTTTTTGCTCTTATTAGCTCTGCGAGCTCCGAGGCTGCTCTATTCATCACGAGATAACTTCTTTCTGTTGTTCAGATATTTATATATGCGTTACTAAGAAGTCAGCTCGCAAGTCTGCAGTATTTTCATCCTTCTGGACGAAAATAAAATGCTCCAATATAAGAAAGTAACTCTTTCCAATCTCAAGTATACAAAAGCTTTTCAAATTCGTATTGATGAGATGAGATATATGATGTATCTGAAACTTCAGTAAAAAACTGTTCTACCTGACTCACTTTATCATCTGCCTGAAGTATAGGTCTCCCCATGACTATATAGTTAGCACCGTTTTCCACTGCCTCTGTTGGAGTACAAACTCTTTTTTGATCATGAGTATCTCCTCCTGCAAATCTCACTCCTGGATTCATGATTTCAAAATCATAGTTTGAAAATATCGCTCTAAGCATGGCTGTCTCTTGGGCAGAACATACAACCCCATCCACACCAGCATCAAGAGCAAGTTTAGTCAATTTTAATACTGCATGTTTTGGGTTCTCATCATAAATATCATGCGTATCTGAGTCTTGGAGTGAAGTGAGAGCTGTGACTGCAAATATCTTAGTTTTGAGCCCGAGGGTATCGCGAACTTTAACTGCTGCTTGTATCATTTCGTGGCCACCATTGGCATGGAGTGTCAGGATATCTGTTTTCTCAGCTAAGCCCGAAGCGTGAAGCTGAGTAAAATAATTACTCACAGTATTTGGAATATCATTCCATTTTGGATCAAGCATTATACGAATGTTGTGATTCTGTAGAAGTTCTTTTATCCCAGTAAATCAAAGTAGAGCAATGAGGTCATTAAACTTATAGAGAAGATGAGATGAATGCTCCGAAGTAGAAATATCAGCTATGATATCAGATACTTTTTCTGGAGAAAGCTTATCAAGAGAGACTATAAGTTTGGTCATAGAGTTTATATTATTTTATAAGAAAAAAGGTGTTTTCAAATCGCTAAAATTGATATCCATAAAATGAGTAGATTTCATCTCTTCAAGATCAAGTATATCAATCTTTCAGATATATAAATCTTTGAGGTCGTTCCCTTCATCTACATACCTATTTATTCTGAGGTATCAGTTGAGATATACCGTATCCTTCATAAAACATCCATCTTTTGAGATATCTGAGAATCATCTCTTGAGTCTCACGAGATCAGCAAAAACTCTTCAGTAATCATTGTTATAATACTCAAGCATTTTTTTAACGAGCTTTTTGTATGAATGCTCCAGAGCGTAGCTCATAAAATAATACTTTTCAAACATATTATAGTACTTCGCGTCATATTCGTTCAAGAATCTATTTTGATTATAGATAGCTATTCATTCTTCTACTTCGAGATAGTTTGCTGTTCCTCTTGAGAAGAGTGAAAGTTTAAGCTTTCTCCCATTTATTTTTCTGAGATAATGCCCTTCTATCTCATGAGCTATTACTGATCTCATTTCTTTTTTTCAGATGATAATATCCTTTCTAAATGTGAGATTATTCCCACTCATAGTAAAACGAGCCGTAGCCGTATCTGAAGTTTTTAGAATCGTTTTGATACTGTATATATGATTAAACTTTTTGATAAAATCACTGATTTCATCAAGTCATAATAATTCATCTTCTTTTCTGATTTTCTTTTTGTTTGCGATTATTTTTTTAGCGTATTCGAGATTGTCAGCATCTATAGTGCCAAAGAGTTTCCCTGAGTATAAATACATGTCTGAAGTATTTTGCGTTTTAAATGCTTTTAAAAACATAATCTTGTTTTGCACTTCTATCTTCTTTCTCTTGTAGATATCGCTCAGAGGAATATCTGGTATATCTATAGTGTTTAGATCTTCTTGTAGCTTGTCTAGATCTACTGTATATTCTGGATAGGTAAATTTAGGAGCATATTTTCACTCTGCTGCTTTAAATTTTCTAAATTCTTCTTCTCTATTGGTTGGTTTTAGGTACTTAAGAATGAGGAGCTTCTTATCTATTTTCATCAAGTCAGCATCAAGTTTCATGAGCTGAGATTCGTAAGTTTTTGTGATGGCTTTATTTTTTCCTTCGAAAAATGCTATATCTTTTGATACTGGGAGTTCTCATTTCTTGTATTTGAAAGGATCTACCAGAAATCATTTCATAGAGCTTGATCAGATGACGATATTTTGGTCATCTAAATCAGCGAGAATAAATTTAATGGTCTTTGTTTTTCCTACTATTTCACATTTGAGTTTTATCTTTTCCATTCATTCACACGGTATCTTCAGAATAGTTTCTAAAAACTCTCTATCAATATAATTCTCTGATTGAGATGATTTTATATTGGCTATATATTTGTAGGTCTTTTCGTCTTTTGTAATTGTAATGTATTCTCTCGTCCCAAGTACCTGCTTTCAAGTCATAGATTTGATTCTTTCCTCTACATCTCAAGAAAATAAATCTCTTCAAAGTCTCACTCATTTTTCTACTGAACTGACTTGAATTCACTCTACTCTCTGAAGTCTCGATTTGAGAGGAGTTCTGTTGGCAATCTGTACTCAGAGTCATGGTCTGATATTCATCTCAAGAAGGAGTGGTCCATCGAGGTCATCGAGCACTACATCACACCCCAGATACTTGATTCCAGTAATCTTTTGCACCTCTACAGAGAGAGATAATATCTCTTCCCAAAATGGTAATTTGATACCTCTGACATCTCAGATACCTGGAATAGTTTTTACTACTTTTGATCCCTTAGTAATAAAAGTAAGCCTTCCGGTTCAGATATCGATTCAGACTCAACAAGCTCCTGCATGGAGATTGGCTTTTCCATCTGATTCAGCAGTTGGTACACGGAGCATAGCCATAACTGGAACCATATTATACACGATGACGCGTATGTCTGGAAGACCGTACTTCCCAAGGAGATCGACATCCTTGGCTATCACGATCTTCTTTTCTATCATGACCTTATCTCTTCACCCAGAGAGCGAGAAAAACCCATCGAGTATATAGTTGAGATGAAGTAAAAATCTCTCTTTGGTATAGATATCTCCAGAGTTTGTGACGAGACTTCCGGCTGAATCTTTTTTATCAAAGATGAGAATACCTTTTCATCCATATCCATTGTTAGGCTTAACAACAAAAGGAGGTTCAAGACCATCAAAGAGCTCTGAAGTCACTTCTTCGTGTTTTTTGATAACAGCCAGTGTTTTTGGTACTGCTATATTTTTTTCGCTGAGAAACTGTTTGGTCTTGAGCTTAGAATCAGCCAGTTTTCTTGCTATAGCAAAATTGGCTCACTTAACATACGTGAGATTTCTCGCATTTTGCCCAAGTATACCATAGTCCTTAAATCCTAACATAGTTTTGGTTTAATTTTTTAAATACTTTCTCGATGAAAGGAATCAGCTCATTCCTCATACGAATACGAAAAGTAATAGCTCTAAAAGGAGAATATTAAGAATTTGCATTCCAGAAAAGTTTGAAACATATGAAATTGAGAAAATGATTTGAACATTTTTCAGTAACAGTAAAAAGATAGAGATACTGAGTATAAACGAAATAGCTGAATATATCATTCCCTGTATAGAAAAAGGTCCATGGATAAAAAATTTATTTCATCATACGAGCCTTGTAATATAAATCTCGTCTCTGTAGTAGTAGATAAAGTTACCGATAATCGAATAGATAATAATCGCAATCGAAATCAAAAAGACAATAATAATGACATAGAGCCCTATTTGTAGGGCATTGAGCGTAGATATAACAGAGGTTATTCTCTCATACTGAGAAGTATAGTTGGAGAGATAATCAGTGTCTTCTTGCTTAGCATTCGAGAGGAGAAATAATTTGTTTTCTATGATATAGTTGAGATTTTCATACTCTTTTAGATTGATGTTTGCAAGTGTGATAGTGTCTGGAAGTGGATTTGATCTCTCAAGTATCCTTACGAGATCTGGGTCTCTCTCTTCAATTTCTCCTAGAACCTCATCTTTTGTTTTGTATTGGAGGTCTATGGTTGGAATTGTTTCTTTGATATCTTTTATCAGATCAATTACCTCGATAGAGTTTTGATCATAATCCTCAGCGAGATACAGAGAAATAGAAAGTTTAGAATTCACTGAAGAAATCAGCGTAGAACTCACATCATGAAGCACAAGGAGGATGTTGATAAAAAACATCAAGAGTGTCAAAACAAGCACTGATGATATACTCAAAAATTTATTCCTGAGTATATTTTTAACAGAGTATTTGAGGAGACGATAGAGCATGATTTTGTTTATTTTTTTACGTAGAAGTATTGTAGTTTCTTTCGGGTTTTTTGCAAGAATTTTAAAGAGTGAAATAAGATAGAGTAAATATTTGATTTTTCTGAGTGAAGTGTGGTAGAATAGATAAGAATTTATTAAATAAGTTATGACTCCATGAGCCAATCAGAACAATTTTGATCAAGTAATGAGAATCAAAATCCAGCAATAGACACAAAAGAAGAAATCATAAATACTCTTCTTCCGAGTTTTGAATCTATCTGAGAAAGTATAGAAAAACAAGAATCTATTAAAAATCTTTATGAGACTTTTGAGTGATATATCTGAGAAAAACTTGATTCAGAAGCTATATTTTCTGACGATGAAAAAAATGCTATCAAAATAGTGATGTGGTGAGATTTTCAAAATATATTCTCAGTAAATTGAGCAATAGGAGAATTTATGAGTGTAGCACAACATAAAGTACAAAGCATGCTCAGTCCTCTCTCAGAAATAGCAGATGCATGAAACAGTGATGAAGAAAAGAAAACATCATGAGAAAAGTTAAAATCTCTTGCCTCAGCTGCAGAAAAGATGATAACAGAGTTTAGAAAAAATCCTGAAAATAACTCAAGCGTACTTGAATACTTAGACTTAAAAATAGGGAAACAAGTAAATAGACTAAAAAAACACAAACAAGAAAATCCTTCGGATAAACTCACTGCTGCTTATGACATACAAAGTATACTTGGAAGTTCGGATGAGTCAGCGCAGTCAAATAACAGTATATTTGAAAGTATCATAAATGAAACGCAATCACTTTGAGTTTCATTTGAAAAAAAGTCTGAGTTATGAAAAACAATTGCTGAATCTATTGATGCTCTTCCACTTGGTATGTGAGATAGCATAAAAGATTGAATAAAAGTATTAATAGAAAAAGTACCATTGATAGGATTTATCTTATCTATGCTGATGTGAGAATGATTTTTAGACAAATTTCTCTCAGGTGAAAACAAAAAGAGAATGGAATCATTTGATAATCTACTTAATCTAGCAGACAATACAAATTCTCCAATAGCACAGATATTTCCTCAAAGTTTTAAAGAAGATTTTGATATAAAAAATTTAGAAGGATTTTTTAAATATCTAGAATCTGAGAAAATAGATCATTCAAGCGAAAATTTCTGGGAAGAACTTTTAACTGGAAAAACTACCAATCCAAAGATTTGAGAACTATCAATAATTTTGAAAGAAAATTATTGAGAAAAAATATTGGACTGAGATGATACAACTGATGAGTGAGCATGATTAGCTAAGAAGCTGAATAGCCTTTCAAAGCTTGTTGTTGAAAAAGAAAATCAAAAAAGCCAAGTAGCACTCAATGCAAAAATAGCAGCACTTCCAACAATAACTCCAATTGTAACAAATAATCCAAATACTGATTTTGAGTATATTTCCATAGATCCTAGTATTGCTTGAGTTCATGCAAATCACCCATTTGAACAAGATATTAATACTGTTTCAGTCCAAACTGAAAGCATTACTAAAAATCAAATTAGCCCTGATATTGTAAAACAATATATAGAGGCTCGTAATGATATTATTAGTCAGCATATTAAAACTGCCACATCATTTCCAATAGATATAGATTATGGAAATACTGATTTCGATGCTGCATGAGTAGATTTGATAGAAATAATTGATTTTAAGAATGGTGAGTTACTGATTGGAGATAAAGCATATCAAATTAACTTTGCTCCCTTTACAAAAGATATAAAAATATTAGGAAGAACCGTAAAACAAATCACGGTATCAGATCTATCAATCATATGAAATCCTCATATAACAAGTACTGATTTCATGCTCACATGTAGAACCGAAGAATATGATAAGCAAGTAGAAAAGCCTCTATCAAAGGAAGAAGCAAGTACTTTGATACTATGATTACTAGAAAAATGAGGGTTCTCGTGAGAAATACCTGGAGATTCTGATACATCAAAAATCCCATATACTGTTACTAACATTTCTTGAAATCAAAATATATCTTAAATATTAAAATATATTAAATATAAAAGTCCAGTTGACTATTTGTAACTGGCTTTTTTTTATGATAAAATTATTAGGTAAGAAAACTATTTTAATACCATAAAAAGATATTATGAGTGGAACTCATCAAGCAAGAAGAATAGAGGCCATAGTTAATAATTGAGCTTCTATAGAATGAGCAAGTGAAAAAATTATGCTCAAGGAATACGCAAAAGAAAGATTAAAAGAGCTGCAAAAAAAGAAGTTCAACAGACTTGATAACCTAGATGACAAAACTGACAATATAATATATCAAGGATACACAGAACAAGTTTTAACTGAAATAAGGCTTCTAGAAGATTTCATGGCTGACAGATATTCAACTGTGATGACTGCAAGAGTAGATAGTCAGGATTTAAGAGAAGAAACAGGTGAAGTTTCTAAAGTAGAAACTGTTCAATCTCCTGAGCTTGATACAAGAATATCTGTAGATAGTTTAACTCCTGAACAAAAGAAAGCCCTTGAAAATCCTGCTGTAGTAGAACACATGAAAGAATTATGAGTTATTAGTAGAAATGGTGAATTTCAAGTAGAGAATCCTGAGAAGCTTGAACAACTAGCAATATATGCTGAATATATGTACTTCATAGATAATGCAAAAAGAGATGGAGAGGCAAAGATTTCGAATGTAACAGAACTCATGGATAAATACAAACTTCTTTTAGGAGAAGCAATGGAATGGATTTGAGATGCAAAAGTAAGATATCTTCAACATAAATATACAGAAGCTATTTATAATGATATTATCAGAAGAGACCATATAGTTAGAAAAAATTCTGATGATACTTTTGATATAGTAAAGTTTGATGGAACTATAGCAGATGTAAATGATCCTGCAATAAAAGAATTGATGAGAGTATTAGAAAGGGATGATGTCAAAACAAATCTCCTGGATACTGTCGTACTAACATCTATCGTAAAAAATAATACTTTCTTGGATAGAGAAGATATTGTATCAGCAAAAGAACTTGCTGAATACCTTATTAGTAAACATAAACTCAAAGATAGAAATGGTCATGATCTTCATAAAGTAGAGTTTTCACTTGTTGACTGGGAAGGAGATTCTGAGTTCGCAATAGGAAAGCAAATAGATAAAAAAATTGTAACATTTACTCATACAAATACTGCAGATGCTCAAGAACTCATTTGGTTTAAAAACTTTATAGAATGAGGAGATTATAAAAGTGAGATTTACAACAAAGAGATGTTTACACAAATGAACATGTTTAGACAAGAAAAACTCACAGAAGAGGCTCTGATGGCTTCACTTCCAAAAGACCTCACTATAGATCCTAATAATCCTGAAAAAAGTATTTGAGCTATCGTTGAGAGACTTGGGAATGGTAATAAGTGAGATATGCTTGTTGCTGGTTTTGTCGCTTTACTTGTAGCTAAGTTTGTATTACCGGATGGTAAGTTTAGAACTGCTCTCGGATGATTCTGAGCTGTGAGTATTGTTGCTCCCTTTATTCTTGGTATGACTGGATCAGTTTTACAATGAATCGAAAGAGAAATACCAAGCGAAGAATTGGAAATGATTGAAACAACAGATTTGATTCCAAATATTAGTTATGATGAAGAAGGACAATACAAAACCTTCGTAAAAATGCTCGAATTCAAAGATGCAGAAAAAAGTTATGAAAGAGAAGGAAAAGATCAATACAGAAAAAGTGTAAATCACTGAATGTCTGATAAAAAAGTATGAGTTATATTTGAAGCACTTATAGAAAAAAACCCAAATATACTAATATCGAAAGATACTATCAATTCTAACTTTGTTGCAGAAATATATGGGTTTCTCGGATGAAGTGCTACAGGATGACTTACTCTATCTAATGAAAACATTAGTAAAGTTGAACTCAAAAGTTTCTTAGAGCTACTCGTAGCAGTATCTCCAAAAGCAACTAATATCAAAGATGCACTCCTCGGATCAACAGATATAGAAAATGAAACCTATGATTATCTACATACTATCACATGAGTAGATGACTTTGATAAAAAACTCAATGATTATATGAAAAAATCATGGGATACATGAAAGACAGCGAGTAGAGAAGAAGTAAAGAAACTACAAAAAATGATTCAAGCACCAGGATCGAAATTTCTCCCTGCCACTATTGTAGAGCTTGGTAGAGATGCCGGAATCATGTTCTTTGAAGAAGATACAAAAAGTAGAATTGATGCGTTAGTAAAATCAGTAAAAGATTATGGATTTACCAACAATGACTATGCAAGCGTATTTGAAGACTTTAAAATCTATATGGAAGTGAACAACGACTACCTAAAGTATAGAGGTAATATACTTAAAAAAAGTAATAGAGAATCTGCTCAAGACGCAGCTGAAACAGTTGGAAATACAGCAAGATCTGTTATGGCTGATGCACTCGAAGTATGAGAGTCAGGGCTTGAAGCAACTATCAATGCTCTTTTGAAACTCGGTGATACTTGAGAAAATATACTTAGAGGAGTTGGAAACGTTGCTATTAACCTCATACCTGATTGGAAATGAGCTGAGGATGCTGTAAGAGGTTTTGTAGATACTCAAATAGAAATATATAGAAATACTCCTGAAGGTAAAGCTAGTAATGATGTAAATATAGACTTTAGTGATGCAAGGAGAGCTCTTAATGCTCAAGATCAAAAACACATAGAAGATATACTTCCTGGAATCAATTCTACTGTAGAAAAACAAATAGAAAATCTACAAGATATGCTCGGTAAAATATCAAAAGCAGATGATTCTATAGAGAGAGTAAACAAGCTCAAAGAAAAAATAGAAGCTGAACTTACAAAAGTAAAAGATATAAAAAGAAAACTTGTAAATGAAAGACTTGAATCTATTTGAGCAGACAATAATGGACCAAGAACTACTGTTCAGTTCGATGAAACTTTAGCACAAGATTCTGAAACACTTTTAAGAGAAATAAAAGAGATAAACAGATATATGGATGATTTTACTTCTGTAAAAGATATTCTAGCAGATAAAAAGAAAATCGAAACATTTAAAGATATACTAGAAAAAATGTCTGGAATGAACCATACATTTAAAGCCTCTAAATATAACGATATATATAATAAAGGGAAAATAGATGGAACTATTGATTGACTCGTAGTCGTAGGGGCGAGAGATGTCCTTGGAAAACATATAATAAAGATAGAATCTCAAATATCTACTATCAAATCTGATATAGAATCTCAAAGAGATAGTATTAAATCAAAAATCGATGCTGTAGATACAACTATCAATACAGGAGAATGAGAGTTCTGGAAAGGACTATGAGTCTTAGCAGCAGAAGGAAAGATACTCAAAAGAATGAGTAATTCTATAAAATCAGGTGCTTCTCTATCAAATATAGGAACTGAAATAGAATGATTATCAACTATGGCTGAAGGGTTTAATGAAATTGGGAACGTAGATGTAAGCGTAGTAGAAACTGCATTTAAGAAAAAGCTTGAAAGTCTTACATCACCAATTGAGTCTTATATAGAAAAAATAGAAAACAAAAACTTAGTTTTTAGAACAAATCCTGATTTAAAAAGAGGAATAAAAAGAGTAATGCAAACGATAGAGCTTGCATCAGTAGCAAAAGAGCAATGAATCAATATAGATGTATCTAATGCTAATGCTGTTTTAGAAAAACTCAAAGACACATATTTTCAAAGAGTACAAATAAAAAATGTACCTGAAATAGTAGCTGCAATAGAATCCGATTTGGTTAATATACCATATACGTATGCTCACAGAAGCATGATAGAAGAGCTCTTAACATGAGAATTCTCTCTTAAGAGTATTAGTGAATTAAAAGAAGCTTCAATAAAAGATAAAGAACTAGAATCGATGATATCGAAAACACTTGAAGTATTTAACAATATATTTAAATAAAAACCATGGCAGCAAGAAAAGGATTAGAACAAGCTAATTGACCTTCTGGATCAGTTAATGACTCAGCATCTAGACAAGATAGAGTTGCTGATTTATTAACGAGGAGAAAAGAATTACAAAAACTCGACACAGATAAATCTCTTGGCTTAAAAGATAAGCTTGATGAGCTCTCAAGACTTCAATCAGATACTGATATGAATATTCTTTTGAGATCCCAAGAAATTAATCGTATTCTTGATGAGGTGGAAACTATTATTTGAAGTGCAAAAAAACAGCAAGGTGCATTAAAAGATGATGTAGATAACAATACTAAAAAGAAAACTACAAGGCAAACACAGCAAGCATCTGATAAAGATGAGACAGAATTCTTTATGGATAAATATCTAGACGAAAATGATATACCTTTTCTATCTGGAATCAAATGAAGGTTAGAAAAAACTGAGAAAATGACTCTAGCTGAAATACTAAAAGCTGCAAAAGACGTAAAACTCAAAGGGAAGATAGAATGAAAAGAGTCTTGGGATTCATTTTTTAAAGATCTAAGAAATGAAGTATCAAATAAAGACTTAGCAGAGTTTGATAGTGAAGTATCCTCTTTTAAAATAGATTTTAAAAATATTTATAATTCCAATATAGACACAACTATAGCTGGGAATTCCATTGATCAGAACCTATTAAAAATAGAAGCAGGAGAATTTGATAAAGCTTTCCAAAAATGAGTAAAATTTGATATAGATATAAAAGCTTTTGCTGAAGTATTATGAGTAGATACTTCATTTGGTGATATTAAAATAGGTCCTTTTACATCAAAAGAAGAGGCTGTTAAGTCACTCTATAAAATAAAGCTTATATTAAAGGAGCTGGAACATAATGGAAAAGGATTATTAAAAAGATATTATTCAACAGTTCTATCTGGATGAGCTATGGGAATAGAATGAACCTTGGCTCAAGGGTGAGATATAATTGGAGACATATCAGATTTAGATTTTCACCATATACCTGTTAATATCATACATTGAGCAGGATTATTAATACTTACATCCGTACTAACTGTAATATGATTAGCTCTCCCAATAGGAGCAGTGCTAGTTGCATGAGCCATTCCACTTGAATCATTAAACAGAAGAGTGCAAGATTATTTATCTAAACAAGTTGGTGATAAATGATGGGGTGCAAATCTCAGGAAATGAAGTGAATGATTAAAAAAATGAAGTAATTTCTTCTGAACTCAAGCACTAGCTGGAGCAAAATGACTTGGAAAATGATCAGGAGAAAATAAAAGAGGTCCTTTAAAAAGATTATGAAATCTAGCTAGATTAGCGTGAGCATGAACAGCATGGAGTGTTACAAAACCAGCTGATCTTATATTATGAAGTTCATCATCTCTACTTAGCGCTGCTGAAAGACAAACTTTAGATCCTTCAAATTTATTAAATGCAAATACGCTTTTAGTAGATGGTCTACCAAATCAATTAAACTGAGATTGAGGGAGTGGTAATGAACATAGTAATAAAGTTGCTGAGATTCGTTCAAGAGCAAAGATACTTGCACTTTTAGAAAGAATAGCAGAATACGAATGAGATACTGACAGTTTAGATAGACTTGAAAAAGTAAGAGCTGGATCATTCAACTCAAATTCAGAAAGTTTTTATATAGATACAAATAATATAATAGAGCGTGCGTACGAAGATAATTCAAGAAAATGAGTATTTAAAAGATATTCAAAAAAGGCAGGAGAAGTATTTCTCATACTAAATAAAAAAGAAAAAGTGATAAATGAATACACGAGATATATGGAAAATATGAACCAAATGCTCAGTACCATTTATAAGAAAGTGGAATTTAATAAAGAAACTCGACAAATTACTCTTCCAGAGAAGCCAGAATATACTGATTTTTTTAAACATATGATGGCAGATTTAGATTTATGACTTATTAGCGATACTGATGAGACGCAAAGACAAAAACTTCTTACAGAACTCATAGATGAAATAAAAAAATATAAAGTAGGATTTCTTAGTCAAAATGAATTAAAATCAGAAATACAAAAGATAGTAGAAGGAAAAATGCCGAAATTTAAGGTTATTCAATCTATAGTAGAAAAAAGGAAAACCCTCACTTGAAATACTACAGCATTAGACAACCTAGAAATTCTAAGAAAAATGGTCTTAGAAGATAAATGGTATGGAACTGCTGAACAGCTTGATACTGTTTTAAATGACATAACACACACTATTCCTGTTGATGAGAAACCAACACTAAGAAGTTTAGATGATATACAAAAAGAAGGTGATAAGCTTCATAAATTATCAGTAAAATGAAATACAGAGGAATTCTCAAAACTCACAAATATATGAAATTTTACTGCAGATATACATATAGCAGAAATGTTAATAGATGCTTGAGAATTACGTGGAAATCCTGATAATATACAAAGAGAGCTTTCTTCTTTCTTAACAAAAGCCCGTAATGGAAAATTAAATCTTGATTGGAGCACTCCAGAGTTTAATTTTATCATATCAAAAATACTATCATGAGAAAAATACTCTAACAGATGAAATGGTACTTTTTGAGATATTGTGGATGTAAATAGTCTGATAAGAGATTACAATGATTTTGAGAGTAGAGTAAGAGATATAAATATATCAAAGCTATTATCTAAAATAGAAACATCAAATATAAATACAAGGATTACTATCCTCTTAAAAATAACAGGAAATTCAGATATATTAGCCCAATTTAAAAATAAAACTAAGTATCAGAATATACTGAATACTACTGAAAGTGAGATTAAAACAAAAAACGATACATCTAAAAAGAAACTAGATATACAAAAAAACAAGATTGATGCACTATTATCTTGAATAGATATAGACCCTAAAAAAGGAGAAGGAAAAATAATAGATGCAGATTTTAGATCTATAACATCTGATATAGCAAATCTTAATAGAGAATATTTGGCATTAGATGATTACAAAACTCCATTTAAGAGTAAGGTAGATTTTTATAATAATGCGCTTACAAAGATTAATTCTATTGAATCAAATATAACTAAATTAGAAGCAAGTATAAATAGAATTAAATCAATAGAAGCAAAATCCATTGCTGAGGCTGAAGCTAAAATTGACGCTAAAAAGAAGAAAGAAGTAGATTCAGAAAAAATGAAATCAAATTACGATCTCGTAGAAAGAGCTGAACTTCAACTTTGAAAAGAATTATCAGATCTGAGAGATCTTGCTCTGGATGGAACTTTAAGTCGTGAGCAAATCGTAGAAAGACTTGATAAAACTCATGGTATAAAAAGTGTAAAAACCAGAGCAGAAATAGTATCTGACAGACTCCATAGTTATGGTTGAGAAAACAAAGCAACTATAGCAGAAATCGGTGACATAAAAGAAAGAATTAATAGTGGTGCAGGAATTAAGGATTTTGATGAATTTAAATGAAGATGATGGTATTGATCTCTAAGAAGTGCAATCAAAAAAGGAAAAATATAATAAAAGTATATGGCTAATATAGAAACTACATCAAATAATGACTCACTGTATCAAAAAGTAGAAAAAAGTGAGTATCTTGATGAGTATCTAAAAAATATTCTGAGAAAACATATAGAAGACATAAGTGTAGAAAGGGAAATAGAAAATGTTTGAATTATAGTAGAAGAAATAGTAATCTTCCTAGAGCAAACTCAATTTAAAGTTGAAGATATAAATGGTATATGAATAGAAAATAATTACATCAAGATATATTCTGAAAATTGAAATAAAAAATCAATCACATATCTTCATCTCTCAGAAGATCATAAACTCAGTTACATTTGAGATACTGAAAAAGTAAAAGAGAATAAGTCTAAAATAATTGAAAATCTTAATGAATTTGAGAATCTGCTCAATGCTATTGATTATTTGTTTGATCAAAATGGAAAATGAGCCTTTGACTTCTGATATCTAGATGAAAAAGATATATTAGATGCTAAATGAGCAAAGAAATTTGGAGTAGACCTTGAATGAAAAAGCATTAAAGAACTACAAGAAATGGCAAGATTATATTCAAAATCTCTTCATGCTGAAAGAATATCAATTCCGGAAACTGATATAGCGCTTGATATAAGAATACAAGAACAACAAAAAAGATATACTAACTTCATAGTATGAATCTGAGATAAATATGAGTGATGAGCAAAACTCTTTAAAAAAAGTAAAGAAGAAATACAAGAATTAGTAGAATTTACTGTAGATTCATATGGTAGTGATCATGAAGGATTACTCAGGTACTTAACAGAAACTCACGAAGAAATAGATAAAAATAACTTTCAATCAACATCAGTAGAAACTTCATATAAGGGCTTCGCTCTAGAATTACATAAAGTAATCTATTCCAAACTAAAAGCAGATAATGCTAGTGATGATACTATCATGCACTTTGCAAAAATAGTAACAGGAAGAATTTGAAATATAGACAACAGATTAAAAGCTACTCAAGAATTTTCTAACAACATTGTTCTCTTTATGTTTCAAAGAAAATGATGAGTAATGGATAAAATAAATGAATCCGGAGGCCTAGAGATAGAAGATAAAGAAGTATGAGATACTCCTCCGAAAAGCATAGTTTCAAATACCATCAAAAAACTAGATAATATTCCATTAGGTGCGGAAGTACTCTTAAAGGACATATGATTCTGACAAGTACTGCAAATACCAGAAGGAACTGATTATCAAGATCTCAGATTAGAGGAAAAGATAATGATATCTACACTTGCAAGGGTATTAGCAAAACTATGAGACACACCTGTTACGGCACGTGCAGAACTAAGTGACTTATTCATGCAAGTAGCTGAAGAAGCAAATAAAACCGTAGTAGAATCTCTCAATGAACATTTTGACGATGATTGGAAGCCATGACTTACACCATGGGGAACAATAGTAGAATGAAAAGATGCTGAGGATTTTGGATTATCAGAGATTCAAACTGAAGTATTTAATTTATATAATGATATTAATGGGAATGGATTATTTGATTTATCAGATAAAACAAAATGAAGACTAGTAACATGAGCTAAATTTGCAGCAGTAATAACTGTTTGAATTGCAGCAGGTTTTGCACTGCCAGTTGTACTTGCTGCTGCATGAGTTGCCTCAGTATCAGCTGTAGCTGTATGAGCTACTGTATGACTCACTGCAACAGTTGCGTCCATGGCACTCAATCCGAAATGATATGATAGTCTCAATGAAATGCTCATTAGTGGATGAGTTGAATTAGCAGTATGAACAGCTACATGAGCTATTTGATGATGACTAATTGGATGATTTACTAAACAATTCAGTCATTCTAGTAGATTGTGAACAATAGTAGGAGACCAAAGTGTATGAATCATGGCAAGAATTTGAAATTGATGAAAAACCTTTTTGCCTCATGATCGAGGATTATGAAGGTTAATTCTCAATGGTTACTGAGTAGAATGAGCAAAATTTCTCTCAAGATGATGAGCTACAAATACAGGTATATTAATCTGAGATCTTGTTGTACTTTGAATACTAACAGAAGTGGTAAGAGCAAAAGGAATGAATGAAATATTCCATAATGAATCAATATTTGAAGACGAAGCAAACAATGAAATCTGAAAGAAAAGTAATAATGAAGAAGTAATCATTCCAAATACAGAATCAATCGACACTAAAACACTCCCGCTAGTCTCAGAACTCAATAGCAATAATGATTCAGAACTTATTGAAAAAGCTTCTATAGAAATGCTTCCTCTCATTACTTTCAAAGATTCACTTGAAAATAAACCTTTTAAATTCTCTGAATTTAAAGCAGATATAGATGCTGTAAAATCATTACAATCATTTTTAAGTATTGAAGCTGATGGTCAATTTGGACAAATTACATATGAAGCCGTGAAAAGCTTCCAAAGTCATAACAATGATGTCGAATGAAATCCATTACAAATAGATTGAATGCCGGGAAACAAAACATTATGAGCCATAATAGAAACCAGTAGGAATTATAATTTAAATTCGTAAAAAATAGCCTCTGAAAATAGAGGTTTTTTTGTTTTATTTCAATAAAAATGATACAATTATAGTATATAGTTTATAAATTTATACTTATGGTTGTTTCACCTGAAATACTAGGAAGAAATTGATGAGAAGTTCAAGAATTTCAAAAACCTACCTTTGAACAGAAGTTAGAGCATTTTTGACTTGAAAGAGATGATTATGCTCCAGAAGAGTTTTCTGCTCTCAAGGAAAGATTTGAATCTCATTTATCCCTCTATGAAAGACCTGCAGAGCTCAATATGAGACTTCTTGAAGAAAGGGTTGATGCTACTTTAGATACTGCAGAAAAAAGAAAGATTGCTTTTGACACATGGCTGACGAGAGTAGAAGATGAAGCAAAATTGGAAGATATAAAGACTCCTACAAATATTGAAGAAGTTCAGCAAGTAGCTGGAGAAAAAATGATACAAAAGATAACTGAGAAGATTCCATTCTTATGAGCTATTGTATGATTTATGTGAGCTTGATTTTGAGCCAGTGTATTTAAGTGGTTCTCAGATTTCAAAAAAGAAGGATGAGTATTTTGATGAATACTTGGTAAATTTTTTGGTATAGAAAAAGAATTACAAGAGTGAGAAAATCAAATTGCTAATTTCACAAATAATACAGATGTTGTAATAAATACTATAAAAGATCAAGTTGAACCAATATCTACTCCTAATATAATGAGTGAATCAATAGTGGAAAACATAGACACATCTAAATATCAATATTTAATATGATACAAACTATTATTAGGTTTATCTGGTGTATCTCTTGAAAATAACAGCTCAAAAGATACTATATGAAATCAATTATTTGAAGTAAAATATAGTGACTTTCTAGAACAAAGAAATGAAGTCGGATTTAGAAATAAAATGACAGAAGGAAATAGCGCATCTCTAAAACAATACGAAAAAATATCAGAAGCTTTAACCTCTGAGAAAGTCCATACATTACTAAGAATATGATTGTCATGAAATATGGTTGCATCTATCTTAGTGAATAATGAAACAAATATTCCTAATGAAAATTTTATAGAAAACTTCTGAGAAAGTCGTTTAAATGAGATATTACAAATGATAGAAAATTGAGAATATAATTATGCTAAACTTTCTATTGGTGAAATATGAATGCTATACAGTGCTACCATACCAGCTATATCAAACAGAACGATCAGTAGTGCAGCAGCTGGTTTCTGAAAATGAGTACAAGAAATCATGTGAGTTTCAAATGATTTTATAAAAGAAAATCAAGAAAAATCATTCTTTTCAGAAAGCTTCATAAAAAAAATGGGGAGAGATTTAGATCAATGAAGAGAAAAATTTAATTTCAAAGAAGATAAACTTATTGAAGAATTTTGATTAACAGGAGAACAAGAAATAGAAGATCTAAGAAAACTCAATAATTTCAAAGATTACATTCTTTCAGATGAATTTATTGGAAACAATAAACTTATGCTATCAGAAGAACATAGAGGCTTATTAGAAAGTAAATTAAACTATAAGTGGATGATTGCACTTTATGGAGTAATGTGAGGAAATAAATTAGAAGAAATCTCACCAGTAAATACTCCTATAATAGTATGGTTACTCAATAAAATCATGTCAACTGGTAACAAACCAGGTGATAATATGACAGCAGCAAATTATCTGGCTGGGTTCTGAAAAGAAATTTTAATTCCATGAGAAACCTCAGTATTTACAGAAGATGAAAAAGCAGTATTTGATATATATAAAGAAAAAATACTAGATATGACTATCCTATCATATATGAAGGAAATTAATGGAATTATTGGTCTAGCAGTAAATAAAGAAGATTTATTATCTACTTGAGTTGCTGTATGAGCTACATGACTATGACTCAGATATCTGTGAAAAAAATCAACTGGAGCATCAATAAAAGCATGAAGATATCCATTTCTATGAAAAATTGCAACTAAAGCTGGTTGGGCTGGAATCATCTGATGAACTTTGATGGGATGATTAGCTATCATATCTGAAAATTCAGATATAGGTGCTTTTGATAGAGATTTAGAAGCAGCTTATGATGCAAAAGATATAGAAAAAGTAATAGAAATACTAGAAAAAGGGAAAGATTCGATAAAAAGTTATGAAAAATGAGATCAAGAAGCAAAGATAGTTGCATATGAATGATGATCACCATATGTAATATATAATGAAGAAATATATAGTATAGAAGTACTTCCAACTGAAAATAGTATAAAAGATGCAAATGCTTTTAATTATTGAAAATGAATACTTCTAAATATGATTTGAGTATCTAAAGATGGTACTATAGATTGAGAAAACATCACAAATATAAAATCTCAAGAAAACGATATTATTTTCTGAAAAAGTTGAGAATCTTTATCCATTGATGATCTTATGATGTCTAACTGGGAAGATAGAATTGTCGACACTCGTTTTGTAGAAAAAATAAATGCTATGGTAAAATCTATAGATCCTGATTATAAATTTTTAGACGGAGCAAGATGAAAAAGTATCTATACTATCTGATCATTAAGTTGATGAGAATTCTTAATAGGATTAGTTCCTATGGATATAGAGCTTAAAACTATTGAAGCTAAAACCGAAGCATAAACAAAACCTCCCGATTGGGAGGTTTTTTCTGTCTGTATCTATATTTATGCAGCTATAGTGCCTGATCAATAATTATCATTAGCAGCCCTCAGCTCTGGAGTTGGTATAGATTTACCTTTTCTTGCAGTTTTGGTATTTGCCCAATTAAAAGGTCTATCAAGCCA
>CALLBL010000016.1 GCA_937999345.1 uncultured Candidatus Altimarinota bacterium | reverse complement strand
TCAGCTTTTCAGCTCACTATCAGATATATGTGGTAGGGTGTTTTTACTATTCCAGCTCAGATATTATAGAGAGTAGTAATTATTTCTTCTGTAGAGTTGAGAATTCATATTCCAGCTCCTATGATATTGTCTCAGAGATTTTGAGGATTTTGAGCTCTATTCATGAGATTAGTTGGAAAAAATTTGTTTGAGAGATAGATATCTTTTTCTGGACTCAGTTTTGTTTTTTCTATCGTTCACTTGAGGAGCTCTATCTCATCTTTACTTGCTTTTTCGATGACATCTTTTGCTCATGCGATGACATTTCTAAACTCTGCTAAGTCTATAGTTTCTCCAGAAGAGCTTACCATAGATTTAAGACTATCAAGCTTAGAGCTTGTTTTTGATCTGATAAGCTTTTCCACCTGCTTGATATCAAGTCAGTATTTTTGAGCTATTTCTTTGGCAAGTTTGCTGAGAAGATTCTTTGTATCTATTTTTGAAATCTTTTCAGGATTATGCTTTCATGGATCATATTTTTCTGAAACCATATTTTATATAGATGAGATATTAAAACTACTGATAAACTCTATAGGATTTTTAGTGTTTGTAAAGATTTACTCTCCATCCTGGATATTATTTTCCTGTTTAAATTTTTCTAGTTCTTCTGCAGCTACGACTCCAAATTCTCAATCTTTATTTTCTTTGACTGCTTTTCTAAAATAGAGAAGTGCTTTTACTTTTTCTCATTTTTCTTTTTGTATGAGTCACATATTGAGATTGAGCATAGGATTTTTCCCATTGAGTGCGAGTCATGCTGTTAGATTTTCCTCTGCTTTTTCATTTTGCTCTTGGAGCTTGTATATCCATCCGAGATATCCGTAAAATATTTCTTCATCCGGAAATACTTCTAATCACTTGTTACTAAATGCTATCGCATCTTCATATCTTTCATGTGTGATATGATAGTATATTGCCATTTGTAGGTCTTCTTGGTCAAGAGCTTCTTCTTGCTCTACTAGATTTTTGAAATTGAGTAAAAGTCTTTCAGTGTTTTCTAGTAAAAAGTAGTTGTATATCAGTTTTCTTCTCACATCTATACTTGGTTTGTAGTTTGATTCTAGAGCTTTGTTGAGATATATATTCGAAAGCACATATTCATGAAGTCTAGAGTTGAGCACTCAGAGCAAGAAAGTCACTCCAGAATCTGTTTTATCTATATTGTAGTATTCTGATAAAAATGTTTTTGATTCCTTATATTTACCCATATCAAAATAACTTTTTCCTATTATTTTTAGCATTGGGAGATAGTCTATTTTTTCTGCTAGGAGTTTATTTCAAAGCTCAATAGCAACAGGGTAGAGTCAGTTCGTATAAAAAGCTCATATTATGAGCGCATCTTGATAGTATGCTTGATCTACCTGAAAAGCCTCATAATTCTCTACTGCAGTAGATATTTCTTTTATGTATCTGTTTAACTCTATTTCAGTACCGTCTTCAGCTCTTGGTCTTTCTTTATTTATGTATTCTCAAAATGTAGTTTTACATCCATCAAAATCATCTAGACATGAAAATGAGGTAGTATAATAAAACTTTTCTTCTTCTGAGAAGTCGAAACTGTACATCTCAGAGAGTATATCTTGCTGATCTTGTATATCAGTTACATCTTTTGTATATATGTAACTGAGCATAGCTCTATTTTTATTGAGTTCGCTATAGTCTTTTATTTTGCTGTAGTAGCTATATGCACTTTTGTATTTATTTGTTTTGAAGTAAGAGTCTCAAATCTTTTTTATCAGCGCAGGATCATCAGGAGTTTCTTTGTAGACATCTAGGTATTGTTTGAGAGCGAGAGCTGCTTGATCATTGTTGAAGTATATATCTCATCTGACTACGAGTCATCTGAGCGCAAGTTTCTTTTTAAGGTTATTTATTTTTTGTTGTACTACTTCTTGGCCTATTTCTTTTTGTGTCTTTGGCTTTTCTACTTCTTTTACGATTTCTCCAGTAGCTGTTTCTTGTACTTTTTGGTTTGAATCAATCTCTTGGTTTTTATCCAATAGAGAACAAGATGATAGGAGAGTGATGGCTGAGAAAATACATAGTATAATCAGAAATGGACTTTTTTTCATTTTGTATTTTGTAAAAAGAATTGTAATTTTATAAAAATATAATTACATTGGGAGTGAAAAGCAAAAGAAAAAGCCGATTTTACCTTTCTAAAACGTATTTTTTGTTTAAAAAGATTGCCTCAAATACTCTGTCACAAATACTTTCAAAAGTGGGGACTGCTATCATCTCTATTTTTTTGATTAGTATGCTGACAAAATACCTTCCTATAGAGATGTATGGATTGTATTCTAAAATTTATAATTATCTTTGAATCTTTGCATTTCTCGCTGACCTCTGACTCTATACGATAGCAATCAGAGAGATAACACGTGATAGAAATAACTCTGAAAAAATAGTTGGAAATATACTTACTCTCAGATGTATACTCTGAGTATGAATACTATTTCTCGCACTTTGAATAGCCTTCTTATTGCCATGATATAATTCTCAATTAGCACTTTTTGGTATATGAATTGTTTCTGTATTTACCATAGTGAGTCTCATAAATTCTTCACTGCTTGCACTGATGCAATCATATATGAAGATAGAGTTTTCTCTGGTTTCAAGTATTCTTTGAAAATTAATAAATGTATCTTTTATAGCATATGTTATATTTGTACTCTTTCCAAAGTTACAGACAGGGGATTTTGGAGCTTCGTTTTTATATATACTTTTTGCAGGTCTGATTTGAATAGTCTTTACTACGCTCCTCAACTATATTTACGCAAGAAGACTCGTTCGTATCTCGTTTCAGTTTGATAAGGAGTATATTAAGCATATCATAAAAATATCTCTTCCGTATGGGATAGCTCTGTTTCTCTCGGTTGTGTATTTCAAGATAGATATCATCCTACTTTCTATACTTGAGCCTACTCAAAAAGCAGATATATCTATAGCACTCTATTCACTTCCGATGAAAGTGGTAGAAGTACTTATGGTGATCGGATGATTTTATCTCAACTCACTTCTTCCTACGCTTACAAATTTATTCAAAGAATGAAATCATAGAAAACTTACAGAAGTGCTAGATATTTCCTTCAAATTTCTTCTTAGCTTTGGTGCTATCATATTTATTATTGGTTCGCTCTTTAGGGAGCACACAGTGAGAATAATAGCGAATGAAACATACCTAAAACCAGAGCATTTATATTCATCTGCTGATGTATTTCCTATTGTTCTAGCAGTTCTCTTATTTTATTTTATTTCGCTTATATTTACCTACACACTGATAGCTTCTGAAAATCAGTCTAAGCTTCTGAGAATAAATATAATAGTAGCAATTTTTAATATAGTTTGAAATATTATTTTGATACCAAAATACTCATTTGTATGAGCATGAATCGTAACAGTGCTGAGTCAGCTGCTACTTATGTGACTCTGATACCTCTATACTAAAAATATTATGAAGTTTTATTTTGATTGGATGTTTATTATAAAGATATGTACAGTATGAGTTTCAACATATATACTTTGAGCGCTCCTCCTCTCATCAGCACCTATCTGACTCTACGCTGATGTTTTTGTGTATTGAGGACTTTTATTTGTATGATATACCTCTGCTATACTTTCATTTTTCAAAAGAGAGATACTAGCTTTTAAGAATAGTAAGTAATATTATTGACATTTTAGTTAAATGTATTATATTGTATTTAACTTATTGATAATAAACACTTACTATGGCTCTTTCACAAGATGTAATAGATGTTGATAATTCTACTCAAAGTATTACTACTCAGGTATGACTCATACAAATATCTGCAAATATAACTCTTACAAGCATAACTCTTTCTTGTTGAGATGAACAGAAGAGATATAGTTTAATGTCAGCTTCATGACTTTTCTTTAAGCTATTATTTGAATCAGTTAAGGATGGAAAATTCACTAAATCAGCCTCTGAGATATTATGAAAATTATCAGAGACGAAAGCTTCAAGACAAACTATACGAAATAGTATAAATAAAACTTTGGGCGAATTTTGATTGACTATTGTAGATGGAGAAATTATTTATATGAATCAAACTCCAAATATTAAGAATCAGGTGAAGCAAAACGCGATGGATCTTCTTTCGGTTAGCAAATACGTAGATGATATAAAAATAGAATACCATTCTGATAAAGAATTATTAATTATTGATTGATTTACTATAAAAATGCAAACAATGCAACTCAATGTGTTTCTTTATTTCCTTGCTGATTATTTATGAGAAGACTACTGAGATTCTACTATTTTGGATAAAAGTGGCTTACGTGTTCATATCACTAATATTAATAAAATATTAACAAATACAGGTTTAGCTATAAAGCCGTTTAAAACAACAACGAGTAGTTCTTATAAAATTAAAAATCAAAAAGCTAATAACTTATCTATCTGAAATACACCTATTTGGAAGTAAGCTTAATCAACCTCAACTAATCAACTGAGTGTATTTATACTGACTGATTGACTTCATTGTCTATAGCTCGTAGTAAACTCGAGTATTTTAAAATTATCACTGCTACATCCTGATAAAGACATATCATCTCAGTCTATAGTTAGAGTGAGATTTCATACTATTGTTTCTGATATACCATCTAGCTGTATACACCTGAGATTTCAGATGCTATAAAAGTTATCTGAAGTCACTGAGTATTCTTCACTATCTATCGTGCTTCCTCACAGGTTATAACGAGTTTCAAGTGATCACGATGATGTATCTGATATGATGAGATCCCAGCTTTCAGGTGTTTCTAGATTATTTCCGACTCCTTTTCATATGAGAGCGTTGTTTCTAACTGTTTCTATTTTCGAAGCGATTTCATTTGTAAATATAGCTAATTTTTGCTGGTTTGAAGATCTGTTAAAATCTATACGAGTAGCACCGAGAACAATTATTGATATCAGTGCAATCACCACCATGAGTTCTATGAGAGTAAATCATTTACTATTTATTTTTGTTTGAAAAATCATAAAAAATTTTGTAATTAACGCGAAATACCTATACTTTTTTTATCTAAGAATATTCTAATGTAAATTGAATCTTTACCAAAATTATTTTTTAAGTCATCATATCATTATGAAAAAATTACTTCTTTCATCTTTCATTTGCTTGCTAGCAGCTTCTGTATCATCAGTATTTGCTCTCGACCTCGAGTCTGCTCCAATAGTTTCTTCAGCAGGTGACTCTAGTCTCAGTGTTGATTGGGATGATGTTGAATGAGCTTTATGATACTACATATACTACTGAAAGACTTCAGGATCTGAATCTGGATATGAGTTTGAATGAATAGATCTCATCGAAGCGAGTGAAACTACACTTGAAAATCTCGAAAAAGATACTGATTACTATGTTGCAGTTACCGTGGTAGATGATAATGGAAATGAAAGCAATTACTCTCCTGAAGCTTTTTTCAGTACTGCAACTGAGCAAGGATGAGTAGTGACGAGTAGCGCTTTTGCTCTCGAAGAAGTAAGAGTGCTATCAGCAAATGAGCTAGAGCTCAGCTTCAATAATATTGTTGATGGAAGCGAAGATGCTGTCAGAGAATTTAAACTCATGCCAAAATCTGGATGATCAGAACTCACTATTGTAGAAGCAAGTATGAATAGTTTTGACCCTATGAGAATCACAATAGTAACTCAAGATGATTTAGTGGAAGAAGCTCAGTACGAGCTCACAGTTGTGTCTATGCAGGATATAGATAAAAATAATATAGAAACAGGGATAGATGGAATAAACACATTCACAGTTCCTAGATGATCTACAACCAGTTATGAAGAAACAAAAGAGGCTCCAGTAAAAACAGTAGACTTAGAGTCCGAAGATGTAGAGCTCAGCGCTGCTTGAGCTGAGAAAACAGAAGAAACTACTTCAAAATGATGACAAACTCTTTCTGATGATGAAGTAGTAAAAACTGCGGAAACAGCAGCAAAGGATAATGAGTCGCTACCACAAACATGACCAGAAACAGTTTTATTACTATTATTAGCTGTCATGCTTGGATGAGGACTTTTCTTCTTACACTCAAGAAAAGCATAATAAAATCACACAAAAAAAAGAGAAGCTCAGCTTCTCTTTTTTTATAGTGTTACTTTTTTTTCGATTGGAACCAGGAGTCATATGAGCGTAAAGTTTTTTATTTTTATTAGTGTGTTGAGTTTTTCTGCTATATTTTTATAGAGTCACATCTTATTTCATATTTCTCCTGATTTACTAATAATAACCTCTTTTATGTAGTTAAACTTTGCATCCTCAGTGAGCGATACATGCTTGTTACAGGCTGTAAATATAAAATTGAGCTCATGATGAAGTAATCATTCAGTTTCAATAATCTTATAAAAAGGAGTATTGCTATGATTGAGTGCTAGCTCTGTTTTTCTCAGACGAATGGATTCTTTGAACACATCTCCATGTCGAGTGAGGTACTTTTTTGATATTTCAAATATACCAGGAATGGCATCACTTCTGCTTACAAATAGCTGTTTTATTCTTTTTTCGAGTTTTTCTACCTTGAGATGTACCACGTATACAAAAGTATAAAAGCATCATAGTATCACTCACGCAACACCCAAAAGGATAAATATAATCTGATTGTCCATAAAAAATTCTTATATATCTCTTATATATTATCATATAAAGCCATTTTGGTCAAAAATAATCTTTGACTCTCAGTGGAAAAAGCATATAATCCTCTTGATAAATGTTGCGAAAAAGTAACATTTTTTATTTTACCTTAAATAACGCGCTTAAAATGATAAAATTCGTCAAAGAATCTTTGAGAGAATTCAAGCATGTAGTATGGCCAACTAGAGAAGAAACAAGAAACTATTTTATTGTAGTTTTAGCGATTCTTGTATTTTTTGGACTCTACCTTTTTGTTGCTAGTAATATCTTCTCTGAAATATTGTTCGCAATCAAAGATTTTGTGAGATAATCTCGCTTTCTGTATTAATTCTTAAAATTATAAAAAAACTATGGCTGAAAATAAAGCTGAATGGTATGTAATCCAGGTTATCTCTGGTACGGAAGAAAATGTTCGTCAATCACTTTTTCAAAGAAGAGAAAGTTTTTCACTTGAAAATTATATTCTCGATGTATTTGTACCGACTCATGATGTAGTCTCAGTGAAAGCAAGCTGAGAAAAAGTGAAAAAAAAGAAAAATATACTTCCAGGATACATACTCGTACAGATGGTAGTAACAAACGAAAGTTGGTATATAGTGAGAAATACTCCAAATGTAACTGGTTTCCTTGGAGCCGGAAATATACCAGTTCCAGTTTCAGGAGCAGAGCTCGATAAACTCAAAGGAAAAATAGAAGAAAACGATGAAACATTTACTACGAAATTTCAGGTTTGAGATGTTGCAAGTATCATTGATGGGCCGTTTGATGGAAATGAGTGAGTCATCGCTGAAATAAATGAAAAAAAAGGAGTTCTCAAGGTAAATATAAACCTACTTTGAAGAGACACTCCTATAGAGCTTGGATTTAACCAAGTGAGAGTAAAATAATTTTTAATGAATATATACATGAGAAAATGAGTGATCATTCTTTTTTCTCTTTTAGTTCTCTTTGGACTAAATTTAATTATGTATTGATTCAATGAAGAATATAGATTCTTTGTGAAAAAACTAAAATACTCAGGAGAAGGAACGCAAATAACAGATGAAATCATAAGTATAGATGCAGATAATGATCTGCCAAACGAGATTTCTGTAGTAGATCCTGAGCCACAAGAGGTAAGAATAGATGTGCCAGAGCAAAAAGATCTCGAACTCTGAGATGCTGAAAAGAGAATCCTAAGCAAGTTTTTCTCATATGATTTAGAGAGAGTAGAAATAAAACAAAGTCTTTTTGATCTTACGAGCGAATATCCAGATGATTATTTTGAGTACTTAGGATTGGAAGGAGATATGATTTTATATTTATTTCCAACGAGAGAATATGAGAGTATTAGAGAGATTTTTGATGTGATATCATACGATATGCCATTTACTCTCAATGAAGTCAATAACTTTTGAGAAGCCTCTTTTTTTATAAACGTAGATGAAGAATTCAACGATGACTTTGTTCGTTTTGTAGTAAAGAGTACAAATGGAGTTTTTTGATTGAAAATAAAAAAAGATTTGTATAATGATACCAAAGAAATATTAAAAAATATTTAATTTAATTTATAAAACCGAAATCGTATATGTCAGATGTTGTATATTTAACCAAGCAGTGACTTGAGAAACTGCAAGAAGAACTCAAATATCTTAAAGAAGAAAAAAGAGTAGAAATAGCTGAAAAGCTAAAAGAAGCCATCAGTTTTTGAGATCTATCGGAAAACTCTGAATACGAGGATGCGAGAAGTGAGCAAGCAAAAGTTGAGGTGAGAATCACAGAAATAGAAGAACAACTCAAGCACGTAGAACTCATAGAAGAAGGGAAGAAATCAACATGAAAAGTAATGATGGGTATGACTATCGAGGTTGAAAACGTAGAAACAAAAGAAAAAGGAGAATACAAAATAGTTTGAACGACTGAAACAAATATACTCGACAAACTCCCAAAGATATCTAATGAGTCTCCAATAGGACAAGCTGTACTTGGAAAAAAGAAATGAGATACCGTAAAGGTAAAAGCGCAATGATGAGTCTCAGAATATAAAATACTAAAAGTAGCATAATACTTCATAATCCCTTTTGTTTGTGATAGATAACATTTTTTACGAAAACATCATATCTGTTCCTGCAGTATCTTTTGTATTAGCTGTAATAGCTAAAGGGATGATTGTAAAGCTTTCTTCATGAGAGTGGAGTGTATCTAGGGCTCTGTGAAGCTGATGAATGCCATCGGTGCACTCATCTGTAGTAGTGTCTCTTGCTGCTGCTTTTGCTATCAAGTATTGAGTTCAATCAGATTTATTTGCTATAGTGATGGCATTTACAGTGATTATCATCTATGATGCTATCAATGTAAGATTTGAAGCTGGTCTCCATGCTGAAGCTATCAATAAAGCTATGTGAGAAAAGAGATTCAAAGAATCTCTTGGACATCTTCCATCTGAAGCATTTGCATGAAGTGTACTAGGTATACTGGTAGCTGTGATTCTCTCTCTCTTTTAGAAAATACGAATCATAAAAAATAAAATCCCCAAATGGGGATTTTATTAATATTCTCAAAGTTCAAGCTGTATCTCTTTTTCTTCTCATCATTTCTTTAGTATTTTTAGCGTCACTTCTTGACCAGGTATTCTATTTTGTATAACGGTATTGAAATCATTTCTGGTATCTATCTTTTGTCAGTCTATTTCGAGGATAGTGTCACCAGGCTCTATACCAGCTAGATCTGCGCTACTTCACTCGACTATACTTCCAGGTTCATCTATGATATAGGCCCCATAATCAACTGAGAGTCAAAGCTCTGATTGTACTCACGGAGATACTGGTACGTATGCTATTCATATAAATGGTCTTTTTATCCTTCCATCAGATGAGATGCTTTCTAGCATATAATCTACCTTTTCTTTGTTAAGTGCTATAGAGAATCAGATTCCTTCACTTCTATCTGCGATAGCAGTATTTATCCCTATGACTTCTCCGTTTAGATTTACAAGTGGGCCTCAACTATTTCCAGGGTTGATAGCTGCATCTGTTTGCAAGAGTCATCCTAGTTTTCCGTCTATGGTTTCTATCGTTCTATTTTGCCCGCTGATGATTCCGAGTGAAACTGAGTTTTGAAATTCACTCAGCGCATTTCAAACTGCGAGAACAAACTGTCAGAGTTTTGTAGTGTCAGTATTTTCTACTATTTTGAGTGGAGTAAATACTGTCTCTGATTCAATCTTCATGATGGCTATATCATTTATAGGGTCGAGAGCTAGTACTTTTGCGTCATATTCAGTATTATCACTTGTGATAACGGTATAGACAGAGTCTGTATCCTCTACTACGTGCTTGTTGGTAATCAGAGTTCCATCAGGTCTGATGAAAAATCCAGTCCCTCCTCAGACTTTTCTCTCTACACTTCCTACTGGTTGCTGAAAGAATCCAAATGGATCACTTCTATAGATGACGAGGTCTTTTTTTATGACGATACTCACTACACTTGGTGATATAGTTTTTGCTATATTTGTTATATTCTCTTGGAGTCATTCGAGCTCAGATTCTTTTGGGAGGTCTTGTTTTTCTTTTACTTCTGATATTCATTTTTGTACTTCAGTCAGTATATTTTCATTTTCACTTATATCATCTCAGAGAAAGTATAGCATCCCATATGCTCAGATTCATCCAGATATCAGAGAGCAAAGTATGATAAGTGCTATCAGTATAGATTGTTTCATATTTATTTTATTATTTTTGTAAGGTCGTTTATATTTTTGAGTTTTACGAGTTCTATTTTTGTTTTTATTTTTACATTTACATCGGGTATTACCATCATTTTAAATCACATTTTTTCTGCTTCCTTTATTCTCTTTTCTAAAAATATTACTTTTTTTATCTTTCCTGTCAGAGATATCTCTCCTACAAAAATCATGCTTTTAGAGATATTTTTTCCGAGTTTACTTGATATGATAGAAGCAGCGAGAGAGAGATCGATTCCTGGTTCTGCTATTTTGAGACCTCTGGATATATTTGAGTATACGTCATAACTATCGAGTTTGATAGCTGTATATTTACCAAGTACAGCTACGATGAGATCTAGCTTCGATGCGCTCATACCTCTCGCTGATCTCTTTGGATATCCAAACTTCGTATAGGTAGTGAGACTCTCAGTTTCTATGATGATTGGTCTGGTTCATTCCATAGTGATACTCAGGCTCGATCCAGTTGCATCCTCTTCATTTGAGATAAACTCAAGTCCAGGATTTTTGATATCACTGAGGCCCTTTTCTCACATCTTAAAGAGTCATACTTCAGAGGTGGCTCCAAACCTATTTTTGAGTCATCTCAGGAGTCTGAGGTCATCAAACTTGTCTCCTTCGAAGTAGAGAACCGTATCTACCATATGCTCGAGTGTTTTTGGTCCTGCGACTCAACCATCTTTGTTAATATGTCCGATGAGGATCATCGCAGTATTGGTCGTCTTGGCAAAATCTACGAGTTTCTCAGATATATATCTGACCTGCGATATACTACCTGATGAACCAGTAGAGTTTTCAGAGTGCATCACACTCACTGAGTCGACTATGACGACTGCAGCTGGATTTTTTGCGAGGGTAGTGAGCGTGTTTTCGAGTGAGCTTTCTGAGAGTACTTTGAGATTCTTTCCTGCTATTTCGAGTCTCTTCGCTCTATCAAATATCTGGTACTCTGTCTCTTCACCACTGATATAAACTACATCCTCTTTAATCCAGTTTGAAAGTTGGAGTGTGATAGTTGATTTTCAGATTCCAGGTTCACCAGAGAGGAGTATCACGCTTCATTGTACGATTCATCCTCCTACGACATTGTTAAACTCTGTTGAACTCGTTATGATTCTGTCTTGCACTTCTTTTATATCTTGTATTTGAGTCAGTTCTTTGAGCTCTCATTTCGCGCTTCATTTTCCTTTTCACTTTATTTTTGCTTCTTTAAATTCTTTCAGAGTGTTCCACTCTTTACAGACTGGGCATTGTCATTGCCACTTCAGAGACTCGTTTCCACAGTCGGTACACAGATACATATTTTTATCGTTATTTTTAATGCTATTAGTTTAAGTGTCTTCTAAAAATTTGCAAAACAAATCTTTTATATATAATTGCCAAGCTGAAAATAGTAATGCTCAGCGAAATCTTCTATGGGGCCGGCTCACGCTGGCTCCACCATTAAGTCTCGTTTGCGATAAGTGACCAAGTCACGAATTGGAAAGAGAGTTACAACTGCATGAGCGAAAGCGAGTAAAGATGCAATCAAAAAACAATTAGGCCTGGGTGGTGGAATTGGTATACACAGGGGACTCAAAATCCCCCGGCTTCGGCCTTGTGGGTTCGAGTCCCATCCCAGGTACCAAATAATTGAGACAAGAAAAGGAGAGTAAAATTACGAATGTAATTTTAGAAAGATACGTTTGTATCTTTTGACTCGGATGCCCGACTTGCGGCGAGTCCCATCCCAGGTACCAAAAAAAACATAAAATAAATATCTGCTTGTCAGGTATTTTTTATTACTAAAGATATTCATCATGCTTAAAAAGATAAAACAAAAAATACTCTTAGCAAAAATAGCAGGTATCACAATTGTCGTAGTATTTATATCTCATCTCTGATTAACCATTTATCAAGCTGTTCAAATTAATCAGCTTCAAAATACTATTGAAGAAATAAGAAGTTAAATTTGTTAAATATTTGATATTTGTGATATACTAAGTTTAGTATAATTTATAAAATATTATGTGAGAAAAGCCGATTTGAGAAATATCATCTGAAGTACTTGGTTTTGAAATCAAAGCTTTCAGTGATATCAATCGAGTATTAAATATTATTGATCAAAATATTTCAGATGATGAAAAAATACATTATTTAAGGATTTTGATTAAATCTATGAATGAGAATTCTGTAACATTTAATACACCGAAGAACCAAAAGAAAACTATGAGAAGATTTATTAATATATTTAATCTTCTAGCAAAAAGATTTGGAAACAGCCCAGAATATAAAAACTGACTCTTAAAGATACATAATTGACTTAATAAATACCTTGATACACTTGAATCAAGTACATTTCAGTCATGAATTCGTAATGATATTGAAAGAATTCTTCGTAGAACAACTCAACCTCGTTACAATTCATGAATAGATTATGTTTATGGAAGAAGGTCTAGGTAAATTAAAAATAATACTCTTTCATTTCACTATTACACATTCATCCTTATAATTCTCTTGAAACTAACCAAGAGAATTTTTTATGCAAAATAATAAAAATAATAACCAAAGCTTACCTATCTGAATTTATAAACAAGGGAAGGGTGATTTTGGTTTTGTCGATATCGAAATAGATGGAGAAAAAAAATGATACTACGTACATGAGAGAAATAAAGCTGATGCGCTAGACGGAGATGAAGTATCTTTTAAAATCAAAGAATTTAGAAGCAAAGAAGAAGCTGAAATCAGAAAAGTAGTTAAAAGATCGGGCAAGACGATAGTATGAGAGTTGCAGATACCAAAAGGCAAGAAAGGCTTTGGTTTTTTTGTGCCTCAAAATTCTTTTCTGGATACTGATATATTTATCCCAGGAAAATACCTCGGAAGAGCAAAGCACTGAGATATAGTCGGAGTACAGGTCTACGCGTGGGACAAGAGAAATCCAGCTGGGAAGATAGTAGAAATACTTTGAAACAAAAAAACAAGAAAGATTGATATTCTCTCGCTTGCAGTCGAAGGATGAGCAAGACTCAAATTTCCATGAAAAGTACTCGATGAAGTCAGATGACTAAGAGATAATCTCTGAGAAGAAATGAAAAAGAGAAAGGATCTTAGAAATGTATTTACATTTACCATAGATGGAGCTGATTCTAAGGATCTCGATGACGCTATCAGTATAGAAAAATCTGGAGACAACTATATACTCTCTGTGCATATAGCAGATGTCACTCACTATGTAAAAGAAGGAACTCCTCTCGATACTGAAGCTCAAAAAAGAGCTACGAGTATATATCTCATAGATAAAGTTATTCCGATGCTTCCAGAGAAGCTTTCAAATGATCTGTGTAGTCTCAATCCAAATGAAGTAAAACTGACTCTTACATGTGAGATGATTATAAATCCCAAAGGGCATGTAGTAGAATCTAAGGTGTATGAGAGTATCATCAAGTCTAACTATAGACTCACTTATAATGATGTAGAAAAACTTACAACAGGGAAAGAGCTGGAAGAAACAGAGTTTTGAAAAGAGATAACAAAAACTTTGATGAATGCTATGGATGACTGTAAAAATCTCAAAAAAATACTCACTAAAAGAAAGGGAACAGAAGGTGTACTGAACTTTGATTTCCCAGAACCAAAGATAGAGCTCGATGAGAATGATCATCCAATATCTTTTTCAAAATATGAAAGATATAATTCACACAAAATCATAGAAGAGTTTATGGTGCTGGCCAACGAAGCTGTTTCAAGAGAATTTCAGAAAAAACCATTTCTCTACAGAATCCATACGAAACCAAGCGAAGCAGATCTCGCTAAGCTGGTAAATACCCTACAAGCTTTTGATATAGACCTCAATCTATCTGCTGTAGATACAAAAGCTTTTTCAGATATACTCGATGAGGTTCAGTGAAAAAGCTCAGAGAAATTTCTCCAAAAAGCACTCCTTAGAAGCTTATCAAAAGCTATCTATAGTGAAAAGGCTCTTGGACACTTCTGACTAGGGCTCGCTTACTATAGTCACTTCACCTCCCCGATTCGTAGATATCCAGACCTCCAAATTCATAGGATTATTAAAGAGTCACTTGCAGGAAAACTTAATCAAGATAAACTCTTGCACTACAAAGAAATACTCCCAAGTGTAGCAATTCATAGTAGTGAAAAGGAGAGAGCAGCTGAAAGTATAGAGTACAAAGTTCGCGATCTCATGAGTGTAAAATATATGAGTGATAAAATAGGACAAAAATTTGAAGCCAGTATATCTGGAATCATACAAAAGGGACTCTTTGTAGAGCTCGATAATACTATAGAATGATTTATAGAGATGAATGGATCTTGGGATTTTGATGAAGAGTTTATGACGTTTGAGAATTATGAGACTCATAAAAAATACACCCTATGAGATAGGGTGCAAGTAGAGCTTGAATCAGTCGATAGTTCGAGACTCAGGATTAATTTTGATTTGGTTTAAACCATAGCTAAGTTATCTTGTTGATAATCTCTTTCATCTGTTTGAATATATCTTGGAACATAAGCATATCCTGTAAAACCACTTTTTTGTAGATTTATATTTGCGTTAGCACTTCATCCAGGATGTCTATTTATTCACCCGAAATAAAACATATTTGATGCTGTTTTTATTTCAACATGACCATGAGCCTTTTTTGCATCACTTCAATCAAAATGCTCTCATGCAGCATATGAAATAATAGATCCATTAGGAGCTTCTGAAGGGTGAGAGATTTTTATTCTCAGAAAATGAGGATTTCATCTTAGAAAGTTATCCCACTTTCATCCATGTCTTTGACTTGTTGGTAGTCCTGAATTTATACCATAACTAGTATAATATCTATTTAATGTATCTCATACATTTTTTCCACATAATCATGCTCCAGCTCATCTTTTGTATCATTCGTTTTCTATAAATCTTACTAGTTGCTTTCATCCAGCATAAGTATCTTGAGCTTCAACAGATTCTGAGGCTCTTCTAGTTCTATTTGTTTTTCTAGCATTGTCATTTGCAGGAATTATATCTACTACTTTATTTCTTACACTCACTACAGCTTCTACAGTTTCATCATGATAGCCTTCAAGTACCTCTCATACTATATCGTTATTTCTCATGAGTTTTCATCCTCTGATAGTGATTATATCTCAAACATCTATATGATCAGCGCTTGGAGAAAAACTCAGCCTATTTCATCTCGCGGTAAGTGAGCTAATATGGGCAAGAGTATCTCATCTCACGATGCGTAATCCTTCTTCGCTGTTTAGAGATGCTATGATAGTATCACTGATATGCTTCTTTGTCTCAGCTGATGCAGCTTTCTGGATAAGTTCTTCTTTTATCTTTCTGAGAGATTTATTCTCAGTTTCTCTTTTTTCATGAAAGTTAAATTCTGGTGCTTCTAACATAACTATCTGCTAATAATATATTATATCAAAATAATACCATAAAATAGCTGATTATGTCAAAAAAAGACAGGGGGGTTATCCCTGTCTTATGTATTCTACTTCAGTAGTATCTCATATAAATCTAAATATATCTGAGTATTTATGGTGATTTCTTAGATCTTTTTCAGCTCTGATTTCTATGTATTTATCATCTCAGAACATATTTTCTATTGTTTCTATATCGTAGATTTCTCATTGTCCACTTCTGTTTGCTGATGTGAGAAAGATTGGTCATTCTCTCCCTATAAGTTTATGTTGAGTTGGATTATGAGCCACTCTGAAAGCTATTTCTTTATACACATCACTATTGAGAAAATCTCATTCATCCGCATCTTCATAGTCGAGATACATCTTTACTCTATCACAATCAGTGAGTACTGTAAATGGTTTCTCATACTCTTCTAAAAACTCTATCTGCTCATCTGTGAGATCTGTATGTTCTCTTAGCCAGTCGTAGTTTTCTACCATGAGAGCTAGAGGTTTTGACCAGTCTCTTTTTTTGAGTTTATAGATTTTGTGATACTCTTTTTTGTCGCTCAGCGCGCAGGCTATTCAGAAGCATGTATCAGTTGGAAGTATATATATCATGTTACCATTTTATTAAATTATTTTTTCTTGGGTACTGTTTTGGAGTTTCTTTTACTTTTTTTATAAATAGTAATACTCTTTCTTGTCATCCGATTTCGTATCTCTCTACATTTTCCACCATACATCAGAGCTCTTTCATAGCTCTCTCTCAGGCTTCTATTTCTTCATAGTTATCGAGCTTGTATGAGATAAATGTTCATCATACTTTCAGGAGAGGAATCGTGTACTCAAGCAGAGTAGGGAAATACGCAACACTACGAGAAACGATATAATCATATGAAGCTCTATATTTTTTATCTTGACCTAGTTCCTCAGCGCGTCACTGGATTCATTGTATATTTTTGAGTCCAAGCGTTTCAATAAACTCGTTCACAGCTGTTATTTTCTTTCCTATAGAATCAAGGAGTGTAAAATCGCTATTATTTTCATCTATTATTTTGAGAGGTATTCATGGGAATCATCCTCATGTACCGAGATCGAGAACTTTTCATTTGAGCTTGAGATATTTACTCAGCATGATACTATCTATAAAATGCTTATTTATAATACATGATTTATTTCTAATGGCAGAAAGGTTAACTTTATTATTTTTCTCCATAAATATATCTAAAAGTAGTTCAAATCTTTCTATTTGTTCTGAAGATAAATCGAGACCATGAGAGGCAAAAATTTCTTGCATATCTATATTATAAATTTGTTATTTGGTGGGCATTATATATAATTTTTTTATATTTAAAAGATATTTATTTTCAGCTTTTGAAACTCACAAAATCTATCCTCCGCACGACTGATAATTATATCAAATCACTTGAAAAAGGGGGTATTACTACGGTGGATCAATTGCTCGCTCATTTTCCAAGAGAATACGAGGATAGAACTCAGGTTCTCGATACATTTTCACTTATCAATGTAAAAGAAAAAAATACGATTCTCGTTAAACTCCTCACCATCGATACCACCAGAACGGCCAATAATAAACTCCTCACCAAAGCAGTGCTCGAAGATAAAAACTGATTCCTCGCAGAAGCTGTATGGTTTAATCGTAAGTATCTTTCTACTCAGCTCAAGGCCTATAAGTGAACCAAGATACTGATAACAGGAAAGGTGAAGTACAACTATGGAAAGGTAAGTTTTTCGTCACCAGAGGTCGAAACTGATCTCTCAAAAATAGAGTGATCTATAGTCCCACTTTATCCAGATCTCAACTACATACCTGGGAGATGGCTCGACTCCAAGATAGAGCTCCTCAGAAAATACATAAAAGATATCCCAGAACAGCTTCCAGAGAATATCATCAAAAAATATGATTTTGTATCGAAAGCAGAGGCTTTTGATATGATACACTTTCCGAGAAATACGGATGATATAGAAAGAGCAAAAGAGAGGCTTGCATACGAAGAACTCTACAATATCAACTACAAAGCTATCAAGAAAAAACATGATGGTTTCAAAAAAACAGCAGGAAAGAGTATCCCTATTCCTATGAATCCAGATACGGTAAAAGATATCCTTTCTCATATACCATTTACTCTGACCAATGGTCAAAAAGTAGCTCTTTTTCAACTGCTCAAAGATATGGAAAAACCTCACTCTATGACGAGACTGATGGAGGGAGATGTAGGTACTGGAAAGACGATAGTGGCTCTGGTTGCCACGATTCACGCTATACTTGAGACATCGAAAACAGGAAATAGAATCCAAGCAGCTATCATGGCTCCAACCGAGATACTGACTCGTCAGCATTTTGAATGAATTCAAGACCTTCTATTTAAATATCATATTAGCTCATCACTTCTGGTTTGAAGTACGACAGCGAAACAAAAGAGAGAAATGAAAATCGATATGAAAAATGGAAATATAGATATAGTAGTTGGGACACATGCACTCGTTCAAGAAGATGTATTTTTCCATAATCTGTGACTCGTAATCATCGATGAACAGCATAGGTTTGGGGTGAAGCAGAGATGAGTGCTCGAGCAGTGACTCTGAAATCAGAGTGGTATCATGCCTCATAGTCTCAACATGACAGCAACTCCGATACCGAGAACTCTCGCTCTTACTCTCTACTGAGATCAGGATCTCTCTATCATATCAGAGTATCCAAAGGGGAGAAAAGAGATACATACCAAGGTTGCAAAAAACGATGAAGAGAGAAGACAGATAGAACTCTTTGTAGAAAATGAACTGAAAAAATGAAGACAAGTTTTCTGGATCAGTCCACTCGTAGAGGAATCAGAAAAGATAGATTTAGCCAATGCTATCAATACTCATGAATCCCTTTCTGCTATTTTTAGTGAATATAATGTGGGACTACTCCATGGTAAAATGAAAGCAAAGGAAAAGGAAGCAGTGATGAGAGAATTTTCTGAAAATAAAATCCAGATGCTCTCAAGTACATCAGTAGTTGAAGTATGAGTCGATGTACCAAATGCTACTATTATGTGTATAGAGTGAGCTGAGAGATTTGGGCTCTCACAGCTCCATCAGTTTAGGTGAAGAGTTGGGAGATGAGAACACCAATCATACTGCTATCTCTTTCCAACTTCTGGGCAAGCAACTGATAGGCTCAGAGCCATGGAGAGGACCAACAACTGATTTGAATTATCAGAAATAGACCTAGAACTCAGATGACCATGAGAGGTTTATGGTGTGAGGCAAAGTGGTCTCCCAGATCTCAAGATAGCTGA
>CALLBL010000015.1 GCA_937999345.1 uncultured Candidatus Altimarinota bacterium | reverse complement strand
ATTTATAATCTCTGATTAACCAAAGTCAAAAATATGCTATAAACTATGTAGAAAACTTGATAAAAACAACAAAAAAACTCCCATATGGGAGTTTTTTTAGAATCCAGATAGGCTTACGCTTCTCTTTTATCTTCTGCGAAGTCAACTTTGATTTCTCTTCCGTCGAGTTCTTTACCGTCCATAGCTTCTTTTGCAGTAGCTGCATCTTCAGCATTTTCGAATTCTACGAAACCGAATCCTTTTGATCTTCCAGTTTCTCTATCTTTTACAATCTTAACAAAACCAACTTCTCCAAACTCAGAGAAAGCCTCTTTAAGTTCTTGCCAAGTTAAGTTCCAAGATATGCTTCCAACAAATAGTTTGTTGTTTTCCATAATGTAACAATTAAACAAATATAAATTAACGAGATAGACTAATTTACAGATATGAATTTAAGTGTTAGACACTAGGACACATAGATCTGGACTCATAGTACTTTAATACCTCCCCGTGATTATCCTAATTTACAGCGAAAAAGCAAATTTAAATATTATTTTCTCTTATGTATGATTTATTTTTTTCTTCTTCGAGGACTTCCTTTTGTTTGATGATTCCAGAGAGAGAATTTCACATAGATATCAGCATATTTTTTTCATTTTCACTAAATATATTATTTTTTCTTCCAACTACGAGAAATCAAAGTTCTCTTTCTCCTATATTAAGCTTCACTATATTATTGAAAAGAGATGTATCTAGATGAGGTATATCTTTTTTGATATCCAGGCTTTTTAAATCTTCTATTTCTAAGCTTATCCCTTCAAACGATGCACCTGTTCTCGTGTCATATTTGAGTGAATAATAATTATTCATAACTATGTTATGCTCAAAAAAGAGTATATAATCACATTCTATGATAACAGCTATTTTATCGATGATGTGGTATATAGATTTGAGTGTGATTTTTTCTAGATTATTTATCTCTTTATTCAGTTCATAATCTGCTGCTATTTGTCTGTTGTTTTTATTGAGTCTTTTATTGGTTATATAGATGATGTGTTTCAAGAAATTAAGTCACTCTTCAGGGTTATCTTTTATAAATTTCTCTACTCATGTTCCTGCATCTATCTTGAGTAATTCACTGTCCGATGAAGCCTGTATTTTTACTTTTTTTGGTTCATTTTTGACTGAGAGTCACGCTTCTCAGAAGAAATCCATCTTGAGCAGAGTTGCGAGTTTTTTTACCTGTTTCCTTTCACTCGTTGTATACTTGAGTACATTTATTTTTCAGCTTATGACTACGTAGAGATCATTATTTATTTCTCATTCGTCAAAAATCACATCTCACGATTTGAGTGAGATGGTTTCAAAAAAACCAGAGGATTGTAAAAATTTTATATCAAGCATTTACTTATTTTAACTATCTAACATTACGGCAACTCATTCCTTGTCTCTGACATAGCTCATGAGTACTTCTTTGCTTATAATCTCTTTTTTATAGAGTGCAATCAGGTATCTATCCATTGATATCATTCACTCTTTTTGTCCTACTTCCAAGACAGAGTAGAGCTGATGATTTTTACCACTGATGATGAGATTTCTAACAGCGTCAGTACTGAGAAGTACTTCTCTGGCTGCTATTCTTCACTCTTTGTCTGATCTTGGTAATAGTCTCTGACTTACCACTCAGAGGAGACTCATGGCAAGCTGCATCTTTATCTGATCTTGCTGTCCAGCAGGGAATACATCTACGATTCTATCGACTGTTTGCACGGTATCGTTGGTATGGAGACTTGATAATACTAAGTGACCTGTTTCAGCTAGTGTGATGGCTGCTTTGATAGTCTCTGGATCTCTCATCTCTCATATCATTATGACATCTGGGTCTTCTCTCAGGGCTGATTTTATAGCACTTGCAAAGGTCTTTGTATGGATTCCAACCTCTCTCTGATTGATAAGGCTTTGTTTCTTTTTGTAGATAAATTCTATTGGGTCTTCTATCGTGATGATATGTCTTTTTAGGTTGGTATTTATATACTCTATCATCGCTGCGAGATTCGTTGATTTTCAACTTCCCGTTGGTCCTGTCATGAGGATGAAGCCTTTCGATGCTTTACACATCTCTTTTACTGAATCTCAGAGTCAGAGTTCATCGAGGGTAGGAATGGTTTGAGGAATTGATCTCATAGCTACCGAGAATCCATTTGAATCTACATAGCAGTTTACTCTATATCTAGAAGTTTCACTATATCTATAACCAGTATCAAGTTCTAGTTCTGACCTAAATTTTTCTACTCACTCGTCTGAAGTAATAATCTTTATTATTTCCTCTATATCTGGTTTTGTGAAGTTGATAGTTTTGGTATCCATACCATCTATCATCACACTTTCTAGTTCAGCTATCTCTCCCGATATGTCACGAATCATCGGCATAGATCAGGTAGAAAAATGTATATCTGAATAATTCTGATTTGAAGCCTTATCTAGAATGGCATTGAAAATAGTTCTAATTTCCATGTGTTTTTAACTAAAATATATCTATATGTAAATATTAGCATATAAGTCTAAAGAATGCGAAAAAAAGCCTTTGACGAATCAAATTCCCCTCTCCTGATAGGAGAGGGGCTAGGGGTGAGGTTTTTTCTTTGACTTTACAAACCTGGTTTCCTCTATAAACTGCCTTTATATAGATATTTTTAATTGCTCAAATAGGTGAAACTCAACGACTTAGTAAAAGATCTGAAAAGAACTCTTGATATAAAAGAGTTTTTTCCTATATCTGAGGTAAAAGTAGTAGAGCAAGAATCAAAGCGTAGCACTGCTGATATCAGACAAAACCTCCAAGATATAGTCTTTGATACCAATACTGAGGTAAGACTTCATAAAAATAATACCAAAAACTTTGATGCGCTCAGAAAAAAATCAGTTTTTGATAAAGTATGAAAAACTAAACCTTTAGATATAACCAAAACCAAGAGTAAGTACTCACTAAAATCACTTCATGATGCATATATAAACCTAGATTTTAAAAAGCTTATTTTTGAGAATAAATTATTTCCTGTATTTGTTTGAGTATTTTTATTGTTTTTATGAGGTTTTCTCTATCTCGATAAAATCATGGTAGAAAACAGGGTCAATGCATGATACACAAAGATACTCAGCTTAAAAAATGCTGGATACAATATAAAAGATGTGAAAAAAACAGTCAATAGCTCAAGACTCGATTTTATGCTGGCAAATCTGTGATTTACTCCATTTAGATTGATACAAAATCAGCAAATAAAAAATGCAAATGCCATCATAAAAGGATGAAAGTATCTGACAGAAACTCTAGATGACACGCTATTTGTGTACAAGAAAACAGAAAACTTTATCAATAAAAAATGATTTTCTGATATAGATTTTACTCAGCTTCTTATCAACCTCAGACCAGAGCTCAAAGTGATAGAATGAGATATTGATGCAGCTGTTTCTTATTATAACAGAGTACAAGACCTCTGAGATCCAGGCCTAGAAAACTCTCTGAGTACTTGACTCTGATTTTTGAGCCAGGCCTCATACTACATAGATATACTCAATGAAAATTTTGATATTCTCCTCTCTATACTTTGACATGAAAAAGAGAGAAAATACTTAGTAGTATTTCAAAATACTGATGAAATCAGACCAACTGGATGATTTATGTGAAGTATGTGAATCATGACACTCGCAGATGGAAATATAAAAAACTTCGAAAAAAAAGATGTATATGCCTACGAATGGAATCTCAAAAGAGCCCTCTATGATAAGCTCAAGGCTCCAGAATGACTTGATAAGATCACAGAAAGCTTTTGACTGAGGGATGCTAACTACTTTATCAACACAAGAGATTCATCGAGATCTATCAAGTTTTTTATCGAAAAAGCAGGATATAAAATAGACGGAGTAGTCTATATCAACCAAAACACTCTTTTAGACTTTCTTGATGAGACGTGAGAAGTAGATTTTGAAAAACTGTGACTTAAGGTGAGTTCAGCCAACTTTTCAGAGCTATTCTCCACACTCGTAGAGGCAAAGCTCTTTAAAATAGGAACTCTCTGAACCCCAAAGAGTATTTTGTTTGATTTTATAGAAGAATTTACAGCAAAACTTTTAGATGATTGAGATTATTTTGCGTACTGAAAGATACTGGCAGAAAATATTCAAAAGAGAGAAATTATGCTCTATTCATTTGACCCAAAGGAAAATGAGTTCTTGCAAAAACTATGACTAACAGGACAAGTAGACTACGAAGAAACTCTCGATATAGTCTATCCAAGTTTTACCTCTATATCAGGAAATAAATCAGATAGATATGTCAGAAGAGCATATACCAAAAATGTAAATATAGATGAAAATACATGTGAAATAGAAACTGATTTTACTATCAATCTCAGACATACTTTTTCTGCGTGAGACAGAACTCGTATACAGAATCTATTTGATACCTATGATATATCTGGTGATAACCTCATGTCTATCCAGTGAGCTTGAGATAACTACCAGTATGTGAGAGTGATACTTCCAAAAGATGCTCAGATAACTCCTCAAAAAGATATAATAAATATCATCGAGCATGAGAGATGAAAAACTGTAGAGTTTTATATGAGAACTGTAGCTTGATGAGAAAGTCAGTACACTATAGACTATAGATTACCAAATTCTGATTGTAAGCCATACGATTTTAAGCTGGTAAAACAACCAGGTATCAAGAGATATGATGTCACTATCAATGCTGGGAAAGATTTTGAAAAAGAAGTCTTTGTAACGGATGATTACTACTACACAGATAAACAGTAAAATCAGTTTGAGAAAAACTCTTTTTATTCTATACTATTTTTAGTGTAATTTTATATTTTTTAAAATACTTATAACAGATGTTAAACGTCCTAAGAAAAATGATAGCTCTCGATAATCCAGTGAGAATCCTCTATCATAATGTAAGAGCTGTCATAGCTAACGTGAGATATGGTTTTCCATCAAAAGATATGACCATCATATGAGTAACTGGTACCAACGGGAAAACCACTACTTGTAATATGATAGCCAATGGACTCAAATCATCTGGAAAGAAGATATTTATGTTTACTACTGTAAATATTATGATAGGAGATGAGCAGGCTACCAATACAACTAAAATGACTTCTCCTGATCCATTTTTACTCCAAAGACTTCTGCTTGATGCAAAAAAAGCATGATGTGAAATAGCTATCATAGAAACTGCCTCTCATGGTATCAAGTACAACAGAATCTGGTGAATTCACTATGATATGTGTGTGCTTACCAACATCACCCAAGATCATCTCGACCTACATAGAACTATGAAAGACTATGTAAATACTAAACTCAAAATATTTCAAAAACTCATAACATACAATAGAAAACCATGAGTAAAAAAGACAGCAATTATCAATGCTGAATCTGATTATGCTGAGTTATTTTTGAACGAGACATACGACTCTATGTATATATATGGTCAGTCAAATAAAGCAAACCTCACTCCTTTTGATATAACCAATACGGTAAATGGTACGAAGTTTGGTGTGAAAGTCCCTGGAAAAGATATGCAAATCGAAACATCTTTTAGATGAGATTTCAACGTGTACAATATCACAGCTGCTATTTGAGTTTTTATGGCATTTGGTATGAAGCCTCTAGAGATAGAAAAAGCTATTAGAGAAATGCCTGGAATTCCTGGTCGTATGGAAGAAGTGCAAAATAAATATTGATATAAAATCTTTGTAGACTATGCGCATACTGCTGATGCGCTTGATAAGGTTCTCTCTACACTCAGAGCTACAGAGGGGATAGGTAAAATTATTACAGTTTTTGGGGCTACAGGAGATAGAGATAAAAGCAAAAGACCAATTATGTGAGAGGTAATATCACGTCTTACTGATATGTTTATCCTTACCCAAGATGATGACTATACAGAAAAGACCGTAGATATCATCAAAGATGTACTTCCATGAATAGAAAGAAAAGAATGAGAAGACTTCTGGATCATACCAGATAGGCAAGAAGCTATCAGAACAGCCATCATGGCAGCTGAGTCTGGTGATGCTATACTCATAGCAGGGAAGTGAGATGAACATGTATTACTCACCAACGATGGTGCGATAGAGTGGCATGATAAAACAGAAGTGCTAAAAATACTCAGTGAAATAGAACAAAACGAAATAGTAAAATAAGAATTTATATATGTCCCTCTACTTAAAATATCGTCCACATGATTTTGAAAATCTTGTATGACAAAACTTCATAAAGCAAACTCTGCAGAAAGCTATCCTCGAGGATAAAACTGTTGGGGCATATTTGTTTTGTGGACCGAGATGAACAGGGAAGACGAGTACTGCTCGTATATTTGCCAAGGCTCTCAACTGTACAGATTTGCAAAAAGATGGGAATCCATGTCTGAAGTGCGATGTATGCAAGTGAGCTGTAGAAAATAGTCTCATAGATATTATTGAGATAGATGCAGCGAGCCATACTGGTGTGGATAACATAAGAGATATCATAGAAAAAGCACAGTTCAGGCCAACAAAAACCAAGTATAAAATCTACATCATAGATGAAGTACATATGCTATCTAAGTGAGCATTTAACGCGCTGCTAAAAATACTCGAAGAGCCACCAAGTCATGTGAAGTTTATACTCGCTACTACAGAGGTTCACAAGGTTCTTGATACTATACTTTCTCGTTGCCAGAGATTTGATTTCAAGAGCATTTCAGATGATGATATCAAATCAAGACTAGAGTTTGTTGCAAAAAGTGAGAAAATAAAAATCGATGATACATCTCTCAATTATATCGTAAAAAACTCTGGTTGAGCCCTCAGAAATGCTATCAGCCTCTTTGAGCAACTTATCATAGACAACGAGATAAAGTATGAAAATATTGTAGAAACACTCTGAATTAGCTCTGCTGATGAGATATGAGATTTTCTACAGATGCTTCTGGATGATGATATGTCAGTGCTGGAAAAGTTTGAAGAGATTCAAAAAAGTGGTAAGAACCTAAAGCTCTTTTTTAAAGATCTGATTTTCTTTGCAAAAGATAAAGCCATAGAAGAAATAAAATCATGAAACTCTATCGATAAGATTATTGCTGTTTTAGAGGAGCTCAGTGATACATATGGTAAATCAAAACATTCTCTGGATGAAGCTACAACATTTCTCATAGGTGTACTCAAAATAGTTTCTGGATATCAAAAAGAATCATGAGTCACTCAAAAAGCAGTCCCAGCTCCTAAGAAAGCTTCAACTATAGTGGAATCAAAACCAATTCCTAAAGAAAAAGTAATAACTCCAAAAGAACCTAAATCAGAGTCAATATCTCTCGATGATGCAGCTCAACTTTTTGATGCACCAGCACCAAAGCAGAGTTGAGATAGTTTTAGTATCAAAGACTTTATCGCAGAAGTGAAAAAACTTTGAGCTCCAGGAGGTGTCACTATGGCACTCAGAGCATCATCTATCATTCTTGAGTGATCAGTATTAACTGTAAAATTTAAAACTCCAATCGGCCTCAAATCAGTTCAAAACAATGGAGGGCTTTGACATATGCAAAATGCATTAGAAAGTCTATGAATGAAAGGATATCAAATAAATATCAGCTAAATATGTACGCTATTGTTTCACCATTTTGAAATACGTTTGATGATATAGGTCTGACGTATTTTATTCCTGAGCATTTGGAAGCAGATATAAAAAAATACTGCATAGTTGAAATACCACTTAAAAATAAAATAGAAATAGCACTCGTTCTCGATATACAAAAAGTATCCGATGTAGATGCGAGTAAAATAAAGTCTCTCATTTCAATAAAAGCTAATCATATATATCTTCCAGATTATGCATGAGAGCTTATCTATTTTATTACTAACCACTATTTTACACTCATTCACAATGCTGTAAGTCTCTTTTTCCCTAGAAATCTCAGAGACAAAATAAGTAAAGATAAAATTGAAAAAGAGTTTGAGAAGATAGAAAATTTTCATCCAAAATATAGTTTCAATTATGATAGATCACTGACAGAAAATCAACTGTTGATTTATAATTCTATAGTGAACTCTGAAAATAATAAATCTTTACTCTATGGAATAACAGGAAGTTGAAAAACAGAGATATATATTCATCTGATAAAGAAATACTTAGATGAATGAAAGCAATCACTTCTACTTATACCTGAAATCATTCTCTGATGACAGATAGGAGATAGGATCAAACAGGTATTTTGAGATGAGGTTGTAGTCATAAACTCCACCGTGACTGAGGCTACCAAGACGAAATACTTTCTCTGAATCAAATCATGAAAGATTAAAGTTGTTCTCGGTACGAGATCAGCACTCTTTTATCCATTTTCAGATCTATGAATCATCATCGTAGATGAAGAGCATGATAGTAGCTATGTATCTGATTCTGCCCCGAGGTATAGCTGAGTAGAAGTAGCTGAAAGGATATCTGAACTCACATGATGCAAGCTCCTGCTTGCTTCTGGTACACCAAGTGTAAAAAGTATGTATAGGGGAGTGAAGTGAGAGTATGAAGTGCTGAATTTATTAGAGAAATTTACAGGATAAATTATGGAAAACTGGATTATATATTGACTGATTGGAGCTGTATTTATATGAGTTTGAAATTTTTACTCCAAATTCATTACTGAAAAAAAGATAAATAGAAATAGAGTATTTATATATTCCATGTTTTCATTTACATTTATATCTTTTTTGTTTCTTTTACTCAGTTCTTGATATATCTATTTAACATTTTTGATAGCAATATCTGCTATCATAAGAGTCATTACAGGAATAGAAAAACATTTATTTTCTATGGAATCATTAAAATATATAGAATCTAGTCTTTATTTTCCTATTCATCAAATAGCGCATATCTTTTTAGTTTTGATAATATGAATAATAGCTTTTCAAGAGTATTTGTGATTGTATCAAGTAGCTGCATTGCTTTTGTGAATAATTATAGTTTTATTGCTTACTAATAAAGAAAGTAGGAAGATACAAATTGATTACAAAAAATGATTATTTTTCTTAATTATATCCAATCTATTTCTCCTTACTTCTTCGACTATAAATAAATATGTAGCGCATGTATGAGTTGATATTCCGAGCTATATGTTTGCATCTGGATTAGCTTGAACACTCTACCTATCTTTAAGTAAAAAAGATGCTTTTGAGAAAGTAGATAAAAGCAAAAAACTAATAGAGATGAAGTTATGATTTTCTAGATGATTCTTTTTCTCAATTTGATATCTTTGTGTCTTGCATGCTCTTACAAACTGACCTTTCGTATTGGTTCAGATACTGCTTATATTATCCATTCTTATTCCTATTCTGCTTTCTATTATAGTTTTCAAAGAACCAGTAAATGAGAAAAAAATATGAGCTTTTCTGCTATTTATTATTATGATATATTTAATGAATATTTAAAAAAGAGCCAAACGACTCTTTTTATTATTTATTCTTAATGATCTTATCAATGAGTCAGTACTTGAGTGCTTGCTCTGCTGACATAAAGTTGTCTCTATCACAATCTTTTTTTACTTTTTCTAGCTTTTGTCCAGTATGTTTTGCTAAGATTTTATAGAGGATATTTCCTGTATTTTCTATATGTCTTGCAGCGAGCATGATATCAGTTGCTTGTCCTTCGGCTCCTCCGAGTGGTTGGTGAATCATGATTTCAGCATGAGGGAGAGCATACCTCTTGCCAGCTGTACCACCAGCGAGGATGATAGAACCCATACTTGCAGCGAGCCCCATAGCGATAGTTACGATAGGGCATTTTACGTATTGCATAGTATCGTAGATAGCGAGACCAGCTGTTACGTGTCATCCTGGAGAGTTTACATAGAGAGTGATAGGTGCTTTTGGATCTTGTTTTTCGAGGAAGAGGAGCTGAGCGATAACAGTGTTTGCTACTGCTGAGTTGATTCATTCACCGAGAAATATCACTCTATCTTCGAGGAGACGAGAGTAGATATCGTACGCTCTTTCTCCAGTAGGAGTTTTATCTATTACTGTAGGGATGAGTGTAGAAGTGATAATATTCTTCTTTTTTTCTGATTTTACTTGCTTTGCCATGGGTACAATTTTGTTATTTATAAGTATTACTTTTAGTATATCATAAAAAGACTATTTTAATAAGATTATTGAAGGAATAACATTTGACTATTTATTTATAATTATTAAGATTATTTTTAAATTTATTGTATAAATGCAAAATATGACAAATGAAATAGAATTAACACCTGATGGATTCTATGATAATTGTGAACAAATATTTTGAATACATGATATTGAGTTCAAGCATTTTAACTCTGATAAATTAAAAACTTTTAACTCTGGAAAAGCTTTTGATTATTCGGAAGAAGAGAAACTTGAATTACTTATAGATTATTTAAATGCATATTTTCTCTATCTTAATGCTACTTTTTACCAAACCGACTCTAGTATAGGAGTCATGCAGAATAAAGACGAAAGAATACTTTTTAATTCCTTTCATGATTTAGAAGAATTTTTAAAAACCAGAATAGCTGCAAAATTTAAAACAAATGATGAAATCAAAATAAATCAAAAATTACAATTATTGTTAGCTTCTTTGTGTGGAGCTGTTTATTGACATATAGATTTATATGAATTTGTAGTTGAAAATATTCGTGAAATATACAAACAAGAAACAAAAGTAATTCTAAGGAAAGAAAGAGTAGAAGCTCTTTGAGAAGAACTCATTGGAAAATATGGTGAAGATAAAATAATAGAAGCTGAGAAATTTTTTCAAGATCCAGCTATCAATGGCCTTGCATCTTCACTCTTTGATGATCTTTCTTCTGGGAAAGAAGTTATGTACTTACTTATGAATAACTCCGATGCTGTACTTAATTTAAAACAACTATGTGTTAGGAAGAATATTAATACTTATTTTACATTAATTAGTGAACTATGAGCAGGAGAATTTTTAAAAAGTTTTTCTGAAGAAGACTCTAAAAATTTAATTAAATCATATCAATATCAATGAACTTTACCTGATCCTATTCCTTAGTCATTCTCTGATAAAAATTAACTCCAAAACTCTCTTGAAATACAGGGAGTTTTTTATTTTAAGGCAAAAATTTGACTATCTATATATAATTATTAAGATTATTTTTAAATTTATTGTATAAATATTAAATCATGAGTGAAAGAATGGAATTATCTTCAGAAGAATTTTACGAAAATTGTATAAAGATATTTTGAAATGTTTGAGAGTTGAAATTAATTAAAGATCAATTAAATGAATATTTTGAAGATTTAAATTTCTCAGTTTATGAAGCATGAAGAATTTCTGTTTCAAAAAAAGGAGAAGGTATAGATGGAATCAAACTTTTAACTTCTTTCAATGATTTTGAGACTTTTATATCACAGTACTTACCTGGGGATTTAGCAGTAAGAGATTTTATGAACTCTATACTTTCAGCTGTTAATGGAAGTGTAGTTAAAGCAGATGAATTACTATCTAGTATATGTGAAGTATGTAGAAAAGAAACAAAAGCAATCTTGAGAATAGAGAGAGTAGAGGCTATTTGAGAAGAACTAATTGGAAAATATGGTGAGGATAAAATAATCTACTGAGAAAAATTATTTTCTAGTCTTTCTAATGATTTTTTAATTGAAGTTAATAAGTTTTCTCAAGATAATTATCATTCTATGCAAGAATTTTTATACGATATAATAAAACAGGATTCAAAAAAAATTGATTTCCACAAAATGTCTACTGAAAGATTTTTTTCTCATAGTAGTATTATTACATTGATTTGAAGAAATCAAGATCTAAATGGTTTTTTGGAAAAATTTATATCAAGATTACCAGAAATTACAAGATAAAATTAACTCCAAAACTCTCTTGAAAAAAAGGGAGTTTTTTTTATAATAGAAGTATATTATAACATGTAGAATTATTGCTCTATGACTGTCGTAACGAGATTTGCACCAAGCCCAACCTGATACCTCCATATTTGAAGTCTCAGAACAGTTTTATATAACTATCTGTATTCGAAAAAGAATAATGGGAAGTTTATGCTCAGAGTAGAGGATACAGACCAATCTAGACTTGTAGAGGGCAGTGTAGAAAATCTCCTACTTGTACTCGCTTCAGTATGACTCATACCAGATGAAGGACCAAATAATCCTGGTGACAAAGGACCATACTTTCAATCTGAGAGACTTGATATCTATAATGAGCATATGAAAACGCTTCTAGAAAAGGACAAAGCATATCACTGTTTCTGTAGTAGTGAGAGACTAGATGAGCTCAGAGCAGAGCAAAAAGATCTATGACTTCCTACGAGATATGATGGAAACTGTAGATTTATGGAAGCATTTGAAGTACAAAAGAAACTTGATGAAGGGTGCTCTCACACTATCAGACTGAAAGTACCAAAAAACAAAAAAGTATCATTTCAAGATATGATTAGAGGTAAAATAGAGGTAGATACCAAAGATATAGACGATCAGGTATTGATGAAATCAGATGGATTTCCTACGTATCATTTTGCTGTGATTGTAGATGATCATCTCATGGAAGTTTCTCATGTGATTAGAGGTGAAGAATGGGTTCCATCAACTCCAAAACATGTACTTATATACGAAGCTTTTGAGTGGGAACAGCCAATTTTTGCTCACTTGCCACTTCTACTTGGAAAATCAAAAAAGAAGCTATCAAAGAGAGAATGAGATGTATCTGTAGAGTCATTTTTAGAAAAATGATACTTACCAGAAGCAATCCTGAACTATATATCACTCCTTGGATGGAATCCAAAAACTACAGAGGAAATTTTCTCTATGAATGAACTCATACAGAGATTTGAACTCAGTGATGTGCATAAATCTGGAGCTGTTTTTGAAGAAGAAAGACTCGAATGGTTCAATACAAAATATATGTCATCTATGGATACTGATACGCTCTATAATAAGCTTATGACGTATCTCAGAAGATATGACAATACCTTTAAGGAATTTCTTGAAAGTCAGGATGAATCGTATGTAAAAACTATCCTCTCAGAGCTCAAAACCAGACTCAGAAGACTTTCAGAGTTTAGAGAGCTTACAGACTTCTTTTTTGAAAATCCTACTGATACCGATACTGAGCTTCTGATAAATCCAAAGATGAAAATACCAGATCTAGCTACAGTAAGAAAATGATTAGAGCTCACAAAAGTTATACTTGAAAAACAAAAATCAAACTTTGAAAGTATAGACCAGATAAAAGAAGTATTTATCGCAGAAATCAAAGCAGCTGAAATGAAAAATGGTCAGGTTCTCTGGCCAGTGAGAGTAGCGCTGAGTATGAAAAAGTTTTCTCCTGGTGCTCTCGAGCTTCTTTATATACTATGAAGAGAGAAGTCAATAGAAAGAATATCGAAAGTTTTGAAAGATATTTCATAGTATGATACGATAAATATATACATGTTTTACTTCACTAAATAGATATATATGAATTTCCAAACACTCAAATGAATGATAGAATCTCTCGTAAAATCATACAAATGCCCTATGTGCATGAATGGAGTGAGTGAAAGTGATGTAAGTATCATCTGAGCTGCAGGAAATACAGTAAATATAGATGTAAACTGTGGAAGCTGCTCAAAGCACTCAATGGTAAAAATAGAAGTAATGTGAATAGATCTTACCAAGCATGATGCTCCAGCTGATATGCTCAAAGAGCTCAAATCAAGATTTAGAGATCTCGCTCCAAATGCTGAAATAACTTCATGAGAGATGCTTTCATGAACTCCGATAAAAGATGAAAATATAATGGATCTCAATAAAAACCTCAAATCTGATAATCTCAGTGTAGAGGATTTATTTAGAGATCAAGAACTATAGTATTTAAATTTATATTATGTTGTTAAAATTAATTCTACTCTTTGTTATTGCTTCTACATCATATACAGTAGCAGTTTTTCAAGCTCCTGAAATCGCTGATCAGATAGGAGCTATGGTGTGACTTGAAGAGCTCAATCAGAAAATCCGTGATGGAAAAAATACGTATGATACAGTGGTAACTGATATCCCATCAAAGACTGATCTCTTAGACACATACTCTTGAGCTCTTGGTGATGCCAAAGACCTTACTAGTGACCTCAAAGATAAAATAGATATTACAAAAGATAAAATAGATACAGTTAGAGGTACACTCTGAGAAGCTGAGCAAAAATATAATGATATCAAACAAACAGTTGATGATACAAAAGAGTTTATAGATGCTACTACTCAAAAGATAGATGAAGTGAAAGGTACGCTAGAACAAGTAAGTGAAATCAGTGATAAAATCTGAGAAGTAACGGAGGTTTTTTCTAGCTCAGGAAGCTCTAACTAAATACATAATCTATAAAAAACCTGATGAAAAATCAGGTTTTTTTAAAAATCAGTTTGACTTTCAAACCGTCTGGAATATAAAGGGTCGGTTTATTTTTTAAATTGATTCTTGATGAAATTTCTAAGAAAACTGATGGCTCCTGCTATGCTTGGGGCACTTGCGTCGTTTTCACCTGCACTCGCAGCTGGTGCATCTGAAGCTACAACAAGTATGGTACACGGAGAGTTTATGGCTTCTGCTGGTACTTTTATGGCACTCATAATGTTTCTCGTTATCGTGCTCGTTGCTACTGAAAAGGTTCATAGAACACTCGTAGTATTTTTTATTGCTGCAGCGCTACTATTTCTTACTCATGTATTTGGTACATTTATACCGTGACTGCAGTTTCTGACACTTGATCAGGCCTTTGCTAGTATAGATGGTGAGGTTATTGCCCTACTTTTCTCTATGATGATTGTAGTGTGAGTTATGTCTCAAACCAGAGTATTTGAGTGGTTAGCTGCTAAGTTATTCAAACTTTCAAATGGGAATTTGATGGCAGTATTTTTCTTATTCATATTTATTACTGCTCTTTTATCCGCAGTTTTAGATAATGTAACTACGATGTTCCTTATCACTCCTGTTGCTATTTCTATTGCAAAAGTATTCAAGATAAATCCAATTACTCTCGTAGTTCCTATGATTATATTTTCAAATATATGAGGGGCTGCTACGCTTATCTGAGACCCACCTAATATCATGATTTGAAGTTACGCAAATCTTTCATTTAACGATTTTCTTGCAAACATGGGTATACCTGTTTTCTTCATTATGATTATTATTGCTATCAAGTTTTACTTTATATATAGATGAGAGCTTGGACAACATAAGAAAATCAAGAACTTTGAGAAAGTATGTAAAGAAATGGAAAAAGAGTATAAAATCAAGCATAAAAAGCTACTTAAAGCTTCTCTTCTCTGTCTTGCATTTATTGTAGTTTTCTTCTTTTTACATCATCACTTTCATATGCCTGCTGCTGTACCTGCTATGATGGGGGCTGCGCTTCTCATGCTTGCTAGAGACAGACTGATCAGAAGAAAATTTGGAAGATCTAAAAAGAGTAGAGAGCTCATGGAAGAAAAAGTACATGAAACATTTGCTCACGATGTAGAGTGGCTCGTACTTGGGTTCTTTATATTCCTCTTTATGATTGTAGGAGCAGTAGAGCATACTGGTATTCTCGATCAAGTAGCTATCTTGATTCAGCATTACTTTGGAGATAATCTTCTTTTATGTGCACTATCTATTCTTTGGATATCTGCTATATTTTCAGCATTTCTTGATAATATACCATTTACTGCAGTTATGCTTCCAGTCGTATGAAACCTCGTTGCTTACTATGCTGGACTTTGAGTTGATGCTACCTTCCTATGGTGGTCACTTGCTTTCTGAGCGTGTCTGGGGGGTAATGGTACTATCATAGGTGCGAGCGCGAATATAGTTGCTGCTGGTATACTTGATAAATCAAAACATCATCTTTCATTTATGAAGTATTTCAAAGTTGCATTTCCATCTATGATCGTTCAGGTATGTCTAGCAAGTGTTGCTGTATACTGGATGTTTACAAAAGTTGGAGCTTAATACATATAGATTTCAATCAAAAAAACCACTCTCAAGTTTGAGAGTGGTTTTTTATTTACAAATAAAAAATATGATTACAATACTGCCATAGATTTATAGATAACGAGATACATGAGAAAATACTTTATACAAACCTTTGGTTGCCAGATGAACCAAGCTGATAGCGAAAAAGTAAACATGATACTTTTGCAATCAGGTTTTATGAAGGCTGCAAAATGGCAAGATGCTGATTTGATTATTTTCAATACTTGTAGTGTCAGACAAAAATGAGAAGATAGAGTGTTTGGTCTCGTAGATGATATCGTTAAAGCCAATAAAAAAGCAGGGAAGCAAAAACATGTTTTCGGAATTACCGGATGTATGGTCAGAAAAACAGGAATGAATAAATCATATCTCGACGAAGATACAGAGAGAAATAAAGCAAAGAAGATAGAATATATAGAAGAAAAAGAGGGGATATATAATCATGATGATAAACTCTTCCCAAGAATACCAAATCTAGACTTCACGCTCAGAATAGAAGAAGTGAAATACCTGAACTTCATACTCTCTCGTATATACTGAGAAACTATCTGAAATGATTCAAAATTTGATGACTACCTGAAGTCAAAGCAGCTCAGAGAGAATAATTTCTCTGCCTCTATAATAGTACAAACAGGATGTGATAACTATTGCACCTTTTGTATCGTACCATTTACCAGAGGAAAAGAAATCAGTAGAGAGAGGCAAGAAATACTCTCAGAATGTAGAGAAGCTGTAGAGTCAGGAGCAAAGGAAATCACCCTCCTCGGGCAAAATGTAAACTCATACGGAAAACAGTTTGTCGATAAAAAGCTTTGGAATGAAGAGAAAAGTAAATGGAATGATGGAATAGAAACTTCTCCATTTTGAGAACTACTCAGAGATATAAACGATATAGAGTGACTTGATAGAATCAGGTTTACTTCGAGTAATCCTCATGATATGACGAATGATATCTTGGATTCACACTTTGATCTTGATAAAACTTGTAACTATCTCCACTTTGCACTTCAGTCAGGAAGCAATGAAATGCTAAAGAGAATGAATAGAAAACATACTTATGACAATTTTAAAGCTCAAGTGGAGTATCTGAGAAGCAAAGATCCACTCTTTTCTATATCGACTGATATCATAGTAGGATATAGTGGAGAGACTGAAGAGATGTTTCAAGAGACAGTCAATGCTTTTAAGGAGCTCGATTTTGATTTTGTATATATAGCTCGCTACTCAGTACGTCCTGGAACCATAGCATCAAAGATCTATCCAGATGATGTACCCGATAGTGTAAAGGCTGAGAGGTGGCACACACTCAATAATATACTCCTAGAGAGTATTCAAAAGAGAAACGGACTCATGGTAGGGAGAGAGGAAGAAATTCTCATCACAGGGGAAAGGGATAATCAATGGTTTGGAAGAACTCGCAATTTTAAAGAAGTCTTTTTTGAAAAGACTTCTGAGGAGACGAAAGTGGGTGATTTAGTGAAAGTGAAAATACTTGAGATTGATAGATGGGTGCTAAGAGGAGAGAGAGTCTAATTTACTCTTCCTCTGATTTATTCCTTGCTTCTTGTCTTTTTTGTTCGTCTTCTTTTTTCTTTTTTTCAATAGCAGCATCTCATTCTTGAGAGCTTATTCCTTGAGGATATAATCATTTTCATGATTTAAGAACCATATATCTATTTTTTGTAGTATAGTATGGTTTTTTCTTTTTATCTTCATCAAAATATATTGTGATTAAACTATCCTTATAGTGTTGGAGTACTTTTTCTTTGTTAAAGTCTAAATCATGATTTTCTTCATACATCTTATTAATGATAAGTTTGAGATAATTTTCTGTTACATATCATTGTAAGCGTATCATAGCTGATATTTTCTTTGCTTGATCATATATTCTATGATTTGATAATCATGAGTTGTTTCTATTTCAAGTTAATACTCATTGTATTTCTGTACTTTGTGGTACTTGTTGAGATCATTCTAACTCTGGTTTTCTTGGCACTCTTTTAAATCATGTCATTGTTATAGTTCTTTGTTTAGAACCAGGCTTCATTTTTTGATCCATTTTAATGAATTTATCTAAAAAATTTGGATGCAATATATCTCCATGGGTTTCTTCTTTATTTGAGCCTTCATAAATATTTTTAGCTTTTAATGTTGTTATATTTTCATCAAAAAAATTATCATATAAATAATTTAATACTATTATAAGAGAATCTGGATTTTTTGCCTCTACTTGTAATCATATACCATCCATTATGGCTTCAGTAGTTGTATATTCAGGATTATATAAAAGCTTTAGTTTTGTACTATCAGCCGTTTTTCATCTAAACTTTATAAAGAATTCTATTTTTTTTTCTTCTCCATTCGCAAGTGTAGTAGTTATAACAGCCTTTTCTTTTTCATTTTCAAATGGAAATCAAGGTTTTTTTAATTGAATAATGGGATTGAGTTTGTGTACAATCAGCCACTTTGCTTTTTCATCTAGGTCTTGTAACTCTAAATCAGAACTAGCTCTATGATTATTAAAAGTTAGTTTTACTAAATTGCAGTATATTTGTGATTTTGTTCATCATGTTTCAGTTTGCTTGATAAAATCTACAATTTCCGCACTTGATTTAAAGATAGTTTTTCAGATGTTACCTACCTTTCTATATAGTACATCATTATAAAATCTCACTGCATCTTGAAATGCTATATTCATTTCTTCAATACCTTCTTTAGTTCTTATGTCTATTTGTATTTTTTCTTTGATGAGATCAATAATCTCTTCTCTATTTTTTCATCGTATCGAAAATAAATCCAGTTCAGTAGCGCTTTCATTTTTTCATTCTCATAATTGCTTTCATCATTCTTCTAATATTCCCATAGCCATGTCAGAATATCCCATTCATGAGAAATTATTTTTATGAGGCATGATAGATTTATCTGCAGCATGTATATTAAATTTATTTTCAGAATCTGTATTTTCTAAAGCAGAGATGGTCACTTTTTATTTGATTTTAAGTTTAAATATTTCTCTTCCAACCAACTGTTTCTCTCTTTTATAGAGAAGACTTCCAGTTTTTGTAGACTCTAAGTCCATATATGTAGGGAAGAGTTCTTGTATTTGACAATACTTGTTTAGTATATCATAAATATTTTCAAAGTAAAAATATTTTCACTCCATTTCCCAGAATGGGAAGCAAATAACGATAGATCACTTATAGTTGAGATTTTGAAGTCCCGAAAAGAAGTTTTCATATAAATCGGAGAGTATTTCTCTTTGAGTATCTATTCTCTCTACTGATATATTTCTTCTCGTCATTATTTCTCCGAGATATCATTCAGACACGATTGCATCTATCTTGTTTGATTTAATAATCTTACTATGCTCTATATCCTTAGCATTTATATTTTGTAGATCAAAAGTAAAATCTGCTACATTCTCCTTTTTGATATTTCCTAGGTTCGTTCTCGTAGCTTTGACCATATTTTCATTGAGATCACTTCCATATACTTTAGTGTTTCCCATATAGAGTGATTCTATGAGGAGTGTACCAAGTCCTACAAATGGATCATAAACTATTTGATTATCCGACTTACTTTTTGGATTTTTAGATATGTTTATCATCATCTGACAGAGCTTTGGAGGGAGCATACCGACTATCATATCTCTTTTCTTTCCATAGTCTCTCTGAGCGTAGGTTTCGATATCCTGTACCCATATGGTTACTCAGTATATAGACTGTTTTCCAGTTGCTATTATATTGAAATCAGATTCTGATGGTATGAGTCTTTCTCCTATGATTTGAGCTGATGAGAGATTTTCAAAGTCTTTGTTTACATATCTCGATGAGAGTTCGTTATCTCTAAGTTCTGATTTGATTCAACCGAGGATAGATTTGAGATTTTGTCTCTCTCCAAATACGCTGATTCCATATGAAAACTTACCTTCTTTTCTCGCTGCTGACTCTAATATGTGATCTTCGAAAGAATCAACCCCTAGAGTTTCAATAATCTTGATAGTGCCTCAAAGAGTTTTAGCTTTTGTAAGTACATCATCTCTTTTGAGAGATTTGAGCACTAAAACCTCTTCATTAAAAAAAACTATCTTTCCTCTTGGGAAGACATGGAGAAGTTCAGCTATAGAGAGTTTATACTCTCTTCAGAGTTGAAAAATGAACACAAAAATATAGTTAAGAATTGTATATCATATATGATATATGAGTAAATGTAAAAGTAAAACTATTATTACTTGTTTTTATTTTTGATTTCACTTATCAAATACATAATCTTTTCATATGAAATATAAAAAATACTTTGATCTTCTGACTCAGATAATGTTGCCAACTCTCACACTCTGAGGACAACTAGCTCTTGCACTTAAGTTTCCATGACTTGCGCTACTTCTCATGCTTGCCTCTCAGCCATTTTGGCTCTATTCTAGCTATGTAGCATATAAAAATGCGAATCAACTTGGCATGTTCCTCAATACCCTTGCTTTTGGAATTATTACCTTGATATGAGTTATTAATTATTGGATGATTTAAAAAAAGCATATTTCATGTTGCTTTTTTTACTTTAACTCTAAATTATAAGCAAAAACCATATTTTCCTCTATAGTTTTGAGCTCATCCTTCATAATTCATCCTTTTGATTTGAGATACTCTAGCACTTCTTGTACGAGTTTCTCTGGTCCAGAGGCTCATGATGATACTCAGATATTTTCCAGATTATCAAAGATAGATTCATCTATATCTTCAAATGTATCTATGAGGTATGAGTTTATTCATTTTTTCTCTCCGATATCTCTGAGTTTATTTGAGTTACTACTACTCTCTGATCCCACTATCAGAAGTGTATCGATATACTGAGTCATCTCTTTTACTGCTGCTTGTCTATTGGTAGTTGCGTAGCAAATATCCTTGGCTCTTGGGAGATCTATATCTGGATAGAGCTCTTTTATATACTCTATCAGCGCAGTAGTATCATCGACAGATAGGGTAGTCTGAGTGAGGAGAGCGAGTTTTTTTCATTCGAGTCATGAGAGATTATCTACATCATCTTTATTATAAACTACATAAGTCTTATTTGGATTTTCATTTTTTACTCAGATAGCTTCTTGATGATTCTTCTTTCCGATATATATAATCTCATATCCGTCTTTTACGAAGTGCTTTGCTTCTGTATGGACTTTTGTCACTAGAGGACAGGTGGCATCTATATACTTGAGTCATCTTTCCTTGACTTCGGCTCTAAAGTCTGGTCATACTCCATGTGCTGAAAATATGATAATGCTTCCTTTTGGAATATTATCGAGATTTTCTTCAAAAATAGCACCTCTTTTTTCAAAGAAATTTACTATGTATTTGTTATGAATGATTTCGTGATTTACATAGATAGGAGAACCATACTTTTTTAGTGCCCCGTCCAGGATTTGTATCGCTCTATCTACTCATGCACAGTATCATCTCGGTGAAGCGAGATATATATTAAAACTCATTTATTTCTTATTTTTTTAATTCTAATTTTTCTACGAGCTCAGCGTATACATCTTCTATTGATTGATCAGCATTTACTATGATGACTTTTCATTCCTCTTTTTGTTTTTCAACTACTGGAAGAGTGAGTTCTTTGTAGAGATCTATTCTTTTTATGATCCCAGCTTCATTGTCATCAGCTCTTTTGATAAGTTTATCTCCTGTTTTTGGGTCAACAGTTGTCCCAGACATAAATGTTTCTCCAGTGTTTGGGTTAAACATTCTTCCAAGGAGTCTTTGTTTTGATTTTTCTTCTGAAAGTTCAAAGAGTACTACTTGATAATCAGGAAGCATTCTGTTAAATATTTCTATATTCCACTCATTTCTGATAAATCCGTCATAGATAACTCTTTCATCATCACATGATGCTATAGCTGTTTCCATAACTTGTTTTCCTAGCTCTCAACTTACTTGGTCACCTGATTCTATTACGGCTTTTATGGTGTTTCATAACTCTGTCCCACTTTTTACTACTTTTCTAAACTGAGCTCCCATTTCCATGATAGTAAATCCAAATTCTTCTTCTAATAGTCTTGCTTGTGTTCATTTTCCACATCCCTGTATCCCTGTAAATACTAATTTCATATTTGTTTTTATAAAAAAATAATTCCCCAATAGTGTATGGGGAATTATGGTATTTTCAAGAAAAAATGTGAGAGTAATAAGCCGGATTTTGTATCTAGGTATCAATCTATCTAGACCTGCGGTCACCCGCAGGTTCGAGCTGAGTATTCCGTATAGTGACAATAGAGAACAATAATCTCTATACAGAACCATTCCCATTGCATCACGTAGGGTTTGCCAACATCTTGCATCACTGCAAGGGTTCATACTGAGTATGACTTTTCACCTTTCTCCCGGAGGATAGTATAGTCTCTGCGGCACTTTCCGTCTCTAAAGTTTATGGATTATACTTTAGATCGAAGTGGTTATCTTCTACGCTGTTCTCATGATGTCCAGACTTTCCTCTGACCATAGGCCAGTAGATACCTGCTCTCACGGAGGATATTATAGTGATTTTTTTGAAAAGGGAAGTTTTTTCTCTATGCAGCCATTTGAAAATCTTCTCAGAACTCTTCACATGTTTTTTGTATACACATTCTGAGTGCTGCTCATACTTTTCTTGCTTGCTGGTGATCTATTTCTTGTGTTGATTCTTTCATATAGAGATAGCGACCAAGCTCTATTTGTAGTACATTTCTTTGATTTAGATTTTCCATATTTTCTCTTGCATCTCTCCCATGCCTTTGAGTTACATACCCTCATTTATATTTTGTATTTACCACAGGAGTAAAGCCGAAGTACTTTTCTACTTGGGTTATAAAAAATGCTAATATCTCAGGGTCACAAGAATCTCAATTTAGAGTTCCTATTTCCATTTTTGGATATCCTCATTCTCTGAAAGTATCTTTATCAGAATTTTCATCCATCATACGAACTCAGGTATCATGAACATCAAAAGTTATAGATCTTTTTCAGTTTTTTTCTAAACCAAATAGTCTATTATTTATTTTATCATGATAAATTTTATGAGCCTTTTCTCAACTATCATTTCACTGTAAATAATCTTCTGGCAATAATTCATTTCCATTAAAGTCAGTCTCTCTTTGAAAATCCTTTGCTTCTACATCTCTTGCTGGATCTCATTTTATGCGTGGAACTCCTGGGATAATAATATTTTCTGGATATTCATAATTATCATTTGCTCAGTTTGATTTTGAATACCATTTATCATCCTCATGAGTAAACATATATTTTGCTACTTTCCTTGTTCAGAAATCAGAAAAATTTCTTAGAAGCCTATATGCTCTTTTTCTAGGTATGATAATATCTTGTGATTCTTGTTTGATATTTTCTACTTGTTTTGCTACAGCTCTTCTATCTTGTGAATTTATAGAAAATAATCCGTGTGTTAATAACACAGTAGCATGCTTAGGGAAGCTATCTGGTTTTAGTTTATTTAGCTCTTCTAGAGCAGTTTTAGGAATATGAAAATTCTTAGGATTATCATATGTATCTAATAGTTCGTCTTGAGAAAGATTAGAGAATTCCTCTGGTACAAAGTTTAAATCAGTCATAACTTTATTGTTGAGTATTTATTCTATTAATTTTAGTATACCATAATTGTCTGAATAGTTCAAAATATAGATCTATTTCATAGCTTTCTCAAATATATGAAGAACTTTCTCGATTTTTCTCCATTTCGTATCTATTTGCTCAATAATCTTGAAAGCATCTAAGTCTAAAAACCAGTATTTCTTCTTAAGGTATAGATAGTACTTTTGAGAGTTAAATACAAAAATAGCATCTTTTTGTATTTCTTTTAAATAATAGTATATCAGATCTGAAATAAAAATAGGAAATACTATCTCAGTTTTATTTTCATACAAATCATATATATCTGACATGTGTTCGAGATCATGAAATCAAACCTTTCAAAGAAATAGCTTACGAAACTCTCATCCTGATTTGAGGTAATCTATAGTATCAGTTAATCATCTGAAATAAACCACATCTTTGTGTTGAACTCCAGGGTCGGAAAAAGGATAGTTTCTCTTTGATCTCAAAAAGTCATTTGAAGTGTCTTTTTTTTCTCATGATAGTATGTTTTTTATACGGAGAAAGTCTTTGTAATCCTTTCAATCTAATACTTCTCATGACATAATCCTGAGTAAACTTCCAACCGTTGGTCAGATGTTATCGTATGTATATCATACAAATATTTTTTCCATAAAAATAGCCAGTCATTCTTCTTTTGGAAGATTTTTAGATCCTCTAAAGTTTCAAAGTAGGAGCTTTCCATTATGAGCGTTTATGTAGTGTGATTCTATCTCATGAGTTAGAAGCTTGAGAAGTCTTTCAATTGTAAAATACGCATAATCAGAGTTTCTTGGTATTTCTAAGAATGTATCACCATCGTATATAGATCATGCGCTGGAGAGTTTGGTTCTCTGAGGAAGGTCATAAAATTCACATACAGTATCAAATACTTTTCTGTATTCACTTCTTGGTATAGTGAGGCTAGTAAAAGATCAAGTAAGTTTTTTATTTGCTATCTTCGGTGTATCTATGAGATGATGTTTTCCGTTATCTTTTATTATATTTAGATATTTTTTCATCGACTCAGAATCTTCTGCCGAGAGTCGAGATATATTTTTAGTATAGAGTCTTTGGACGAAGTTATATCATCTTGAGTATTCATCTTGATTGTTTAAAATTTTTTCTCAAAAGATAATATGTTCGAGTTTTTCTAAACGCTTTACTTTTGCTTGGATTTTTTTCTTTCATAATTTATGAAAAAGTCATGCTTTTTGTAGCTCAAACTCTATTCATTCAAGTGATAAATTTAGGATATTCTTAGTGTATTCAAGCGTCTCTATAAACATGTCTCTACGCAACTTTTGTGTGCGAGAAAGTATTTTTATCTTTTTAGTTTTTTTGATGATACCATCTATAAGTACAAGTTGTACTCAGATATTATATTTATAAGATCTTCAGAAGCCTGATATATCTCATCAAGTAAAAGACTTTCATAAATACTCCTCAAATAATGTCTCATTTATAAGGAATCAATCATCTGTCTCTCTATAGCTATATGTAACTTCTATTATTTTTTCCAAACCTCCATGAAAGATATATTCATCAGCTATATCAATAATCTGACAAAGATTTCTTGCTTGAAATAATTTTAATCGAAATAACATATTATTTTTTTAAAATGGTAATAATCCATTCTCACTCTGGAAGAGAGTCTCCTAGTATCCAAGGATTCATAATCTTGAGCGTTTTGTAGTTTTGATTATATGTAGATGCCCAAGTATATAAATCATCTATCTTGTTTACACTTACTTTTTCTATTTGAGGTTTTTTATAGACTCATCCTATGAGCGCATCTATGACACCTCTATTTTCAAAATAACTTTCTATAAGGTATTTGATAGCTGTAATTCTAAACACATATCTTGAAGTCTCTTCATTGAGATAGAGGTCATAATAGTTGTCTACTCTTTGCGACTCCATTGCTCTTGCGATACCATTTTCTCATCTGTTATAAGCTGCTGCTGCAAGCGTCCAGTTATCAAACTTAGCATGAAGTATGCTGAGGTACTCTATAGCAGCATCAGTAGATTTTTCTAGATTATATCTCTCGTCAATATCATTATTTACTATGAGACCAAATCTCTTGGCTGTTTCAGGCATAAACTGCCAAATCCCTGCAGCTCAAGCAGGAGATACCACATCTTCTCTGAGCGCACTTTCTGCTATGGGGAGATATTTGAAATCACTAGGTATATTTGCTGCTTTGAGACTCGTTTCTATATCTGGTATGTAGAGAGGGTATCTTTTTATGTAGAGATAAAATTGATACAGAGTATTTCAAGTGATGAGAAATTCCTTATCAAATCTTTGTTTGTTAAAGTAGTAATCTCATGTCATAGGGACCACTTCTCCAGCAAAATTGATTTCTCATTTTGGATAAGAAAATAGAAGATTTCACTCCTTTTTAGAACTATTAAAAATACTAAAAAAAACCACAGCTATTATGAAGATAATTAATACGAGAGTAATACGGCTATTTTTTAACATTTATGCTGAGTGTTTTAAGTAAATACTTATACATAGATTCTATGAAAATAATAGTCGATTGTCAAAATAATCTCTTTTTATCTTGAGTCCTAGGGATTCCTATATGCAGACTAGAGTACGTGAATGTGTATAAATATTTAGAACATATTTTAGAGAAAATACAAAATATCTTTTTGACACTCTTGTTTTTTTGCATACCTTTTTATATACAAAAGGTCGCTCGACAATACAAATAATTTACTACTGCTTAAAATAAAAAAGACATGGAAAAATACTATAGATTGAAAAATATACTCCTGAGTGTAATAGATGAGGTAAAAAAGCAGGATTTTTTAGTCTATTTTAGAAAGATGTCTATTCTTGAAGTAAATGAAAAAGAGATAGTTTTTGGTACGGTATCTACTTTTATGAAGGATAATCTTCAAGCAAAGTTTTATGATACCATCAAAAAAGCAACGATTAAAGAATTTTGAGATAATATACAATCTATATCATTTAAGGTAGATAATAGAATAGACAATCCATCAAATAAAGATGCAATAGAGTGCACGAGTTTTTATAAAGAATCGAAAAAGAAAACAAAAAAGACCAACGCGAATTTATCCTATTCTCCTATGCCTATGGAACAGAAAAAAGGAAATAGTAAACGCTATAGCCTGAGTAACTTTGTAGTTTGAGCTGATAACCAGCTTGCATTTTCTGCTTGTGAAGCAGTAGCAAGAAATCCTGGTAAATCATATAATCCTCTCTATATATATGGAGATGTATGACTCGGTAAAACCCACTTGCTGCAAGCAACATGAAATGAAATCATGAAAAAATACAAAGGAAAAAAGGTGGTTTATACTACAGCAGATAAGTTTATAACTGAGTATGTGTCAGCTGTAAAAAAGAGAAATGTAGAAAAGATGAGAAGTAAGTATGCTGAAATAGATGTACTTATCGTTGATGATGTACAATTCTTCTCAAAAAAAGAACAAACACAAAATGAGCTTTATAATGTCTTTAACATTCTCTATGATGGAAATAAGCAAATCATCATCAGTTGAGATAGAACACCAAAAGAGCTCACAGAGCTAGAACCAAGACTCAGAAGTAGGTTTGAGTGGGGGATAACAGTAGATATAGGGAGGCCAGACTTTGAGACTAGACTCGCTATCATACAGGAAAAAGCAAGAGAAAAAGAATTCCTTATACCTCAGGATGTGTCAGAGTTTATCGCTGCAAATGTAACAGAAAATGTAAGAGAACTTGAATGAGTACTGAATCAGCTTATAGCAGAGTACGAGCTTACAGGAAATACTCCAACACTCACAAGGATAGCTGCAAAACTTCAAAAACTCAACTTTACCAAAGATCTCATCGGAGAATCAAAAACAAAGAGAGTATCAACTATCAAATCATATGAAGATATACTTGATGCAGTATCTAGCCACTTCGGAATAGAAAAAGAAGGAATCCTCTGAGGAAATAGAAAAAAGGAATTCATGATACCAAGACAGGTATCTATGTATCTCCTCAAAAAGAAGATGAACTATACCTATGAGAGAATAGGGAATATCTTCTCTGGTAGAAACCACGCATCAGTACTTTACTCATGTAATAAACTAGAAAAAATCATCAAAAAAGATAAAAATCTTCTCTACGAACTCAATGCTATACAGGATAGCATCGGGATATAAGAAAATAATCTAAAATAAATAAAGCCTCCAATATTGGAGGCTTTATTTATATTCTTAATTCTTAACCAAACTTACTACCACCTCTATGTGATGTGTATGAGGAAACATATCTACGGGACATACTTTTTCTATAGAGTATTCTCAATCTTTTATTATCTCTTCTAGATCTCTACTCAGAGTTGCAGGATTACAACTCACATAGATAATCTGCTTACTTTTAAACTTCATGATATTTGGAAGTGCTTTTGGATGCATTCCAGCTCTTGGTGGATCGATGATAAGGAGATCAGCTTGTTTTCATGCTTCTAGATATCCTCAGAGGAAATCCTCTACCTTAGAGTTCACAAACTCTACATTTTCTATGTTATTGAGCTTTGCATTTTTCTTCCCATTTTCCGTTGCATCTGGCACCAGTTCTACCGATGTAACCTGCTTTGCATGCTTTGCAAATATCATTCCTATCGTCCCAGTTCCAGCGTAGAGATCTAATACTGTTCAGTTTTTTATATTGTCCTTATGAGCAAATTCTATTACTTTAGAGTAGAGTACTTCAGCTCCGTGAGAGTTGGTTTGAAAAAAACTCTTTGGGGATATTTGAAATGTCAGCCCAAGTACTTTTTCATGTATCACATCATTTCCATATATGAGCTCAAGTTTTCCTATTGCTGTATCTGCTTTGTTATCATTGTGAGATAGGTATATAGATTTGATTTCACTATATCTCTCTGCAAGTCAGACAAAATACTCTTTGGTCATATCTAGATCTATATTTCTATCGTTGAAATGAGGATTGAAACTGAGTATCACCATCATCTCATCAGTAAAAAATGCTCTTCTAAAAATGATATGTCTAAAAAATCCAGTATGCCACTTTTGGTCGTAAACTGGAAGTCATGACTGCTTTGCAAAGGTTTTGATATCGAGATATACGTCATTTACCAGCTTATCTGTGAGTATACACCCATCGAAGTCCTCAATCTGACTGAACATACCCTGTTTATGAAATCACACGTTAAAATGCTCTTCTACACCGTTTTTAGCTGATATATGTTTTCAAAATGAAAACTCAGCTTTGTTTCTATATCCATCTACAAGAGGAGAAGGAACTATCGGTTCAAAAGCAATGTTTTTTTGATACTTTTCTAGATGGAAAAAGCTTTCTTTAATTTGATCATCTTTGATCTTGAGTTGATGTTCATAGGGAATATTCACCCATTTACATCATCCTGTTTCTCCCCATGGATTGTTTGGATGCTTTTTCTCTATTGGAGATTTTTTGATAGTATTTACTATCTGAGTCATCACGTACCCGGTTCTCTTTTTTATGACTTTTAAATCAACTATACTTCCAGGTACAGCTCCACCGGTTATAAATATAGTTTTACCACTCTCGTGTTTTGCAAATCATTTTCCTCAAAACACTAACTTTTCTATGGTTATATTTTCTAGTATTTGTCCTTTTTTCATATCAAAAACTCTCTTAAATTAATATCTAAGAGAGTGTATGGAGAAAGGGGAGAATTGCAAAAATTATAATATTAATTACTCATAGCTAATTTAGAGCTATTTGTTTTTGAGACATTTCATTTCCTATCTATTACAAATTCTTCAGTTCAGTTTAATGAAACAATATACCTATTATTAATAAAACTAACTATAACTTCATCCCATTTTTTAAGAGAAACTTGCTGAATTCTTTCCATTCTAACAGCAATTACTCATGATTGTATATTATCTCAACTAAGTTCTTTGATTAAATCAGAAGTTACTTTTCATAGTCATACACCAGTTTTAGGATGGACAGTAGCATATCTTTGATTTTCTTCGAGGAAAGGAGCTAGTAATATATTTATTTCAAATTGCCTTCTTGTTATCAATCATTGATTCTTAGAACCATCAGCAAATATATACTTCATTATATAATCTGCTATTTCTTTATTACTTTTTCATTGTTTTAATGCTTCTGCTAAGCCAACTCATTTAGATGTAAGCTTTGGAAGTCAAAGATTGTAAGCAAATGATAATATTGCCATTTTCTGAGTATTACTCATTTGATTAAACCATGTTTGTTTTTTCAATCCATTAAAATCTGCTAGTAGATGAGATTCTTTATCTTTTAAAGCATCCTCTTTAGATATTGTCCCAATACCTTCGACTCTTCTTTTACTTAAAGGTTGTTTCTTTCTTCATTCTATTTTTGCTCTCAATTCTTTAGGTATTTTATCTACTATTGAATCGGGAACTTTTGTTCCATTTCACCATGACCATTGTTTGTAGTCCCAATATGGATTTGCTTCATATCCTTCAGAAGCTAAAACTATTTCAGCTGCTCATGCTAAAACACTTTTTCATTGAATAGAAAGCAAAATATCATTCAAAGAATTGCTATGTGAATAAGAGTTTCTTTCTACTACTTCTCTTGTTTGAGATTTTGGTTTTGGTGTTGGAGTTGGTACTTTAACCTTTTTTTTTGGTGCCAACACATAATTTGTAGACTCAGCAGTTTCGTAATTGATTTCAATTCAAGTTGAATCTATAAATCATGCTTGAGCCTTGGCTATTGCTTGCTGATATCAATAATTAAACTTATCAACCCTACCACTATCTGCTGAGAAATTCTTAAGTTCTCCATTTAAAGTAATAATCATTATAGATCCTTTTAATCTATCTAACATATCCATATTCATATGAGAACAAGCATCCATAAAAATAGATAGAAATTCTTCTTCAGTTACATCTAATCAAATTTCTTTAAATTTACTTTCTTTAAAATTATTAACCCATTCTCTATCTTTAGTATTTAGATATGCTTCCGTAATAATATCATACATTTCATTAGTATGAATATTATAAGTATATTCACCAAATTTGATATTTTTCGTTATCAAATCTCTTACACTTTTTCTTCAACCTTTTTGTAATGTATCCATTCTTTTCCATATATCTTGTCTCAAAAGTCATAGTTGGTTTGTAACATCGCTATGTTTTTCTGTATTTGTAAGAGCAATGGCTTCTCAGACTTCAGCTGATAAAATAACTCTAGTTGATTCTGTAAGACTATCTTTTCTTTTATTGATATCTCTTTTTAATGATCTTAGCGATGAAATTTGTACAGTTATTGCAGATATTTCTCTTGAATGAGGAGGATTAATAACTATTCATTTTCACTCAATTAGTCTTGCTTGATCCTCTTTGAGAAATAGTAGTTTTTCTTCCATTTCTTGGATTCTGATATCAAGATTAGATAATTGTTCATTAAGTTTTAGTACTTGAAATTCTTCCTGATAATTTCTATTTTCTGGATGAGCCATAATTGTATATTTACTCTTAAAATTATTTATTACCTATTTATGTTATCATATAACTTTTTAAATATCAAAAAACCAGACCCTTTCAGATCTGGCTTATAAAAATTTAGTTGTTTTTACATCATTCCCATTCATGGCATTCATCCCATGCCTCACATAGGTGGCATCATAGGAGTATCTCATCCTGGTTTTGGTAGACTCACTATACCAGCTTCAGTAGTGAGAAACATACCAGCAAGTGAGATAGCCTCTTCGAGAGCTATTCTCTCTACTTTTTTAGGATCTATTATCCCTGCTTCTATCATATCTACAAACACATCTTTAGCAGCGTCATATCCAAAATTCACATTTGGAGATGATTCTATTTCAGATACATCTATAGACTTTCATTTTCCTGCATTTTCTATGATTTGTTTCATAGGGTATGAAAGTGCATCTTTTACGATTTGGAGTCAGATATCTTGATCATTATCTCAAAGTTCTATTCATTCTAATGCTTTTGAAGCTTTATAGAGAGCTATTCATCCTCATGCTACAACACCTTCTTCTACTGCTGCTCTGGTTGCATTGAGCGCATCTTCTATACGGAGTTTTCTTTCTTTCATTTCGACTTCACTCGCTGCTCACACTTTGATAACTGCTACTCATCCAGCGAGTTTTGCTACTCTTTCTGCGAGTTTTTGCTGGTCATATGAGCTACTTGATACTGAGAGAGCATTATTGAGCTCATTTACTCTCGCTTTTATCTGAGTTTTATTTCCACCTCCACCGATGATAGTCGTATCATCTTGAGTAGATATTATTGCTTTTGCTCTTCAAAGATCTTCTAGCGTTACCTGTTCGAGTTTCATCCCGATTTCATCTGTAACTACATTTGCTCCTGTAAGTATGGCTATATCTTTAAGCATTTCTTTTTTCTTGTCTCCAAATCATGGAGCTTTGATTCCGAGGACATTGAGAACTCATTTGAGCTTATTGAGAACTATCGTAGTAAGAGCTTCACCATCTATATCTTCAGCGATGATTACGAGATCCTTTTTTCCAGCTTGCATAAGTTGCTCGAGAACTGGAACTAAGTCTTTCATATTTCCAATCTTTTTATCCGTAACAAGGATAAGAGCATCTTTAACCTCTGAGATCATTTTCTCAGAATTACTCACCATGTATGGACTCATGTATCCTTGATCAAATTGCATACCTTCTGTAATTTCTACTTCCATTCCAAATGTTTGTCCTTCCTCAACTGAGATAACACCGTTGTTTCCAACTTGCTCCATAGCTTCTGCGATGATTTGTCATACTTCAGAATCTTGGGCTGAGATAGTAGCTACTTGAGTGATTTCTTCTTTTGAATCTATTTTTTTCGTATTTTTTTCCAGTTCATCTATGACGAGTTGACCTGCTTTTTTCATACCATTTTTGAGCTCTACTGCATTGACTCCTGATCTGATATTTTCAAGTCCTTCTTTTGCGAGTGCGTAGGTGAGGAGAGTAGCAGTAGTCGTACCATCTCAAGCGAGAGTATTGGTCTTGTCAGCTGCTTCCTTGACGAGTTCAGCACCCATATTTTCAAACTTATCTTCGAGCTCTATTTCTCTTGCTATTGTTACTCAGTCGTTGGTTACTTGAGGAGCTCCATATCCTTTATCTAGGATGACATTTCTCCCTTTTGGTCACATAGTTACGGTTACTGTTTTTGCTACCATTTCGATACCATCAAACATCTTTTGTCTGACATCATCTGAAAATTTTATATCTTTTGCCATAGTTCTTTTGTTTTAGGAGTTAATTGTATTTCAAGCAGCTGTACATTCTATTTCTACGAGAGCTCCAGCTGGGAGAGCGCTTACTTCGAGAGCAAACCTCGTAGGGTATTGGTCTGAGAAATAACTAGCGTATACTTCATTCATTTCAGCATAATCATTCATATCTACTAAGAATATCCTAGCTTTCGTTATATTTTGCATATCCCATCAAACTTTCTCAAGTGTAGAGAGAATATTTTTCATAACTTGATGAGTTTGTCATGATATTCAATCTTCTAGTTTCTTAGTATTAGGATTCATTCCTATCAGGCCTGATATCTCCATCGTATATTTCTCATCATGGATGATTGCTTGCGATAAAGGAAAATCTCATGGGAATGGAATTATCTTCTTCATTATTTTACGATAGCTAATATATAGTCTATTGCTACCACTTTGTATGACTGATCCTCTACCTTGATCTCATCTCACGCATACTGGCCACACAGAACTCTATCTCCGATAGAAATTCTTCACATATCTACATTCTTTTTTCCAGGTCAGATAGCAACTACTTCGTACATATGAGGTCTTTCAGTATTTGCTGATTCTGGTAAG
>CALLBL010000014.1 GCA_937999345.1 uncultured Candidatus Altimarinota bacterium | reverse complement strand
TATTTAAAAATGAAAAAGGAAAGTTTGAATACGTAATCGACCTCATCAAGGAGCTTCATGAAACAGGACAACCAATACTCGTCGGTACTGTGTCTGTTGATAAATCAGAATATCTATCTGATAGACTCAGAAAAGAAGGAGTAAAGCATAATGTCCTCAATGCAAAACAAAATGAAACCGAAGCAGAGACAGTAGCGAATGCTGGTCAAATGTGAGCAGTAACGATAGCTACCAATATGGCATGAAGAGGGACTGATATCAAACTATGAGAATGAGTAAAAGAAGCTGGATGACTCGCTATCATCGGTACAGAAAAACATGAAACCAGAAGAATAGATAACCAGCTCAGATGAAGAAGTGGGAGACAATGAGATCCAGGTATGACACAGTTTTTGATATCACCAAGTGATGATATCATGAGAATATTTGGTGGAGACAAACTCTTTGGAGTCTTTAACTCTCCTATGTTTGCATCGCTCCCTGACAACGAACCTCTCGCGCAGAGCTCTATGCTCACGAGAAAAGTAACCAGCGTACAAAAACAAGTAGAATGACATAACTTCGATATCAGAAAACACGTACTAGAATACGATGATGTCATCAATAAACATAGAGAAATCATCTATGGAAGAAGAAATGCTATTCTCGACAGTGAAAATATAGATGAAGAAATAAAAGAAATGGTTCACAGTCAAATAACAAAGGTAGTGCTCGCTATCTATGCAAGAGCTGGTGAAGACGATGAAGTAGATAAGAAAAAGGTAATAAAAAAACTCAATGAGTTTATCGGAAAACAAATCATAGATGATACGGTAGAAATAGATGATGTGACTGCTATTAGTGACCCAAGAGAGCTAGCAAAATATATCGCAAATATCGCGATAGAAGAAATAGATAAACTCAAGTCTGAAGCTGTAAATGAAGATGAATTTTATGAGCTCGAAAGAAAAATCGTACTCCAATCGATTGATAGACTCTGGATGAACCATATAGATGCTATGAGTAAACTTAGAGATGGAGTTGCTTTTGCTGGATATGCGCAGAGAAATCCTCTCGTAGAATACAAAGAACAAGCCTTTGGGAAATTTAAAGAGCTCATCGATGAAATAGAGTTCAAAACGGTTAAAGCTATGTTTAGTGTGAGGAAAATCTCAGAAGTAGAGCAAAGAAAGCTCAATGAGAAAAACATGCAGATGAATGAAGTAAATCTAGATAGTATGCTAAACACTGCTGTGAAACAAAGTAATGCTCCTCAAAAATCATCAGGAAATCCTCTCTTTGCAAACCCTACTGCTACCCCAAAACAACCATCATCAAACAAGAAAAAAAGAATTAGAGTATAAATCAGTTATAAAACACACATATAGACATATTCGTCAACGGAAAAAGTATGTATATTTTCCCTATTTATGATAGAATAGTGAGGTATATATAAATAAAAACAAAAACGGTATGTCTAGTGTATTTGACCCGTCAAAGCTAAATCTCGATCCAAATCAACCTTCAGAGCCAAAAAAAACAGATCTCTGATCTGATATTTGAAGTGTAAAAAAAGAAGTTTCAGAAATCAAAGCTCCAGAAGTAAAGCCTACTCCAGTCATAAAAAAAGAACCCGTAGTAGATATACTTGATACAGTAGAAGTCAAGTCAGAGCCTACGTCACCCGCGAGTGAGGATATAAAAATCAAAACTGAAGCAGAAGCTACAGATAACAGTATCGAGACGCAAGAAAAAACTGAAAAAGTTGAGCCAAATAAAATTATACCTGAACCACAAGAGCAACGCATCATAGATATCAATCTCAAAACTCTTGATGATATGATCACTCTTCTCGTTGATAAAGAGTATGATTTTGCTACTATCGTGCCAAACGAAGATGAAGTTACGGTTTCATTTAAAAAAGACAAGATAGAAAAAGAGGTGAAATATATCAAGTTCCCGACTTACAATACGATTCTCGTACAAATAAAACAAGCAGCGAAACTCAAAGTAGAGATCAGCCAGTCTGAACAAGAGTGAAAATGAAAAAAGACTATAAAAAATACAGACTACGCAGTACTTGCGAAAACTGTGCCATCAAGTTTTGGTGAAAAAGTGTTTCTCAAGACAAAAAAACTAGCAAAAAAACAAGAAGATAAAAAACAAAAAAAGGCTCCAATAGCAAAAATCCTCTGATTCTTAGCAGCTGCCTCGTTTGTATCACTAATTCTTGGATGAGCATTTGTGACCTTTATAGTACTCAGCGCGCAAACAGTAGAAGATGTAAAATTCTTCTACTCTCTCTGAATCAATCTCAATGATATCAATGCGTTTATCACGCAAATAATTACTATCATATTTAGTATATTGCTCTTTATTGAGACTATAGTATTGGCTATATTTCTGTTTAAATTTTTCCTTACTAAAAAAGAGTTTAAAAGAAAAAAAATACTCTATGGAATGATATGATTCCTTGTACTTCTTATGACATTTGCAACTGCGAGTGCGTGGATGGTAATAGATAGAAAGGTAAAATCACTTCCAAACTGGCAAGAACTTGCCTTTGGAGATGTACAGATATTTGATAACGATAAACTTGTCAGTGAAGACTTTGATAAACAATGATCTATCATCAGCGATACGAGTAAGCTTATAGGACCAGTAACTATCAAGTATGATCTGAGTCTCTTTCAAGCAAATGAAGAAAAAAAGTGATTTAAAGTAAATAAATACATTTGGAAGTTCGGAAAAGAAACACAAGAAGAACTCTCTCCTATACTCATCAAAAAGTTTACAGAAAAATGAAACTATGAAGTTTCTC
>CALLBL010000013.1 GCA_937999345.1 uncultured Candidatus Altimarinota bacterium | reverse complement strand
AACGCTCCGCTACCGCGCACAAAGTGCGCCCGTGTCTTCGGTGAATGGCTTAAGCCCCGGTACATTTTCGACGCAGGAGCGCTTGACCAGTGAGCTGTTACGCTATCTTTAAAGGATGGCTGCTTCTAAGCCAACCTCCTGATTGTCGGAGAAATTCTACCTCCTTAAGTGCACTTAGTATATATTTAGGGACCTTATTTTTAGATCTGGGCTGTTTCCCTTTTGACCACCGGACCTTCGCGCCCGGAGTCTAACTGCTACGCTCTTTACCAATTGGTATTCGGAGTTTGACAAGTCTGGCGCCCGTTAAGGCTATCCTAGATCTAATCAGTGCTCTACCCCCAATGGGAACACATAACGCTAACCCTAAAGCTATTTCGGAGAGAACCAGCTATTACCAAGTTCGATTAGCTTTTCACTGCTTTCCACACGTCATCCGATGGAATTGCACGACCACCCGGTTCGGGCCTCCCCTTTTCTTTCGAAAAGGTTCACCCTGCACATGGAAAGATCACTTGGTTTCGGGTCCTATACATACAACATTAATTTCGCGCGATTCACACTCGGTTTCCCTGTAGCTCCGGAGCTTCACCCCCTTAGCTTGCTGCATATATAGACTCGTTGGCTCATTCTTCAATAGGCACGCAGTCGAGGTACAAGTACCTCTTCTACTCCTTGTAAACACAGGGTTTCAGATCTATTTCACTCCCCTTCCGGGGTTCTTTTCACCTTTCCCTCACGGTACTAGTTCACTATCGATCTCAAGTAATATTTTAGCCTTGGAGAGTGGTCTCCCCAGATTCAAACCAGGTTTCACGTGCCTGATCCTACTCAGGAAATAATAATACGATACGAAATTATTTTCAAATACAGGACTTTTACCTTCTATGGTTAGACTTCCCAGTCTATTCTTTTAATAATAATGTATCATATTGGGTTTATTAGCCTCCCCCAATATTATTCCTACAACCCCATAAATACAAAAGCTACCTATACGTATTTTATGGTTTGGGCTGATCCCGTTTCGCTCGTCACTACTCAGGGAATCTCGTTTGATTTCTTTTCCATGGCTACTTAGATATTTCAGTTCACCATGTGTCCTTCCTTATTCGGATAATACGGATTACCCGTATTAGGTTCACCCATTCGGAAATCCTAGAATAATAGCGTCTCTTGTCGACTCTTCTAGGCTTATCGCAGACTTGTACGTCCTTCATCGGATACTTGAGTCAAGGCATTCACTTTATGCTATGTTTCAATTTTAATACCACCAAAACTATTAATCATTTAATAATTTGAAGTACTCTATTTAACTAACTTTGACTATTCAGATTATATTAAAGAACAAAATAAACAGGATATTAGAAAAAAGTATTGAATTATTTCTTAAGAAAAATTCTATAAGGAAAAATATAAGGAGATAGTCCATCCGCAGGTTCTCCTACGGATACCTTGTTACGACTTCAGCCCAGTCATTAGTCCTACCATGGACCCCCATATTACTAGAGGAGCTTCCGATATTACTAACTTCCATGCCGTGACGGGCGGTGAGTACAAGACCCAGGAACATATTCACCGTGACATATCTGATTCACGATTACTAGCAATTCCAACTTCATGGAGTCGAGTTTCAGACTCCAATCCGGACTGAGATATGCTTTATAGATTAGCTCCATCTCGCGATATTGCTGCTCTTTGTACATACCATTGTATCATGTGTGTGGCCCCAGACGTAAAAGCCATGCTGATTTGACGTCATCCACACCTTCCTCCTTGTTAACCAAGGCAGTCTCTTTAGACATAATAACTAAAGACATGGGTTGCGCTCGTTAACGGACTTAACCGAACACCTCAAGGCACGAGCTGACGACAACCATGCAGCACCTGTCACTAGGTTCTAATAAAAGCACTCTCTCATTTCTGAGAAATTCCTAGGATGTCAAGTCTGGGTAAGATTCCCCGTTTATTGTCGAATTAAACCACATGATCCACTGCTTGTGTGGGTCCCCGTCTATTCCTTTGAGTTTTAATCTTGCGACCGTACTCCTCAGGTGGGTAACTTAACGCGTTAGCTACAGCACTGCACCAATGTGCAACACTTAGTTACCATCGTTTACGGCGTGGACTACGAGGGTATCTAATCCTCTTCGCTCCCCACGCTTTCGTTTCTCAGCGTCAATCGAGTTCCAGTAAGCTGCCTTCGCTTTTGGTGTTCTTCTAAGTATCTACGGATTGCACCCCTACACTTAGAATTCCGCTTACCTCTCCCTGATTCTAGATAAGGAGTTTCAAACACAAACACGAGGTTGAGCCTCGGTCTTTCATATCTGACTTTCTTATCCGCCTACAAACGCTTTACACCCAGTAATTTCGAGTAACGCTTGGGACTTACGTATTACCGCGGCTGCTGGCACGTAATTAGCCGTCCCTTATTCCTGAAGTACTCTCATTATGCTCCTTCAGAAAAGAAGTTTACAATCGTTAGACCGTCATCCTTCACGCGGTGTCGCTCCATCAGACTTTCGTCCATTGTGGAAGATTCCTCACTGCTGCCTCCCGTAGGAGTATGGGCCGTGTCTCAGTCCCATTGTGACTGGTCATCCTCTCAGACCAGTTATCCGTCATAGCCTTGGTGAGCTATTACCTCACCAACAAGCTGATAGACCGCAGGCTCCTCCCCAAGCAATAAATCTTTACTCCGAAGAGACTATCCGGTATTAATCATCCTTTCGGATGGCTATCCCTGACTTGGGGGCAGATGCCAACGTGTTACTCACCCGTTCGCCACTCAATCTAGAATCCAATTCCTCTTCCGTGCAAGCACTTCAAAGTTCATGGTAGATCGCGTTCGACTTGCATGTGTTAGGCGCACCGCTAGCGTTCACTCTGAGCTAGGATCAAACTCTTTTAAACGTAATGCCAAAAATGTTATAATGAATTATAGCAAGATTGGACTTTTTATTTTTTTAAGTTTTCCTAGAAAATTACTTTCGAAATAGTTCAAGTGACTTTTTTCTAATATTCTGTTTATTTTAAGGAACAAATGTATGTTACTCTAGTTGCGCCTTTCTGAAAAAAGCTGGCTTATTCTATAGATTATAATATGTAAGTCAAAAGTTTTTTTCACTTTTCTTTTTGATGACTTGACACTATATTTATTTGTCATATAAATCAACCAATTCTTTCTTTGAAGCAGGAGGATTGTATGAGAGATAAAGTGTAAGTCAAAAGTTTTTTTCACTTTCTTTTTTCAGTGACTATATACCTATATTATAAGTCTTTTTTATGGTGGGCCTGGCTGGATTTGAACCAGCGACCAATCGGTTATGAGCCGACTGCTCTAACCCCTGAGCTACAGGCCCGAAAAATTTGGTAAATTAGAGACTACATCCTTCGGATGTAACTTTCCTTCCGATTCGTAATTATCATTACTTATCGCAAGAGAAACTTAATGGCGGAAAGAGAGGGATTCGAACCCTCGGTACCGTATAACGGTACACACCCTTAGCAGGGGTGCGCATTCAACCACTCTGCCACCTTTCCTTATAATTTGAGTGTAAAAAAATTTTCAGGACTTGCTGAAAATTAATGGCGGAGAGACAGGGATTCGAACCCTGGGTGACCCGGAAGCCACGACGGTTTTCAAGACCGTTGCCTTCGACCACTCAGCCATCTCTCCATATATAGATTATGTAAAGAACAATTGTTCTATCATTGTTGACATCTTTATCTCACATGCGTTCGATTTCGATGTAACTTTCCTTCCGATTCGTAATTATCATTACTTATCGCAAGAGAAACTTAATTTTAATGGCTCCCCCGACTGGATTCGAACCAGTGACCCAACGATTAACAGTCGTTTGCTCTACCACTGAGCTACGGAGGAATATATTTGTACTTTATATTTGAAAAAGCTTGAGGATTTTATAATTATTTAGATGAAAGTCAAACTTTTTTTGATAAAAATATTGGGTATTTTTAGCGAGTTTTTAACAATCGAAATACAAATAAATTGAACAAGAAAATAAAAATTATATTTTATCTAAGTTTCATTAAGAATCTTGCATGCTGTAACAGTTCTGGATCAATATCCTTTCCACTATTTATAGAATCTATCATTAACTGATAGTTGTCTCAAAGCAAATCCTTCATCTGAGAAATACTAACGCTTGTTTCTTGAGCAAGCATAATATTATTATCTTCATTATCAGGATTATCTATATTTGGAATATATTCGTAAGAATCATTGATTTGAGTTGCATCTTTTACATCTAATCAGTAATATGAAGAACGATTATAATAAAATCTTTTTGAAACATATTCTTGATCCATTAATTTAACCAATACGTATAACCAATCTTCTCATAAAGCAAATGTATAAGTTCTCAAAGCTTGAATAACAGATCTTCACACTTTATATCAATTTACATCTTCCCATTTCTTCAATTTATCTGGTGACCAAGACAATACTGACTCTTGTCATATATATTGATTTAGTACTCTTATTATTTGTTTCTCTGACCAGCGTCATATAAATCTTCCAATAGCACTCAGTTGATTAGTTGATATATTTCAAACTAAAAAAGCTTTCTGTTTTTCAATAGAGAATTCTGAGTCTCATTTTACCTTTTGATAGATTGTTCTTCATAAACTCTCGCTACCAAAAAAATATAATAAATCAGACATGTGCCGATACCCTAATTGACTATCTAAAAATCATAAAAATTTAGACCTTAAGAAATTATCTGTATATCTGTTCGTATTTCTAGGAATATAATTTTCAGATATATCATCTAAATTATCAGAATGTACTGAAAGAAACAATTTCATATTCTTCTTACTTATTGAGTCTCATCAAAAAGTTCTTCGAAAAAATGTATCTGATTTAGGATAATTCTTTCTTAGTTCATGAAAAGACCATGTCTTATTTCACTTATCTTGTGATAAAGAAACTATATGATTATATAGCTCTTCTTGGAGTAAGCAAAGAATCATTTGTCTTACTCTATTTGAAATTAAAAGTATATTTCGTTGATGCTCAGGATATAATGAAATAAGGTTATTCATTTTTTTAACCAATTTTCAAGGCTTTTGAGATCAAACCTGAAGCTGCCTTGATGACTTTATCATAATATCCGAAAACACATCTTTAAAATCATCAAGAATAACAGCATCAAAAACAATATTATTCTTTGTTGCTACTTGAATGCTAAAATCCTTAAGCATGTCAAAAGTAACTATTTTAGTCATATTTATTTTTTATCTTTTTTAGAAGCTCTTCATATCGAGGAAGAATAGATTTATGTAGATCACTTGCACTTGTTTGAAATAAGTTTGGTAGTAATCAATGAATAGCAGCCATAAAACTTGCTTTGAAAGATTCTCGAGCAAAGAAAAATGCAAGCTTTAAATGATCTCTATAAGATATACCATGGTTATCTAGGTGTTTTTGAAACATATATTTATGTATTAGTTAACGCGCGAACAATAATAAGTGCTACTACAGATATACCAAGTCATACCATGATCTTAGAGAAGTCTTTCCATATTTCTTGGAATGCTACTTTAAATCTCTTTCCAGACTGCACTACATCTACTCTATTTATATTACGTATAGCGAGCTGCCTCCCTGCAAGTAGTCATACAAATACCCAAGTAGTACTCATTGGTATATTTGACCACTCTTTGAATATAAGAAGAATCACAAAATATACGAGATCAATCATGGTTGCAGCTACGATTTCATTGGTTGATGTTTTTTTCGTAACTATGTTTCATACTGGTCATCCTTTTATACGGAAAGTATAGGCAAGTCAAAGTAAGAAAATAAATGAGATAAGCACCATAATGTTTACACTCAGTTGTGGTCAAAGAAATACAGCAATATTTACCATATCATGCATGAGCCACGTAGAAAATAAAAGTACGGTAGTAAAGGTTTGAGCTATCCTCCAAAATATAGATGATCTAGAAACCTTTGCGTTTGCTCTTCTCTCATACAAAATACCTAACACAAATAAGAACGCTACTAAACTATAGAGTCATAATTGGAAAGTGCTTATAGCAGGAATCTCTAATCCTGGAAAGAGAGTGAGACAAAGGGGGATTACAATATATCCAAGTGCTACCATAATAACTGCTGCAGCTACAGCTGCTTGAAATAGCATTGCTGCAAAATTGAAAACCTTTGTTTTTGCCTGATTAGCTGCTCTTTTCAGAGTAACTTCAACTATGGTCCACATGAAAAACGAAGCAATAAAAGCAACTAGGTACCCGAGTGCTGACTTCATAACAATTTTTTGGAATAGAAGCTCACTAGCAAATATAGATAAAATAAGAAGTGAAGTTGATACTGGTATTCATCTAAATCTCGTGAGAAAAACAAGTATCAAAGGAAATATAACAATATACCATTCCACATTTATATCCGCATATCATTTTGCATCGAGACGACCGTAGGTGATATCTCATCCACCCGTAATAAATCCAAACCAGATAACTCAGAGTAAAACAGCAGCTACTCAACCATAGAGGTATTTCCATGGGATATCATTATTTGAATGCAGATATGTCATGAGTGTTTGCACTGCATCATTTCCTATAACTGCGTAAGCAGCCAAAGAAAAACAAATAGCTGCCCATAGATTTCCTATAAAGACAGCTAAAACGAGAGTGAGAGCTACATACCAAAAAAGACCAAAGAGAATAACTGGATCCTTGAGATCCTTACTTATCGAGAACTGCTGTAATACTTTTCACATATTTTCATAAACATTAATAAATAAAATTATCCTTTTACATCGAAGTGCCGATAGGCCTTTTATATTTATTTTTATATCTATTTTTTACCTGCAATGATAATATTTGCAAATAAAAAAGCTGAAGGTGACTTCAACTTTTTTATGTATTATATATCGAGATTTTTAACTGTTTTTGCTCTAGCTTGGATGAACTTCCTTCTTGGAGCTACATCTCAACCCATAAGAGTTTTAAAGATTTCATCTGCTTCCTCTGCATCATCTACCGATACTCTGTACATCTTTCTCTGATCTGGATCCATAGTTGTTTCCCAAAGTTGTTCTGGATTCATTTCTCAGAGACCTTTATATCTCTGAATATTTTCTCCGGTAATATCGTTTTCCGCTATTATCTTTTCTTTTTCTGGATCTGAATATACATACCATGACTTCTTTCCTTTTGTCAGTTTGTAGAGAGGTGGTTGAGCTATGTAGAGAAATCATCCATCTATCACTTCACGAAGATATCTAAAGAAGAATGTGAGAATAAGTGTACGGATATGAGCTCCATCTACATCGGCATCCGTCATGATAACGATACGATGATATCTAAGTTTTGAAATATCGAATGTCTCCCCAATAGAAGTACCAAGCGCTATAATAAGATTCTTGATTTCATTATTGGCAAAAATCTTGTCGATACGAGCCTGCTCTGTGTTGAGAATCTTCCCCTTGAGAGGGAGGATAGCTTGATGCTCTCTATCACGACCTTGTTTTGCTGAACCTCCGGCAGAATCTCCCTCGACTATATAGAGTTCTGAAACAGCTGGGTCTCTACTCGAACAATCCGAAAGTTTCCCTGGAAGTGTCATACCCTCAAGTGCACCTTTTCTGATAACTGTATCTCTCGCTGCTCTGGCTGCGAGTCTCGCTTTTGCAGCTAAAAATACCTTTTCACATACTGCTTTTGCTGTTCTAGGGTTTTCTTCTAAGAACTCCATAAGTTTTTCACTAAAGACACTATCAACAGCACCTCTCGCTTCTGGAGTACCGAGCTTCGATTTTGTTTGCCCTTCAAACTGAGGATCAATAACCTTGATAGAGATAACAGCTGTGAGCCCTTCGATTACATCATCGTTAGTAAGATTTTGATCTTTTTCTTTCAATATTCCTTTTTCTCTTGCGTATTTATTGATAGTTCTCGTAAGCGCAGTTCTGAAACCAGTCATATGAGAACCTCCTTCTGGAGTGTGGATATTATTTACAAATGAAATAATATTATTTGAGTATTCTTTATTGTATTGGAATGAAAGCTCTACAAGGATATCGTTTTTTTCTTTTTCAGCATAAAATACATCTCAGATAGTACGTTCGTTTTTATTGAGAAAGTTTACATATGATCTAATACCTCCCTCGAAATAGAATCTATACTTTTGGCCATTTCTTTCGTCTATGATATTGAGTTTGATACCCTTGGTAAGATATGCTTGTTGTCTCAGTCTTCTAAGGATTACTTTGTAGTCAAACTTCGTAGTAATCTTGAAAATGCTGTCATCTGGATAGAATTTGATAATAGTACCAGTGATTTTACTATCTCCGATAGTCGTCACATCGGCAAGTGGTTTCCCAGTTTCATATGCTTGGTAGAATATTTTTCCTTCTCTATGAACCCATGCCTCCATCTTTGTAGAGAGTGCATTTACTACTGATGATCATACACCATGTAATCAACCAGAAACCTTATATCAACCTCAACCAAATTTTCCTCACGCATGGAGAACGGTAAGTGTTGTCTCGAGCGCAGATTTCTTTGTCTTTGGATGAATACCGGTAGGGATTCATCTCCCGTTATCCTGTACACTACAAGCTCAGTCCTCATGAAGCGTCACGGTAATAGTATCACAATGTCCTGCAATCGCTTCATCTATCGAGTTGTCCACTATCTCCCATACGAGATGATGAAGACCTCTTTCGTCAGTCGAACCGATATACATTCATGGTCTTTTTCTTACTGGCTCGAGTCCCTCGAGTACCTGTATATTTGCAGCACCATAATCTGCGTTATTTTTTTCTTGTTCTTTCTTGGTTGCCATAGATTTTAAAAATAATTCCTATCTGTCCTTCGGACATCTTTCCTTTCTACTCAAAGGAAAGAAAAAGGGATAAATAAAATAGTACACTCTCTACTATACAGAGCCAAAAATCAATTTCAAATTTAAAAAGTTCTCAGACGAGAGTTTTTTTATCGCTCGAATATGAGCCTATTTTGGGGTAAATTTTATCAAATTTAGAAAAATGAGTATTTTCTCGAAATAATTTCCAGACGAGAGAAATAAAAAAACTTCGTATATGCGAAGTTTTGGGGGGAATTTTGAATTAAAGTTTTTGACGATCAGATTGCAGTAATTCTATATTACGTTGGAAATCTTTAAACTTTGATGGCTCTCCATTCTTATAATAATCATATACACTATTTAGTATATCGTTCGGAGCCTCCAATAAAGATAGTTGAAAATAAATATATGCCATTTTTTTTAATCAAATTGATGGAGTTATGGCTAACATCTTTCATCCATTATGACTCGTACGCATTTTCTCAAATAAATCTGCTAAAGTTGTTAAGTTATCGTTACGGAGAATAAAATATATTTTATGTTCAGGAAAACAATCCCTTATCTCCATCGACTCCCATTTTTTATTTTCAATCTCTCATAATTCTTCTTGTCCACTAGCCTTAAGCATTCTGTCATCAAGCAAAATAAGATAAAGAGAAAATCCAAATTCTAAAAATTCATTAAACTTTTCATCATTATCAAGAATCTCTGAATCTAGAATTCAGATAATTTTAAGCGCTACTTCATCTGAAATATTATGTCATTTCTCACTAAGAATCTTTTTTATTTCAATAAGTCTCTCGGCTCAGGTTTGGTAATCAAGAGGTGTCATTTATATCTAAAAATTAAAATTAAATTTTATTCATAATAACAATTAATTTAAATATGTCAAATTCTAAAAATTCCCTGGATTTTGATTCTCAGTAAACATCTCATCTATCCTCGCGCTAGTTTCTGATGATAATTCTACATCTGCAGATCAAATACATTCTTTAAGTTGATCTATAGTTGTAGCTCCTATGATATTTGATGTCACAAACTTTCTATCATTTACAAAAGCGAGCGAAAGCTCTGTGAGAGTGATTCATAATTCATCAGCTAAAGCAGCAAAATCCTCAACAGCTTTATAACTACGATCATTGAGATAGTATCACATATTATTTTTTCCAAAGAGTGTAAATCTTCCATCTTTTGGCCATTTTCAGTTTCTATATTTTCATGAGAGGAGTCATCCAGCCAGTGGAGAGTATGCAAGGAGTCACATCTGTTCCTGTAGAGAGATTTCAGCGAGTCACACCTCAAACTCTCTTCTGATAATTGAGTAGGCATTTTGAATCGACTCCATACGTGGGAGGTTATTATCCTTGGCTATTTGCAAGTACTTCATCGCTCCCCATGAAGTTTCATTTGAGAGTCAGAAGTGTCTTACTTTTCATGCCTTCTGAATCTTATCGAGAGTTTTGAGTATTTGAAATATATGCTCTTCATCCTGTCTCTGCGCGTCAAAAAAGTCATCTGAATAGTTGAGCTTTCCCCATGCTTGGACTGGTCTCTGAGGCCAGTGGAGTTGGTACAAATCTACATAATCTGTTTTGAGTCTCGATAATGAATCATCTATAGCAGAAAGTATTCATTCTGGTGTGAGTCATGTTCATCCGCGAATATGAGATGGTCATCTCCCTGCTACTTTAGTAGCGAGCACCACTTTATCACGATTTCAAGTCTTTTGAAACCACGAACCTATATACTGCTCGGTGAGTCCATATGTATTTGGATCTATTGGTATCGCGTAGAGCTCGGCCGTATCTATAAAGTTTACTCCATGGTCGAGCGCATAATCGAGCTGCTCATGAGCATCAGATTCACTATTTTGAGCTCACCACGTCATAGTTCCAAGACATATCTTTGATACTTCTATATCTGTTTTTCCTAGTTTATTGTATTGCATAGGTTTTTGCTAAGTTATGTTAATAATATTTACTCATAATATAATCATACTATAACTAATTACAACAAATAAGAGCCCCATATAGAAGGCTCTTATTTATATATATTATGAGATGATTATTTTACTTCTAATACTTTTTGCTCTGCTTGTATATCAAAACTTTGTGAGTTTCCATCTCTGGTAGTAACAACTACTGAGCTTGCAGATGCCTGAGTTCCATTGAGACCAAATAGCACACTTGATCCTTGTTTTGTTAATAGACCTTGTTTTGGAAGGTAAGGTTTTTTTACGCTCGTACCATCAGAAAGAGTCATTTCAACATTTGCATGAAGATATGCTGGAGTATTTGGAAGCTCTATCTTGAGGAAACGGTTATTTTCATCAGTATCTCTGAGATGTGCTGCCTGATTTCCATCAAGGTTGAGATATACCACATCATCGAGATCATCACCATTGATATCACCAACAAGAGCTGAGATACCGTATGCTTTATTTACGAGATTATAGTTATCTATATTTGCTACAAATGTACCATCAACTCCTTGAACAAGAAGTTCACCTGGAAGCTTAGAAAGCTTATGTGGTGGGTATTTTATATAGTTTTGCATGATAAGATAATCATCATTTCCATTGAGATCAAAATCAACTGGAACTATCCCCCAACCAAATCCAAGCTTACCAAATGCTGGGTCTTTTTTCTCAGTAAATGTCATAGCTCCTGTGTTTTCTAAGAAGAGATATTGAGTTACTACATTTTGCTCAAAAGTACTATCTCACTGAACTACACTTGCTGGTATACTCGTCCCAATACTTGAGAAGAAGAGATCAGTATCTCCATCGTTATCAACATCGCTCATAGCGAGCCCCATCCAGAAACTATATATATCTGATTCATATACTTTGGTAAATGTTCATCCGTTATTTTCAAAAATCTTTACACTATCAGTGTTTGGAGAGATAACCATATCTTGATCTCCATCGTTATCCAAATCTACAAAGTTCCCTGCAAATATATTTTGTACTACTACGAGTCCACTTTCATCAGTAATATCTGTAAAACTAAGGTCTCCATCGTTTCTGAGAAGTAAACTCTTTTGTACAATATCTGGATTATTAAAAGTAGCAGCTTTAAAGAATTGAGGATCTACAAATGTAGAAACAAACATATCTAAGTCTCCATCGTTGTCACTATCTCCTAGCTCTATATCCAGAGGAAGTGCACGATTTGGAAATGCAATATCAAGTTTTGTTTCAGTAAAAGAACCTGCATTATTATCATAATAATATACTCCATCATGTCTCGCTACAAAGAGATCATCGTCCCCATCTGTATCGAAATCGATTGCATATGAACCATATCCAGCTGCAGCGTTATTTATATTTGTATTTGAAATTTTATTTTCTAGTTGCTCATTATTATAAGTGAAGAGTGCGTCATCCTGGCCTCTTCATCCAGCGATAAATACTTCATCTGCCCCATCACCATCTACATCTATAAATGTTCCCCCAAGGAAACTAAAGTCATCTTTATTAAAAGAATGTTTAAAGTCAATGCTGGCTTGACTAAAACTTGGTGCACTTGGTGGAATGATTTCTTTTACTACTTCTGGAACTACTGCTTCAGCTTCAACTGCTTCAGTTTCTACCGTTTGAGTTTCTACTACTGGTGTAGCATCTACTGCTGCTGGAGTTTCAACTACTTCTGCTTTTCCACACGAAGCAAGTATAAAGAGTCACATAAGAACAATAAATATATTTTTCATAAACAAAATAGGTTAAATATTAAATACTTTATCATCATAACATATTCACCTTAAATATTTCTGAAGTTTTGTCTATATTTAATATATAGACTATTATTATATTGGCATCAAAAAAATATTTATATATTAATATCCATGTAAGTTCTTGAGGGTAGGTTATTTTTGTATTTTCACTTCGGCATCTATAGGAAATCCTTGATTTTCGAGCATACATCTAATGTATTTTCCTTGCATCTTTCCTGGAATGAAGTGCATATGATAGTGCTCTACACTTCTATTTCCCATCGTTTCACGTGTTGCTGAGAAATAATGCTTTTGCCCATCTTTTTCAAAAAATTCTTTCGCAAATTTATGGACTTCAGGTAGTTCTGAGAATTCATCAGCATTGAGCTCATCTACAAACTGGATATGACGAATAGGTACAGCCATGAGGTGGTTTTCTTGTCATGAGTATGGATATTTGTTGAGAATAATTTTCCAAAATTTCAAAGTGTGTATGAGTGTGTTTTCAATTCTTGAATCATCACAAAAAGGACAATCATCTTTTCACATAACTGTTTTTCATCTGGTTTTATGATACTCGGCCCTCGTTCCTATGCGTGACATAGACTATCTATTAAAAAATTATTGTCCTTTTCCTGCTGCTTCAAGCTTGGCTTGTTCATCAGCTACTGCGCAGGCTTCTATGATGTGACCGAGTTTCCCTGTCATAGCTTGAGGAATCCCTGAAAAGTTTTGTCCGATCCTATGGTCAGTGATTCTATCCTGAGGAAAGTTATATGTCCTGATTTTTTCTGATCTATCTCATGATCCTACTTGAGAAAGTCTCGCTTCTCAGAGCTCTTTTTCTCTCTTTTCTTGTTCAAATGCGTAGAGTTTGGCCCTCATAATCTGAAAGGCTTTATCTCTATTTTTATGCTGAGATCTCCCGTCTGAACAGAAAACTATGGTTCCTGATGGTATATGCTTGAGGTGCACAGCTGAGTCTGACTTATTAGCATGCTGTCCTCCTGGTCATCCAGATCTGGTGAATTTCATCTCGATTTCATCCATGTTGAGCTCTACATCTATCTCATCTACTTCCGGCATGATAGCAACAGTTATAGCCGAAGTGTGAACTCTTCATTTACTCTCTGTTTCTGGAATTCTCTGAACTCTATGTACTCCTGATTCGTATTTGAATTTGCTGTAGGCTCACTCTCATTTTACTTCAAAAATAAGCTCTTTTACTCATCATGTCTCACTCTCTGCTTTCTCTGTGATTTCTACTTTGAAGCCTTCTTCTTCTGCAAAGGTCATGTAGGCTCTCGAGAGTTCTCCTGCAAAAAGTGCTGCTTCATCTCAACCAGCTCCAGCTCTGACTTCTACCATGATATTTTTATCATCATTTGGATCCTTGGGAAGGAGCGCAAATGTAAGACGCTCTTCTAAACCTGGGAGTTTTTCCTCTGCTTCTGATGTCTCCATCTTGATAAGTCCTTTCATCTCTTCATCTGATTCTTCTGAAAGCATAGCTTTATTTTCTTCGAGGGATTCCGAAAGAGATTTGTACTCTTTATATATATTTACAGCTTCTTCTATAGCTTTTTTACGACTACTCACTTCTCTCACTTTTTTTTGATCTTTAAAGATATCTGGATTCCCAAGAGATTGTTCTAGTTCATTAAACTCTTCTACTAAATTATCGAGGTTAAACTTCATGATTATTTTATCTGTTTGTGAAAATAAATTGTATGGCTGAAAGTGTAGTGAAAAACAGCAAAAGAGCAAGGTGGATATTATAATTGACTTTTTATATATTTATTTATAATAAGTTTATGAATAGTAAAACTACACCTGGCACATCTCCTGAAAAAATAGAATCAAAATGTCCATTTTCATGAATGATAAGAAAATGAAAGTTGAAAGCATTGACCTTTCTTGATACAACAAACCAAGAACTTAATACCTTAAATAATGTAAGTGTTTCTATACTAAATAATTTTAGAAAAATAGATTTTTCAAAAGAAATTAATAAACATACAGATGTACTACGTGCAGAATCTCAAGAAATTCAAGATATACTAAGAGGAATAGTAAAACATGAGATAAGTAAAATTAATTTTTCAGATAATGATCTTATATTTTTAGCAAAAAGTTTTCAAAGAAATGAAATTCGTAACGCACCAAAACAGAATTCAAGTAAAGAAGAAAAATTACAACATTTATCATATTTATTAGCATTAGCTATGCTAGATATATTTACAATACTCATGCTAAATAGGAATTTTTGAATTTCTCAAGACGAATTAAAAAACATTATAAGAATAGAAATGATGTATGGGGATGCAAATAATATACCAACAAATAAAATATTAAATTTTATTGATTATGAAAAAGATATTAGTGTTGATAAAATATTATCTCATCTAAAAGATTGATATAGAAATAAAGTTTGAAAACAAAAAATTGCTTCATGTTCATTTTTTGATAGTGAACTCAGGGATGAATGGATTGATGGTATATGGGAGGTATTAGAAGATAAATTTTTACCAGAATTTAAAAAAGTTTTTAGAACAAGCTCTAGATGGGACAAGGAATCCCATTTTTATCTTGAAAGATATAACGAAATAGAAAAGTAATATGAATACACTGAAAGACACATATATCTATATATCAACGAAGACCAGAAATAATGGCCCAAGCTCACGTGAAGGTAATCGTATATTAGTTCAAAATATATTAACTATAGGTAGGAAGTATCAATCTACTCTAATAGATAATCAAGGACAAATAAGATTTAATAATTTAAAAAATATCTGAGACTTGAAAATATTACTTTCAAATCGAGATAACAATAATCAGCTAGAATTATTGCAAAGTAGTCTTATCATAAAAAGACTTGCTGAATATTTAAGAAACAAAAATGAATATGATAGAAAATATAATAAGATAGCCTGAGGTATATCTCCTAATAGAAATACGATAGATTGCGTAGACTTTTGCTATATGTTAAAGTGACGGAATAAAGACAATGATTTAATTAGACCAACTATACCAGAGGATATTACTTTTGAGCAAGTAAGAGAGCATTGAAAGATAAAAAAATGAGATATAGTTTGTATACAAAATAAAGAAGATAAAGATAATGCTAACGGATCATATCATGCCTCTATATACTTATGAGAATGATTATTTCTTTCTAAATTATGACCAATGCATGATATTGCGATAACAGATTTGGAATCTTTAAAAGTTCTATATAATGCTAATCAAATAAGTATTATTTTATTAAATAGCGAATATAAAGAAAGATTTTGATAATAAAAAAGAAGCATAATTATGCTTCTTTTTTATAAATTGTATCTCAGCTTCTCAAGACCTATCTCTCTCTCTCAAATAAGTATACTCGGAGAAAATTCTTCTGATTCTCAATCTTCATTTTCAAAGAAAAAACTATTATCTATAGGATCATCCTTGAGAATCTTCTTGAGCTGCTTTTCTACTTCTCTAATTACTCAGAGTTTGTCCATTACGTCATAGACTCTCATGATTGCTTCTTTGTTATCAAAATCCGTCATACGGATAATCTGTTCAAGCCTGACTCCTTTAGCTCTAAACTGCATTTCTCAGAGATGAGTTACTGTTACGTGTTTTGGATTTACATTATCCTTGAGGTCATAGAGTCTGATTTCTTCTACTTCATCATCTTCAGATATTTCTACGATTTCTTTTGAGTAGTTATCTACGAGAAAATCTTTGAGTTCTTCTATTCATTCCCCTGTAGCTGCTGATATGACAAATATAGTTTTGTCTGAATACTTCTTTTTAAACTCTGATACTATGTGCTGTTTCATCTCGCTATCAAGAAGATCTGCTTTTGAAAGCACGATAATCTCTTCTTTTTCTAACAGTAGGTCAGAGAAAAGCTCTAGTTCTTTTCTGATATCGGTATAGTCTGAAAATACTTCATCAAGTCTATAGAGATCAAGCATATGGAGTAACACCCCTGTTCTTTCTATATGCTTTAAAAATTCTATACCAAGTCCTTTTCATTCATGAGCTCATGGTATAAGTCCTGGGACATCCTCGAGTACTAATGATTTTCACTTGTGGTCGAGTACTCCGAGATTTGGTGTCAAAGTAGTAAATGGGTAATCTCCAATCTTTGGAGTGACATTACTGAGTTTTGATATAAGAGTAGACTTCCCAGCCGACGGAATCCCGATGATACCAATATCTGCAACGAGTTTCAGCTCGAGATGCAAATCTCTCTCTTCACATACATCCCCAAGCTCAGCAAATGCTGGTGCCTGACGAGTACTCGAACAAAAGTGTGAGTTTCAGAAACCTCATCTCCCTCATTTTGCTACGAGTAGTCTCTGATTTTCTTCACTCAGGTCAGCAAGAAGCTCACCAGTATTAGCATCTTTTACAAGTGTACCTACTGGAACTTTGAGTATCAAGTCTTCTGCATTCGCTCCATGCATATTTTGCTTTCATCCTCTTTCTCATTTTTCTGCTGCTAAAACTTTTTTATGTCTGTATTCTGAAAGTGTATTTATATTTACTTCTGTTTGTAAAAATACGTCACCTCAATTTCATCCATCTCATCCCCGGGGTCCTCACTTAGGTATGTATTTTTCTCTTCTCCATGAAACAAGACCATCTCATCATTTTCATGAGATTACTTTGATTTGAACTTCATCTATAAACATTAGGTCTTGTATTAAAAACTATGGATAAATACTATGATTTTGTATAAAAAAAGCAACTACGCATCGTATATGAGAATAGATTTTGTAATTGCGATTTTACGTTTTATTTTAAATTTGGTGTCACTAGGTGGATTTGGTCTTCATTACGATTTCTTTCAGAAATAGTAATTCTCGACCCTTCGGTGATTACTCCTATTCGTCGTAATCAATTTCCATCTTTGCTCTTCGAGCAGACTGGAAATCATAGCCTCATTTCAAATTCACCTGTTGAACATAAATTGGTGTCACTAGGTGGATTTGAACCACCGACCTCAGGGATATGAATCCTGCGCTCTAACCAACTGAGCTATAGTGACATATAAAAAGACTGAGTGCTGAAGCGAATCAGTCTCAGCCTTTTATTTAGGTATTTTTTTGGTTGCGGAGGTCCGAATTGAACGGACGACCTCCAGGTTATGAGCCTGGCGAGATACCACTTCTCCACTCCGCGATAGACATTGATAGGATACGTAATATGCTCTAATATCAAAGTTTAACATTAAAATGGTACGGCTACGGAGAATCGAACTCCGGTTGCCTGGATGAAAACCAGGTGTCCTAACCACTAGACGATAGCCGCGAAATTTAATGCTCGGACATTATATAGATTTAGAAAAGAAGTCAAGAACATTTTATGAGTTTTATACATATTTTTACAGAAGTGAAGTGAAAGTCGACAAAATATTTTGATTATAGACACGAAAGCATTATCTTAGAAACAATGAAATTTATAATTATTATCATAATTCTATGTACAATACAACTAGACAAGAGGCAGCTGAAATACTTTGAGTATCTACTCGTAGTGTCGATAGATATATCAGGGCTGGAAAGCTAAGGTCCAAGAAAGATGGTAAGATTATCTATATTCATAAGTCTGATATAGACAACCTATCAGGTGCAGCAAAACCTCAGCAAGAAGTCATAGTTACAAACAAAGAAGCTCCAACTGAAACTTCAGTCAGCACAAAAACAAACTCGACAGGAAGTCTAGAAAGAATTTATATAGATCTCAGAGAAGAAATTAAAAAGAAAGATAACACTATCCAAGAACTAGCCCTCAGGCTCTGAAGAGCAGAAGAGGTAGCAAAAAATTCTGTTACTCTTATAGATTTCAAAAAATCTCAATTTCTACTTGAAGAATCTAAAACGTTTTTAAATAAAGAAGTAGAAGAACTCAAAGGAGAAAAAGCAGAGCTCACTAAAAAACTAAAATACGAAAAACAAACAAATGCAATCATAATATGATTTCTATTTGTGTTACTCATCATCACTACTATAATCTGGTTCGGTAACGTATAGTCACCTTACTACTCTTGTCCTTATAGTTCAACGGATAGAACAACCCCCTCCTAAGGGGTAGATGTAGGTTCGATTCCTGCTGGGGATACCATAAAATAATCAAATACGTTCATGTAAATGAATGTATTTTATTGTTTTAAGATGGTTTTCATTGAGCAGGATGAGAAATGAGGCTCTGATTTTTCTCTGGTGGTTAGCCAAGAGAAAAATTGATTGCGATGAATAAGAGCAATCACCGAAGGGTCGGAAGTTACTGACTATGAAATAGGATGTAACGAGAGACCAATTCCTATAAAATAACCCATTAAGTTTATCTTAAGGATAAATACATAAGATAATAATACAAAAAGTAAACAGAGAAATATTTGAAAGTATTTTGCTTTTGTGTTTTTATGTTTATTATTTTTACGTTAATACTTTTAATAAAATACATATGAGTAAGAAAAAAGACGTAGTAGTACAAAATAACAATAATGTACTCTATATAGTAATTATACTTCTTCTAGTTGTGATTGCAGTACTTGCATTTTTCGCAGGGAGAAGCATGGGAAATCCAGTAGCAGTGAATCCAGCTAATAACGCTGCAGTAGCTACTGATCTAAAAATAACAGTTATAGATGATACGAGATGTACATCATGTGGAACCAACGATATAGTATCTCAACTCAAGCAAACACCTTTCCTTGCTGCTGCTGAGTACGAAATGAAAGACTTTGCTGATGAATGAATCGAAGATTATATCAAAGAAAATAATATAACGAAACTTCCTGCTGTATTATTCTCAACAAATCAAATAGCTGATAACGGAGCTATGGCTCAATATCTCACAGCTATACCATCTGGAGAATACTCTCTACAAATAGGAGCGAGCTTTGATCCATTTGCACAAAGAAGTGAGAGAGGGTTTCTCATGATAGAGGATAAAGCTGTCATAGAAGAGATTAGAAGCACTGCTCACGTAGAAGGTGATGCAGATGCAAAAATACTTTGGCTTGAATATAGTGATGTAAACTGTCATTTCTGTCAAAAAATGGTAGATGATGGTACGGTTGAGACAGTAACTGAAGCATTACCATGAGTATTTAATCACGCATTTGTAAACTTTATAGGAGTTGGATGAAATAGAACTCAAGAGGCAGCTGAAGCGCTCGAGTGTATAGCAAGTACATGAAGTACTGAAGCGTACAACTACGCATTCAAACAAAGTCTCAGCGAAAAAAGAGACAGTGTAAGAGATATATTAGCTTATGCAGAGGAAAAATGAGTAGACACAGCTGCTACACAAACCTGTATAGATAATGGTGATAGTAAAGACCTAGTTGCAAAAAAATATAGTACTGGACAACAATTATTTGGAATTACAGGAACACCTGGAAATGTAATCCTGAATATAGAAACTGGTGAATATGAAATAGTATCTGGAGCATATCCAGCTGATACTTTTGAAACTACGATAAATAGCCTATCTCTCTAATAAATATAGAGAATTAAAAAACTCCCCGATGTGGGGAGTTTTTTAATTTAACATTTTCTTAATGAAGTCTTCATCTTTTTTCCATCATTTTTTTACTTTTACTCTGACAGCGAGAAATACTTTTTTATCCAGCATCTTTTCTAATTCAATTCTTGCTTGTTTTCATATTCTTGTGAGTAAGTTTCATCATTTCCCTATCACGATATACTTTTGACTCTCAGTTTCTGTGTAGATGTAGGCTACGATTCTATACATCTTGGGTTCTTCTTTTATCTCCTCTACTTGGACAAAAGTGCTATGTGGAAGTTCTTGTTTAGTATTGAGAAATATCTTTTCTCTAATAATCTCTGAAATACGGAAACGAAGATTTTGGTTGGTATAGATATCATCTCCAAACAGCATCATATCTTCCTTCAGATGTGATTTTATTTCTTTCAGAAGTTGTGGATATCATTCTCTCGTAAGAGATGAGATGGTATGAGTATTTTCACTATCATATTGCAGTTCTGTTCTGAGATCTGACTTGGTATATACTTTTACTATCGGAGTTTTGATATGACTGAGAAGCTCTTTGATAAATTTTTCTTCTTCTCAGAGTGGTCTGGATGTATCAAGAAAATATAAAACCAAATCTGCCTCTTCAAGTGTACCAGTTGCTTGATTATTTATCTGCTCATTAAAGACTTTATTTGATTTATGAATTCCAGGTGTATCGAGAAATACAATTTGCGCATCATCATCATTATAGACTGCGAGTATCTTATTCCTGGTAGTTTGAGGTATGTTGCTGACTATAGCAATTTTCTCTCCTACTAAGGTATTGATAAAAGTAGACTTTCCTACATTTGGCCTCCCAACTATCGCTACGTATCAGACTTTTTTTTCTTTGAGATCAGCTGTATTTTTGAGTATATCTTGGAGATTGAGTTCTTGCATCTAAATTGGTGTAAATATATATTTGTTTTAGATTATCCAGAAAAAAAAGATTAAAGCTAGTTTTTTTTGACTTTAACGGCTTTTTCTATAGAATGCATCAGCTTTTTTGAAAAGCACTTTTTATATCCTTCTTTACTGACATACGGTAAAGATATAATCCACAGGAACATATGATAGACTACGAACTGATGATCATAGTTGACCCAACTCTCGCTGAAAAAGACAGAGATGCTTCATTTGCAAAAATCAAAAAACTTATAAAAGAGTTTTCTGGTAAAGTAGAAAGTGAAGAAGTTATGGGTGAAAAGAAGCTCGCATACAAGATCAATAGATCTGAAAAAGGGTTTTATACTCTTCTCAACCTCAAGTTGAAAGGAGAATCAATAAAAGAAATAAGTAAACAAATGAATCTATACGGTGAAGTATGGAGATATATGTTTGTAAGACAAGAAGACTAATTTAGTTTTATAACAAAACTGAGAGACGATGAGAACAGTAAATAAAGTAATACTTGTAGGAAACGTAACCAGAGACCCAATCATAAAAACAACTGAAAATGGGAAAAAGATAGCACTCTTCACGACTGCTACTAACAGATATTATAAAACAAGTGATGGAGAAAGTAAATCAGAAGCAGAGTTTCATAACTGCGTAGCGTGGGGATGACTCGCTGATAGAATCGAAGCTTCTCTCCAAAAATGAAAACTTATATACATAGAAGGAAGACTCAAAACAAGAGTCATAGAAAAAGATGGTGGTGAAAAACTCTATAAAACAGAAGTAGTTACCCAAAATCTTATCTTCCTCAATAAAAAATCTGATTTTGAAGATATCTCTTCAACTGAATCAGAAACTCCAGTCAAAGATACGAGCTCAAAGCTTGATATCGATGATGATGACCTATTTTAATACTACACTAACACTTATAGAATCATGGCAGAAAAAAAAGTATGTCCACTCGAAGGACAAGATATAGACTACAAAAATGTAGAACTACTTAAAAAATATATAACTAAATTTGGTAAAATAGTACCTAGATACTACTCAGGAGTATCACTGAAGAACCAAAAGAAACTAGCGAAAGCTATCAAAAGAGCAAGAATCATGGCTCTCATCCCTTTTGTAAAAAGATTTGATCCAAATCACGAAGCGTAATCTCGCTTCATAATAAAACCCCTCAGCATGCTGAGGGGTTTTATTTAAACATTATAATTATTGATTCAAGTATTTAGGAAAATAGTTCTAGCTATATCACAAGATATATCTGTAGCAGTAAGATGTAAAGTTCAATCTTTACAACTAGTTACTTTGAAATTATCACTTAAAACTCTTCATTCACGATCACGATCTGTCCATTCTAATCACTCTAGCGTATATGACATATTTAAAAACCACATAATAGAAGTATAAATATGATTTTGTGTAGTCTGTGATTCTTCTGATAAGCTTTCACGGAGATTATTTCCTCATATATAATCAGGGCTAGAAATCAAGACTTGTAGTCCTTTCATATAACCTTCAGATCATACAAACGTACCAACACCAAGATTATTGGGAAGTTTCAGAATAGAAAATAGTATAGTATTTATTTCTTGATTCTGAAACTTTAGCTCATTCTCAACCATATAACTAAGCTTATGATTCGCTAAAGCATTTTGCATTTTAATGTATTCTAATAATACATGAGGAGCATGAATAAAATACATTTTTACTGCCAGTCTTTTTCTTTCTAAATTAAAATCATAGACATAGCTATCTTGGTTATCTGATATACTTACCGGAGTTAATACTGATTCTAACTTCATTTATTCTCTATTAATATTGCCATAATAAGCTCTCTTGCATCTTCATCGAGCAAAGAAAGAGCAACCTGTAATTCGTCTTCACTTAAGGTCTTCAATTGAACTCATAAATTTATGAGTGGAATATCTTTCTCTGAATAATTAGTCATTGTTGCTATCTATTAAATAATCAGTCACTTCATGAATTCAAGCCTCTTGTTCTAAAAACCATGGAAGTATTTCTCTCAGTCCATCCGCATAAATATCTCTTCCATCTACATTGTGATGAAACGAAAATGGAACACTAAAATTCACTTGTGTTCATCTTTTAAATCATATATCAAATCAAGTGATATCATGATCTTTATATTTTTCTGACCATGCTTCTACATCATTAATAAACTCCATATATGCACTATTAAAAGTTGATCATCTAACATCATAATGATGATAAGCATGACCATCCAAAGATTCATCAGGTATTCATAATGACTTAGATACATTTCATCTATATGTTATAAGGTCCCCAAGAATACTTATTCATTCATTCGGCTCGTATCAGATATAATCTAAATTAAACTTTCATCCCTTACTATTAATAATCTTGATTAACTTTCTAGCTGTTCAACTTGGATCCTTTTTTCATGATTGATGAGACTCTTGTATTTGAATATCTAATCAAATAAAACTGTGAAAGTTTTCAAATATAGCTATGAGCTCAACTATAGGTAGAGCTAGATTTGGAGCTTTCAAAATAGGCATGTTTGTATATTTGTTCAACAATTCTTCTCTATATGCTGTAGAAAGTAGAACCGTAGGTATATTTTTACTACCAAAATCTTCCAGTGCTTTTTCTACTCACTCTCAAACAGATGCAATAATACCTATCGATCATTCTGATATATCTGAAGTTTTATCTAATTCTCCTATTTTATAGGCTTGATGTCATTTATAGTTTCCTGTACTATTCCCAACCAAGATATTATTAAAATCACATGAAAAATTATCTATAATTGCCCCTCATACTTTTCAAGCTCCAGCAACAATTATTTTTCTCTGTGTTATATCTATAGTATTCATCAACATTCTTAATTAAATATATTAAAATGTATATTATTAAAATAGTCAACTTTTGCAAGGTTTTTTCTTGCGTTTCTGCCTTTTCTCCCTATAATCCTCGCAGTTTTTAATGCCCTCTAGTAGAGAGAGCTTTTATTTTTTATACTTATAGATATATGTCTTTTAGAAATATAGCGATTATAGCCCATGTAGATCACGGGAAAACAACACTTGTAGATGAGCTTCTCAAAGCTGCTGATGGTTTTGATACTCGTGTCGGAATAGAAGAAAGAGCGATGGATAGCAATGCTCAAGAACAAGAAAGAGGGATTACTATTTACTCAAAAAATACTTCTATCAGATACAAAGGAAATAAAATCAATATCGTGGATACTCCTGGGCATGCCGATTTTGGTTCTGAAGTTGAACGTGTACTGAGAACAGTAGATAGTGTATGTCTCGTTGTAGACGCTTATGAAGGACCTATGCCTCAAACAAAATTCGTTCTCAAGAAATCACTTGAACTCGGACTCCACCCTATCGTAGTTATCAACAAGATGGATAAACCATCAGCGAGAGCTGACTGGGTAGTAGATCAACTCTTT